>JBFLZI010000030.1:0-24864 GCA_040756315.1 Thermodesulfobacteriota bacterium | reverse complement strand
AGGGCCCACCGGCCCTTAGCCCCCTCCCCCACTCCTCACCACTCTATCCCCCGGCGGGCGGGGGTGCCGGCGGTGTAGTAGTGTTTCAAGGGCGTCAGTTCGGTGACCAGGTCGGCCAGGTCGATAAGTTCCGGGGGGGCCTGGCGGCCGGTGAGGACCACTTCCACCCAGGGGGGACGCCGGCGCAGGGTTTCCAGGACTTCCTCTAAAGGCAGGAGTTTGAAAGTCAGGGCCAGGTTGATTTCGTCCAGGATGACCAGGTCATGGTCCCCGGCGGTGATGACTTGCCGGGCCAGGTCCCAGGCTTCCTGGAGTAAAGCCAGGTCTTTCGGCGCAGGAGAGCGCAAATTCACCAGGCCGGGCCGTCCGAAAGAGCGGATAGTCAGGTCCGGGGCCAGGCGGGCCGAGGCCCGGATTTCCCCGGTTTCCCTCCCTTTCATGAATTGCACCATGAAGACCTTAAACCCCTGACCCACGGCCCGGAAGGCCAAACCCAGAGCACAGGTGGTTTTGCCCTTGCCATTTCCGGTGTAAACCTGGATCAAGCCTGGAGACAACCGCTCTTTTTGCATGACAGGTCCTTTGGATGGTTTTGAGGGGAAGGCGGGGGGGCGGGGGCCGTCGGCCCCTGGCCCCCTCCCTCAATTACTTCTTCAGCAACTCCCTGGCAATTATCAGCCGCATGATTTCGTTGGTGCCTTCGTAGATTTGGCCGGCCTTGGCGTCCCGGAAGTAGCGTTCCATGGGGTAGTCGGCAAGGTAGCCGTAGCCCCCCAGGATTTGCACCCCTTCCAGGGCGGCCTGCATGGCCGCGTCGGTGGCGAACTTTTTGGCCATGGCCGCGGCGCTGCCGTAGGGCTGGTTTTGGTCTCTCTGCCAGGCGGCTTTCAGGGTCAGCAGGGCCGCGGCTTCCAGGTCGGTGGCCATGTCCGCCAGTTTGAATTGGATGGCCTGAAATCCGGTCAGGGGTTGGCCGAATTGCTCCCGGCGCTTGGCGTAGTCCAGGGCCTGGGCCATTACTCCCCGGCCCAGGCCCACGGCCTGGGCCGCCGCGCCCACCCGGGCGCCGTCCAGGACGGCCAGGGCCACTTTCAGGCCTTGATTAAGGCCTCCCAAAAGGCCGTCGGCGGGGATTCTGGCGTCTTCGAAGAAAAGGGAAGTGGAAGGCGCGCCTCTCAGGCCCACCTTTTCTTCCCGAGGGCCGCGCCGGACACCGGCGGTGGTCTCCAGGTCCACCAGAAAGGTGCTGATGCCCTTGGGGCCCAGGCCGGGGTCGGTGCTGACGGCCACCAGCCCGAAGCGGGCAAGCTGGCCGGCGGTGACAAAGTTTTTCTGGCCCTGTAAGACCCATTCTTCTCCAACCTGGCGGGCCGTGGTCTTAAGGCGGGCGGGGTCGGAGCCGGCTTCGGGTTCGGTCAAAGCGAAGCAGGCGAAGACCTCCCCCCGGGCCACCGGGGGCAAAAAGCGTTGTTTTTGCTCCGCGGTGCCGAATTGGGCCACTCCCAACCCGAAGAGGGTATGATTCAGATGGAGAATCAGGGCGGACGACGGGCAGGCCTGGGCCAATTCCATTTGGGCCAGGACGTAGCTGACATAATCCCGGCCTTCGCCTCCATATTCCTTGGGTAAAGACAGGCCAAAGAGTCCTTCCTTAGCCCAGCGGCTCAGGATTTCCCGGGGGAACTTTCCTTCACGCTCCAGTCGGACGGCCTGCTCCCTGGCCTCCTGGGCCAGACTCCGGGCCTTCGCCTGCAGGGCTTGTTGTTCCGGGGTTAGAGCGAAGTTCATGGGGTTGCCTCCCTCTGGGAATGATGTTCTTAGGGTTGTAGTCAACAGCCAAAAACTTGATGTAGGCTCGCAAAATTAAGCTTGGGAAAGAGGGTTTTTGGGGGGCGAAAAGGCGTCTGAAGTTTTGTAGAAAAATCCTCTCTTTCCCTTTTGGCCGCTTCGCCTTTTTCCCTTTTCCCCCTTTTTATTTGGTCCCACCATTATACCCTGCACCTCTAATTTTCTAGACTGCCGGCAGGGCAGGTTCCCTTTAGTACTAAAGGGTTTTCGGTTTAACTCCTCTTCTATCCTAATGTTATTGCCCGGCCCGGTCAATGGAAAGGGCTGGACTTCTAGGCCTTTTTTGGATAAAGGAAAACAGGGGCATGACGGGAGTAGGGAAAAGATGATTCAAGCCGCAGACAATTTTCGGGTGGCCCTGATTTTGGGGGGCACCAGGAGCGGGAAGAGCCGCTACGCCTTGAATCTGGCGGAGAGATGGCCCGAGCCCCGCCTTTACCTGGCCACCGCTGAGGCGGGGGACGCGGAAATGGCCGAGCGCATCGCCCGGCATCGCCGGGAGAGGGGAGGGGCCTGGGATACCCGGGAGGTTCCCCTGGAGTTGGCGGAGGCCCTGGCCGCGGCCCAAGGGAAGTACCAGGTAATCCTAGTGGATTGCCTGACCTTATGGCTGTCCAATCTGCTGGGGCAGGGCCAGGAGGGCGCGGCGCTGGACGCGGCCCTGGAGGGCCTGCTGGCCGCCCTCAAGGCCAGCGCCACCCCGGCGGTCCTGGTCAGCAATGAAGTGGGCTGGGGCATTGTGCCGGACAATCCCCTGGCCCGGGAGTTCCGGGACCGGGTGGGGCTGTTGCATCAGCGCCTGGGAGAAGTGGCCGACCGGGTGGTGTTGCTGGTGGCCGGATTGCCCCTGATCCTCAAACCATCTCAATCTAAGGGAGGGGAACATGGAATCTGAGCTGGCTCAACTCATCGACCAGATTAAACCGGTGGATCCCGACTGGCTCGCCAAGGCTCAGGAGCGTCTGGACTCCCTGACCAAGCCCCTGGGTAGTTTGGGCCGTCTGGAAGAGCTGGCCGCCCGCTATGTGGCTATGCGGGAAGAAATGTTCCCCTCCCTGGAAAAAAAGCGCATCGTGGTCTTCGCCGGGGATCACGGGGTGGTGGCCGAAGGGGTGAGCGCGTACCCCCAGGATGTCACCTACCAGATGGTTTATAATTTTCTGCGGGGGGGCGCCGGCATCAATGTTCTGGCCCGCTTTGTGGGGGCCAGCGTGGTGGTGGTGGATATCGGGGTCAATCATGACTTCGAACCCCAAATCGGCCTGATTCCCCGAAAGGTGGCCTATGGTTCCCGCAATCTGGCCCAAGAGCCGGCCATGACCCGGGAAGAGGCTCTCAAAGCCGTGGGGGTGGGGGTGGAATTGTCCCGGGAGGCGGTGGCTGAAGGAGTGGACGTCCTGGTGGCCGGGGATATGGGCATCGGCAATACCACCCCGGCTGCGGCCCTAACTTCGGTTTTTACCGGCAGACCCGCCAGCGCCGTCACCGGGCGGGGTACCGGCATCGGCTACCCCGCCTGGAACCACAAGGTGGGAGTGGTCAACCGGGCCTTGGCCTTACACCATCCTGATCCACAGGACCCCTTAGGGGTTCTGGCCGCGGTGGGGGGGCTGGAAATAGCCGGCATCGTCGGCCTGATCCTGGGCGCGGCTGCGGGTCGGCGGCCTCTGGTGCTGGATGGCTTCATCGCTACTGCCGGCGCGCTGGTGGCGGCGCGTTTGGCCCCGGCAGTGACGGATTACCTGATTGCCGGGCATCGTTCGGTGGAGCCCGGACATCAAAGTATTCTGCACAATTTGGGCCTGGCTCCTCTGCTGGACCTGCAACTGCGTCTGGGGGAAGGCACCGGCGCCGCCCTGGGTCTGGCGTTATTAGAGGCGGGCCTGAAGATTTATAAAGAGATGGCCACCTTTGCCGAAGCCGGGGTGGCCGAAAAGTCAACATGAGATGCACCCTGCCCCTGGCCCTGACCTTTCTCAGCATCCTGCCCTGGCCCCGTCTGGGCCTGGCGGGGCCACAAGATTTGGCCCGGTCCCTGTTCTGGTTCCCCTGGGTGGGAGGGTTACTAGGCCTGGGGTTCTGGGGGGCCTGGCTGGGTCTGGTCCGGCTCTTTCCCGGGCCGGCCGCGGCGGCTCTGCTCCTTAGCTTAACCGTCCTGCTTACCCGCGGCCTTCACCTGGACGGCCTGGCGGACACCGTGGACGGCCTGGGGGGCGGCCAGGACCCGGAGACACGCCTGAAAATCATGAAGGACTCCCACCTGGGGGCCTTCGGCGCAGTTAGCCTGATCTTAGTCCTGTTAGTTAAGTTTACCCTACTGATGGCGGTGGCGGAAAAAGGCCCGGCGGAAGCCGTGCTCCTGTTCCCCATCATCAGCCGCTGGGGTATGGTGTTTTTGGCTTACCTCTCGCCTTATGCCCGGGCCGAGGGGGGGCTGGGTCAGGCCATGACCGAGGAGGTCCGGGGCAGTGCGGTTCTCGGGGCCACGGTGAGCGCCCTGGGCCTGGCCCTGCTGGTTTCCGGTTTGGATGGCCTGGTTCTCCTGGCCCTGGGCGGGGCGGCGGTCTGGCTGTTGAGCCGCTATTTTCAAAGGAAGTTGGGGGGCATTACCGGGGACGTCCTGGGGGCCGCCAACGAAGTGCTGGAGGTTCTGGCGCTCGGGGGGGCGCTGCTTTGCGGGGGAGGGGGCTAAGGGGGAAATTGGCAGTCAGCAATCAGCCTTCAGCGGTCAGCTTTAATCTTAATTTTTTCATAGCTGATGGCTGACTGCTGAAAGCTGATAGCTTGTATCCCTGGCCCTTTCCCACTTGAAACACCTTAAAAGCTATGGCAAAACCCCATATCCTACGAAATTGTCATTCTGAGCGAAGCGAAGAATCTCGTATTTTTAAATACTTGAGACCCTTCGCTTCGCTCAGGGTGACAGAAAAACCTGTTCTGAAATAGCTTCTATTCTCGTTTATGAACTTATCCCAAAACAAATTAGTCATTTCGGTTATTTTTGTTTTAATCTTTGTTGCTCATCTTTTATACATTGCTTTTGTGCAACTTAATAAAAGGGCAGTAAGAATCACCGGCAAGAAAACCTCTGCTGCCGGTATCTATCAGATCGCTCTCTTTGACGACGAAGACCAATATGCCAATCTTGCCCGTAACCTTATAAACAATCATTCTTTTTCATTAGATGGCGAAAAACCCACCGCCACCCGGGTGCCCTTATGGCCTTTGGTATTATCCCTGGTATTCTTCTTTACTAATAATGCGACTTATGCCTTGGTGGTTAATTGTTTTTTGGCGGCCCTGGCGGCTTTGGGCGGCTATATCCTGGGCCGCCTGTACTGGTCCAGCCGGGCCGGACTGCTGGCCCTGATCCTGGTAGGTTTCAGCCCCCACACCTTTAATTGGTTCCTGTGGCTCCAGGCCGAGGCTCTCTTAGCCGTATTGATCATTTACTTCTTAAGTTTTTTCTCTTTTCTGATAAAATATCAACAGATCAGGTACGCCGTCTTAAGCGGCCTATGCGCGGGGTTAGCCACTCTCACCCGACCGGAAGCTCTCTTAATCATTCCCCTGTATCTGGGCTATCTTATTTATTTTTTCCGGAATAACCGGCATTATCTCTGGACTTTGGCTCTTCCCTGGGCGTTCTCTGCCGGGCTGGTCATCTTTCCCTGGATAGTCCGGAATTATGTCACCATGAACTATTGGGGCCTCTCCACCATCGGCGGTTTTACTTTTTCCGGGGGGCATAATGAGATCACTTTAACCAGACATTTAGGCTCCTGGTATGCCTTTTCCGGATATGCATCCCCAGCCGAGAAGAAAGAAGTGGCGGGGATGGATGAAGTGGCTTTTGATAAATATCTATGGCAGCGCGGCTGGCAGACTATAAAAAAACTCAATCTCCGGGACTTGCTTTATTTGGAACTGATGAAATTATTAAAAACCTTTAAACCGTCATTTCGCGTCTGGGGCAAGGAATATCGGCAGGAGGCTCTAAATCTCCTCCTGGTGGCCCCCTACTTTTTATTATATATCTTGTTTTATTTTTTTCTTATTTACCATTATCTGATACTAAGGGATAATCCTATTAATATCACCCCGTTGCTCTTGATCTTTCTGGTGCCCCTCTTCGTCAGCCTGATTTTTTGGGGACCCATCAGATTCAGAGTGCCCTACGAACCGGTGATCTTCACCATCACCGCCGGCTATATCGATCAATACTGGCAAGCGCGTTGGGGTAAGGGGTGATGTTTTGGGGGAGGGGGCTAAGGGCCGGTGGGCCCTTACCCCCTCCCCCGCAAAACCAATTTCAACAACAGGGGAAGGAAAAATGTTGGAGATCATTTCAAATGCCCGAGCCAAGATAAAGGACTTCCAGGACAAGTTGGCCGTCTTGCGAGGTTATCTTTGAGTTGGAGGCCAAGCAGGCCCGGGTGGAAGAGTTAGACCGGGCCATGAGCGCCCCCGGGTTCTGGGAGGACGCCGCCCAGGCCGCGGCCGTCCAGAGAGAGCGCAGCGCCCTCCTCAACTCCATCGAAGACTGGCAAAAACACGCCCAACAGTTGGAAGACCTGGAAGTCCTCCTGGAATTGGCCCAGGAGGAGCAAGACCATCAGGCCCTGAAGGAAGTCACCGGGGAGCTGGCCAGGCTGGAGAAAGACTTCCGGGAATGGGAACTGCAACTCCTGATGGGCGCGGAGGAGGACCGGAAGAACGCCATCATCACCATCCACGCCGGGGCCGGGGGCACCGAGGCCCAGGATTGGACCGAGATGCTCCTGCGCATGTACCTGCGCTATGCCGAGCGCAAAGGCTTTACCACCGAGGTCCTGGACCTGCTCCCCGGGGATGAAGCCGGAGTGAAAAGCGTCACCTTCACCGCCGGCGGCCCTTACGCCCACGGTTATTTCAAAAGCGAAAACGGCATCCACCGCCTGGTGCGCATCTCTCCCTTTGACGCCAGCGGTCGGCGCCATACCTCCTTTGCCGCGGTGCAGGTCCTCCCGGAAGTGGACGACCAAATTACCATCGATATCGGCGACAAGGACCTCAGGGTGGATACCTTCCGGGCCAGCGGCCCGGGGGGCCAACACGTGAACAAGACCAGCTCCGCGGTGCGCCTTACCCACCTCCCCACCGGCATCGTGGTGGCCTGCCAGAGCGAAAGGTCCCAACACCGGAACCGGGAACTGGCCATGAAGGTGCTCCGGGCCCGCCTCTACGACCTGGAGCGGCGCAAACGGGAAGAGAAAAAGCAGGAACTCCAGGAATCCCAAAAAGAGATCGCCTGGGGCAGCCAGATCCGCTCCTATACCCTGCAACCCTACCGCCTGATTAAAGACCACCGCACCAAACACGAAGAGGGGAACGTGGACGCGGTCCTGAACGGCGACCTGGACCCCTTCATCGAAGCCTACCTGCTCAAAGGGGAAGGGGAAGAGAAATAGAAGGTGTGGGGGAGGGGGCTAAGGGATTTATGTTGGGGCGAAAAGGCGAAAGGGGGAAAAGGCGAAAAGGTGTGTGGAGTTTCGTAGAAAAATCCTCATCTGTCCCTTTTCGCCTCTTCGCCTTTTTCCCTTTTCCCCCTGCTTCTGTCCCCGGCCCTCCCCTCAAGATCAGCTGGGCCTCTCTCCGTAAAACAAAGCCCCTTCGGTGTAAGGAGAGCTTTTAAAGCCGGTGTATTTGGTTAGTCTCGCCTGCTTAAATCCCACTTGTTGCAAAAGAGCCAGGAAGTCCATTCCTGGGATGGCCCCGCCGATTCATTGATACCAGTTTTCCACCTTCTGGTCCCGCTCCGGGGGCAGGGGGGCGGTCAGGACCATGTCGGCCAGCATCAGGCGGCCTCCGGGCTTGAGCACCCGGAAGGCTTCCCTTACGGCCTTCTCTTTATCCAGGGCCAGGTTGAAGACGCCGTTGGAGATCACCACTGCAAACTCCTGGTCCGGAAAAGGCAGGGCTTCCGCCTCCCCTTCCTGAAAGGAGACACTGTTAAGGCCAAGAAGCGCCTGATGCCGCCGGGCCTTCTCCAGCATGGCCTGGGTCAGGTCAACCCCCACCACCCGGCCCTTAGGCCCCACCAGCCGGGCGGCCACCAGGGCGTCAAAACCGGCCCCGCAGCCGATATCCAAGACGGCCTCTCCCGGTCGGACCGGTCCCAGGCTGAAGGGATTGCCCACCCCGCAGAAGGATTCGAGGATGGCCGGGGGAAAATCTCCCCAGAGTTCTTCCGGATATTCCTGCTGCCGGATGCCTTCGACGCCGGTGGGATAACGGAAACAGCCGGCGGTGGCCGCGGCCACCCCGACATACTTTTCCTGGATTTTCTCCCGGATCAACTCCTTTTCAGCTTGGCTCAGGTCCATCTTCATAATCCTTCTCCCCTAATGATTTGCCCTTCTAATTTAGATGTTAAGACTCCCGCCGGAAAATGCCACCGTCGGAAAGAGTGGGGAAAGGGTCAGAATGATGATGCCGGGCGGGGACGCCCGCCATGATTTTTCAGCCCAAAATGGTGCGTAAGACGCACCCTAGGTTAATTTTCATGGTTTCGGGTGGTTCCCGGAAACGTGAAAAGCTCGTTCCACAAAAGGAATTCCGCTCACTGCTCACCGATTACTAAATTCCCCTCGCCCTCTCCCCAACCTCACAAAAACTAAAAAATTTCCTTGACAGGGCAATTGATTTGGGATTAAAAAAGCAAGAATTAAAGAAATTTTTCACAAAAACTAATTTTGGATTGATGATGCTGGAGATCAAACGCCCGGTAAGCGCCCCTTTAGGTCCGGAGCAAGTAGCCGCCATCCAGGAGACCTGCCGCCTTTTTAAGATAGACCATGGCGGTCTGTTGCCGGCCTTGCACATTGTCCAGGGCATTTGCGGCAACTGGCTCCCTCTGGAAGCCTTGCAGTTGGTGTCCCAGGGCTTGAACGTGCCTTATCCCTATCTTTACGGCGTCCTAAGTTTCTATACCATGTTCGCCACTTCGCCCCGGGGCAAGTACATCATCCGTTTGTGCGAATCTCCCCCCTGTCATATCCTGGGCGCGGATAATCTCTTGGAAGTGCTGACGGCGGAGTTGGGCGTCAAGGTAGGGGAGACCACGGCGGACGGCCTCTTTACCCTGGAGCACACCGCCTGCTTGGGGGTCTGCGAGGTCTCTCCCGCCATGCAGATCAACGAAGTGGTTTTCGGCCACCTTACCGCGGAGCGGGTCAAGAACATTTTGGCCGATTACCGCCACGGCAAGGCGGTGGATTATCGCTCCCTGCCCCGCACCACCAATCCTTTGAGCGCCTATCCCCCCAGCCCGGATGAACTGACCCTCCTTCAGAATGTGGATCAGATTGACCCCATGAGCCTGGACGATTACCTGGCCCGGGGGGGCTACGAGGGTTTAAAGAAGGCCCTGACCACCATGACCGATGAAGAGGTGGTCAACGTGGTAAAAGACTCAGGCCTTCGGGGCCGGGGCGGCGCCGGTTTTCCCACCGGCCTGAAATGGTCCTTCACCCGCCCGGTGCCCATTACTCCCAAGTATATCGTCTGCAACGCCGACGAAGGGGAGCCGGGCACCATCAAGGACCGTTACATCATGGAAGGGGACCCCCACCGGGTCCTGGAAGGCATGGCCATCGCCGGTTATGCGGTGGGGGCCAACTACGGCTACATCTACGTGCGGGGCGAATATTATTTGAGCATGTACCGCCTGCAAAACGCCATCAACCAGGCGGTGGCCAAAAATCTCCTGGGCGACAACATCTTAGGCACCGGCTTTTCTTTTCATATCCAGATCCAGACCGGGGGCGGCTCTTATGTGTGCGGCGAAGAGACCGCGCTCATCGAATCCATCCAGGGCCAGCGGGGCAATCCCCGGGTCAAACCCCCCTTCCCCGGCCAGGTGGGGGTCTGGTATAAGCCCACCATCGTCAACAACGTGGAGTCCCTCTCCAGTGTGCCGGACATCATCGTCAAGGGTGCCGAGTGGTATAAAGCCAAGGGCACCGAGGATGCCAAAGGCACCAAGATCCTCCAGGTGGTGGGCCACGTGAACCGCCCCGGCATCGTGGAAGCCAATTTGGGCATGCCCTTGCGGGAGTTAGTGGATAAATTCGGGGGCGGGGTCCGGTCCGGACAAAAGATCAAAGCGGTGCAACCCGGCGGCTCCTCTTCCGGGTTCATCCTGCCGGAGCACCTGGACACCCCCCTGGAATACGCGGCCATGTCCAAGGTGGAAGGGGCCTTAGGCTCCGGCACCATGCTGGTTATGGATGAGACCACCTGCATAGTGGACGTGGTCAAGTGTCTCATGTATTTCTTCCAGCACGAATCCTGCGGCTTTTGCCTGCCCTGCCGGAGCGGCACCCGGGTGCTCTATGAGATGGTGGCGAAAATCGCCGCCGGCCAGGGCAAGGAAGAGGACCTGGACCGGCTCCTCAAGCTCTCCCGGGCCATGGTGGACAGCGCCAACTGCGCCCTGGGCTGGAGCCCCCATTCTTTCTTAAAGACCACCATTGAGCGCTTCAAAGACGAATGGCTGGCCCATATCACCGGCAAGTGCCCCCTGGGGGTGTGTAAAAGCGAAGCGTCCCATTAGCAACCAAATGTAGGGCGGGCATTGCCCGCCAAATATAAATGGTGGGCAATGCCCACCCTACATATTTGATCTCGTGCCCAAGCTAAGCTTGGGCGGCAACTCCCGTCCCCAAGGGAAACTTGGGGACGAGAAATAATAACAAAAGCCTCGCAATTCATTCAACTTTTGAAGGTTGCCTTATGTTGATTGAATACCTGCCTGTCCTGGTTTACATGGTCATCGCCGTGGGGCTGGTGGGGCTGATTGTGCTCCTCTCCGAGTTCCTGGGGAAGAAGCGCCACACCTACCAGAAAGACCTCCCCTATGAATGCGGCATGGACCCCATCGGCGATGCCCGGCACCGCTACGCGGTGCGCTTCTACGTCATCGCCATGTTCTTCATCGTCTTCGACATTGAAGCCATCTTCCTCTATCCCTGGGGGGTGGTCTTCAAGCCCCTGGGGTGGTTCGGCTTCGTGGAGATGGCCATCTTCATCTTCATCTTGGTGGTAGGCCTGGTTTACGTTTGGGGTAAGGGAGCGCTGGAATGGGAATAGAAGAACACCTGGGATATAACATTTTGACCACCACGCTGGAAAAAATCGTGGATTGGGGCCGCAAATCCAGTCTCTGGCCCGCCACCTTCGGTCTGGCCTGCTGCGCCATTGAGATGATCGTTACCGCGGCCAACCGCTGGGACATCGCCCGCTTCGGCATGGAGGCCTTCCGGGCCTCTCCCCGCCAGGCCGACCTGATGATCGTGGCCGGCACGGTGACCAAAAAGATGATGCCCGCCATTGAGCGTATCTATGAGCAGATGACCGAACCCAAGTGGGTCATCGCCATGGGTGCCTGCGCCTGCTCCGGGGGGATTTTCGATTCCTACCCCGTGGTCCAGGGCATTGATCTCTATCTGCCGGTGGACGTCTATATTCCCGGCTGTCCGCCCCGGCCCGAAGGCCTGCTTTACGGCATTCTCAAACTCCATGAGAAAATCCTGAAAGATCCTTTCTTAACTCAGAAATATCGGGATAAGCTCCAAGCCCGGCAGGAGGCGGCCTGATGCACCCGGCAGCGGCACTGGTTCAGGGGAAATTTCCGGGAGAGGTGGTGGAGGTAACGGAATTCCGGGGAGACACCACGGTGGTGGTCAAACCCGGTCGCATCAAGGAGATCTGCCGTCTCTTGCGGGACGACCCGCAAGCCTCCTTCAAGTATCTCTCCATGGTGACGGCCCTGGATTATCACCCCCAGAGTCCTCGCTTTGCCGTGGTCTATAATCTTTATTCCCATAAGAATCATGATCGGATTACTTTAAAGGCCTTTCTGGCCGACGGCGCCCCGGTCATTGATTCGGTGACTTCGGTGTGGTCCACCGCCGACTGGCATGAACGGGAAGCTTACGACCTTATGGGCATCCGCTTCAAAGGCCACCCCGATTTGAAGCGCCTCCTGCTGCCGACGGATTGGTCCGGTTTTCCTTTAAGGAAAGAATACCCGCAGCGGGGCCAGTAGGAAGGGAACATGGAAACCTTGAAACCCATGCCGCGCACGGAAACCATGCTCATCAACGTGGGGCCCCAGCACCCCAGCACTCACGGGGTCTTGCGGGTCCTGGTAGAGCTGGACGGGGAAGCCATCGTCCGGGCGGAGCCGGACATCGGTTATCTCCACCGGGGCATTGAGAAACTTTGCGAAGGCCGCACCTATCATAAATGCCTGCCCCTGATGAACCGGGTGGATTACCTGGCCGGGGAGGCCAACAACCTGGGCTTCTGCCTGGCGGTGGAAAAACTCCTGGGCATCGAGGTGCCCAAGCGGGCCCAATATATCCGGGTGATGCTGGTGGAATTCACCCGCATCGCCTCCCATATCTTCTGGATGGGGACCCACGCCCATGACTTGGGGGCCATGACCCCCTTGTTTTACGGCTTCAGGGAGCGGGAAAAGATCATGGACCTCTGTGAGATGGTCTCCGGAGGCCGCATGTTCCCCCTCTACTTCCGTATCGGCGGCCTGGCCGGGGACCTGCCCGAGGGCTTTATTCCCGCGGCCTGGGACTTTGTCAAAACCTTTCCGGAGAAATGGCAGGATTACGACAATCTGCTGACCCAAAACGAGATCTGGAAGGAACGCACCATCGGCGTGGGGGTGATGACCCCGGAGGAGGCCCTGGACTGGGGCTGGTCCGGCCCCATGGCCCGGGGCTCCGGCGTGGATTGGGACTTGCGCCGGGATAACCCCTACTCCAGTTACCAGGACTTCGATTTTAAGGTGCCCTTGGGGACCAAGGAGGGGGACACCTACTCCCGTTATTTAGTGCGGATGCAGGAGATGCTCCAGAGCAACCTGATTATTCGCCAGGTCCTGGAGAAGCTGCCCCCGGGGGACATCAGGGTGGACGATCCCAGAATCAGCCTGCCCCCCAAGGAGCAGGTTTATAATGATATCTCCTCTTTGATCCACCATTTCCTGCTCATTGAAGAGGGCCTGCGCCCCCCCAAAGGAGAAGTCTATCAGGCCATTGAGGCCCCCAAAGGGGAGCTGGGCTTTTACATTGTTTCGGACGGCACCGGCCAGCCCTTCCGGGTGAAGATCCGGGCCCCCTCCTTTGTGGTGCTGAACTCTCTGGGCAAACTGGCGGAGGGCAGACTCTTGGCCGACCTCATCGCCCTCATCGGCACCATGGACATCGTCCTGGCGGACGTGGATCGGTGAGGGATGAGGCGGGGGGAGAACCGGGAAAGCCACGGCTCCCTGCCCTCCCCCACACGCTTCCAAACCCTTTAAGTGACTGAGCTTGATCTTCTGTAAGGTTAAGCAAATGAAATATCTCAAGTTATTTTTGACAATTACCCTGGCCACCCTTTTCCTGGCCGGAACGCTGATGGCCGCGGAAAAAACCGCGGTCACTGCCGACCAGGCTCGGAAATACCTGAAAGACGGCAATAAACGTTTTGTGGCCGCCCAATTCGACAATGCCAAAAAGAGCGATGTTCGTCGGACCGAGGTGGCCAAAGGCCAGAAGCCCTTCGCCATCATTGTGGGCTGTTCCGACTCCCGGGTACCGCCGGGAGCAGTGTTTGATCAAGGCCTAGGCGACCTCTTCGTCATCCGTCTGGCCGGCAATATCGTGGATGACGCCGCCTTAGGCAGCATTGAGTACGCCGTAGAGCACCTGGGGGCGCCCCTGATCGTCGTCCTGGGCCACCAACGCTGCGGCGCGGTGGAAGCCGCCGTCCAGGGCGGTAAGCTCCCGGGCCATCTGCCGGCGGTGGTGAACGCCATTAAACCTGCGGTTGCCAAGGCCAAAGGCCGGCCCGGTAATCTGCTGGACAATGCCATTAGGGCCAACGTGGCCCTGGTCGTCGCCAAATTGCAAAGCTCGGCCCCCATACTGGCTACTGCCGTGAGAGAGGGAAAGGTTAAGGTGGTGGGGGCTTACTATGATCTGGACACCGGCAAGGTGAGTTTCTTGCCCGGATAAAAGGAAATTTAAGGCGGGCACTGGCTGACAATCATGCCAAAGAAGGTCATCCCTTGTTTAATATTATTCTTGGCCCTGACGGTGGTGGCCGCGGCCCAACCCACCACCGGCCTGACCTTTGTGGGCCAGATTCAGGAAATCGGCAGCAAAACCGGCCTCGCCCCGGGGTCTTCCGGCGAATATCTGGCCATTCGCCTGGATACCCACCCCAAACTGGATTTTCGTCTGACGGCCAAAGATGGGCTGCGCTATGGTCTCATCGACGGGAGCGGGACTTCGGCAGTCCTTACCCCGGGCCGCCTCAAGGGGTTGGGCTGGACCGTCCGGCTGACCTGTGAAAAAAAGACCACATCCTCGGACCCCATTTATCTGGTGACCAGACTGGAGAGGCTGAAATAGGCTTAATATTAGAGGGAATATGCTGAGAAAAACCCTTATTGTCGGTGCCCTCTTCCTGGGTGCCTTGGTCGTCGGGGCTGCAGTCCAGGGGGGCGCCACTTTCACCGGCAAGGTCACGTTAGCCACCACCCAGGTGGTGGACGGGACCTTTGAGATCGTTTTGAATCTGGCGGAATATCCGCACCATACTTTTTACATCGGCCTGGAGGATGCCCCCAAATGCGGCCTGACCGGTGACCGGGAAATAAAAACCGGGGCTGAATTTGGTCAATTCATCGGCAACCTGGATGCCTTAAAAGGCCGGACGGTGAAGTTGTCCTGCCTGAAGCTGGCAGATTCCGGCGCCTCGGTTTACCGCGTCAAGGCCCTGGAGAGAATCAGCGGGAAATAACCACCAATTCGGGAATTGATCATGGTTAATTTGACTATCAACGGCCAGGCCATCCAGGCAGCCAAGGGTAAGACGATCCTGGAAGTCGCCAAGGAGCATGGCATTTTCATCCCCTACCTTTGCTACCACCCAGCCCTGAAGCCCATCGGCGCCTGCCGGGTTTGCGTGGTTGAGGTCAAGCCCGGCCCGCCCCGGCCCCTGCCGGCCTGCGCCACTTACGTGTCCGAAGGCATGGAAGTGGTCACCGACTCCGAACGGGTGCAGGCCATTCGCCAGGAGTTGATGAAGCTGGTGCTCATCAACCATGCCCTGGAGTGCCCCATCTGCGATAAAGGCGGGGAGTGCGAACTCCAGGAAATGACCCATGCCCTGGGCATCGGGGTGGTGGATTATGAAGCCATCAAGACGCCCCCGCACCACGACTATGAGTCCCTCCTGGTGGAGCGCCATCCGGACCGCTGTATCAAATGCGGGCGCTGCGTGCGCATCTGCCGGGACCGGGTGGGGGCCATGGCCATCAATTTTATGAACCGGGCCTATTTCACCGAGTTGGGGAGCGGCCTGCTCCCTCTGGACTGCGAATTCTGCGGCTCCTGCATCGACATCTGCCCGGTGGGGGCCTTGATCAACAAGCTCTTCAAGTACCAGGCCCGGGCCTGGGAAGTCACCAAGACCGAGATGGTCTGCCCCTTCTGCGGCGGGGGCTGCACCTATCAGGTGCAAACCAGAAACGGCCACATCCTCCGGGTGGTGAATGAGGACAGCGTCCTGCTTTGCGGCCGGGGGCGCTTCGGCTTCCCGGTGGTGGAGGCCCCGGACCGCCTGAAGACGCCGTTAATTAAGGAAAACGGCGCTTTTCGGGAGGCTACCTGGGAGGAGGCCCTAACTCTGGCGGCCCAGCGTTTACAAGAAGTTATCGACGAAGCCGGTCCGGCCGCGGTGTACGGCATCGGCTCTCCCCGAGCCACCAACGAAGCCAATTATCTCTTCCAGAAATTCTTCCGGGCCGGTCTCGGCACCAACCAGATGGACAATCCCGGGCGTTATCACTATGTCCGGGCGATTCAGGCCCTGGCCGCGGTCTTCGGCGCCCCCCAGGTGGCCGAAGTGGGGGCGCCCGGCGCCAAGAGTAAAGCCCCTTACCATTCCCCCTTGGCTGTGACCGAGGAGGCCAACGGGAGCGGCTTCCCCTTTGTCCTGGGGTCCCTCTCGGAACTGCCCCAGGCCGACCTGGTCCTGGTGGTGGGCACGGACGTCACCCCGGAGCTGCCGCCCTTGGGCTGGGGGTTGCTGAAGGCGAAAGAAAATGAGCGGTTCCGCCTGGTGGTGGCCAACCCCCGGGGAACCAAGTTCGATCGTTATGCCACTTTAAGCCTGCGTTACAGCCCCGGCAGCGAGCGTCTGCTGCTGGCCGGGCTGATCAAGGCCTTCCTGGCTGCCCAGCCGGATTGGACCACGGCTATCAATGTCAAGGGTCTGGAAGATTTTCAGGAAAGCCTGAAAAAGCTGACCATCAAAGAAGTGACCAAAAAGACCGGGGTGGAGGAAAGCCTGATCAAAGAGACGGTGAACCTCCTGGCCCAGGCCCAGGCCCCGGCCATCATCTTCGGCACCGAGCTTTTAAGCCAGGACAAGGGCGAGCAAAACGCCCTGGCCCTGGCCAATCTCTTCCTGTTGGTGGGCCGCCCGGAGAATCCCGGCAGCGCCCTTTATCCCGTGGCGGAAAAGGCCAATACCCGGGGAGTCTCAGAAGTGGGCGTGTTGCCGGATCTGCTCCCCGGCTATCAGCCCCTGGACGCGGCCGGGGCCTTCACCATCTGGGGCGGCAAGCCCATCCTCCAGGAACCCGGCTTGAGCCTGCCGGAGGTCCTGGACCACCTGGAGAAAAACGACCCGGCCGCGCCCCAGGCCCTGTACGCCCTGGGGGGCGACCTGCTGCGCTGGCTGCCCAACCGCTCCCGCACCGAAAAACTATTGAAGAAGTTCAAATTCATCCTGGTCCAGGATGCCTTTCTTACCGAGACGGCCCGCCTGGCGGACGTGGTGCTGCCGGTGGCGGTGCACGCCGAGCAGGAAGGGAGCTTTATCAGCAGCGCCGGCCAGTTGGGGGTCTTGACCCGGGCCTTGCCCCTGAACGGAGTGAAGCCGGACTGGCAGATTATCTGTGATTTGAGCAGCCGCTTGGGATTTCGCCTGTCTTACGGCAACCCGGCGCAGATCTTCCAGGAATTGGCCGGCTTAGTGCCCCTGTGGGCCGGTCTCAGTCCCAAAGCAAACTTGCCGCACCCCGGGATCAAGGCCAAGTTGGCCGGCCAGTTCGTCCCCTTTGAGGTGGATATCAGTCTGCCGGGAAGGCGCCCCTTTATCCTGATGGTGGGTAAATCTCTGAACCATTCCGGTTCTTTCACCACCCATCAGCCTTGCGGCACTCTCCAGGTGACGCCGGCGGCCGCGCTCAAGCTCAACCCGGAGGACGCTCTCAGTCTGGATTTGCAGGAAGGCGACCTGGTCAAGATTATTTCTTCCCACGGGGAGGCGGCGGCGCCGGTAGTCCTGGCTGCGGCCCTGCCCCCGGGAGTGGTCTTTTTACCGGAACATTTTTCCGAACCCGCGGCCCACAACCTGACTCTTAACTCCAACCTGGTGCGGGTCACCCTGCAGAAGGCGTAAACGGATGGATCTGCCTATTTTGATTTTGCTGACGGCTGTCAAGATCACCGTGATCCTGGTGGTCTTTCTCACGGTCATCGCCTATACCGTGCTCCTGGAGCGCAAGGTCCTGGGGTTTATCCAGTTGCGCTACGGCCCCAACCGAGTGGGCCCCTGGGGCTTGCTGCAACCCCTGGCGGATTTGCTCAAGCTCCTCTTTAAAGAAGACTTTACCCCGCCCCAGGTCAACAAGGTGCTCTTTACTCTGGCCCCGGTCATCACCGCGGTGACCGCGTTTCTGCCCTTTGCGGTGATTCCCTTTGCCCCGCAACTCCTGCCGGAGCAATTCACCTTATACGGCTACCAGGTGAATCTGACCACCGCGGCCTTAAACCAGGGGGTCATCGCCGACATCAACGTGGGCCTGCTCTATGTCTTTGCCATGTCTTCCCTGGCGGTTTACGGCGCCGTCCTGGGGGGCTGGGCTTCCAATAATAAATATTCCCTTTTGGGGGGCCTGCGCCTGTCGGCCCAGATGGTCTCCTATGAACTGGCCCTGGGTCTCTCCGTTATCGGCGTGCTCATGCTGGCGGGTAGCTTGAGCCTGGTCAAGATCGTGGAGGCCCAAAAAACCGTGTGGTTCGTCGTTTATCAGCCCTTAGGCTTCCTCCTCTTCATGATCGCCGCCTTTGCCGAATGCGCCCGGACTCCCTTTGACCTCATCGAATGCGAAAATGAACTGGTGGCCGGCTTCCAGACGGAATACAGCTCCATGAAATGGGCCCTGTTCATGCTGGGTGAATACTGCCATATCATCGTGGCCAGCGCCCTGGCGGTGACCCTGTTTTTAGGGGGCTGGCAAGGGCCGATTTTGCCGCCCATTGTCTGGTTTGTTCTCAAGACCTTTGTGCTGGTCTTTTTCTTCATCTGGGTCAGGGGCACTTTCCCCCGCTTCCGCTTCGACCAGCTTATGCAACTCGGCTGGAAAGTGCTTCTGCCCCTGTCTCTGGTGAACATCGTTATAACCGGGGCCGTTATCCTGTTTTTGAAGGGGTAGTACATGCTGATTCCTTTGCTGAAAGGTCTGGCCACCACCCTCAGGTATTGCTTCTCCAAGCCCGTGACGCTGCAGTATCCGGAAGAGAGGCGGGAGGTCTATCCCCGCTTCCGGGGCCACCCGGAGTTGACCATCAATGAGGACGGCTCCCGGCGTTGCGTGGCCTGCACCCTGTGCAAGGTGGTCTGCCCGTCCAACGCTATTAAAGAGATCATCCCGGCGGAAGGCCCGGACCACGAAAAGTATCCCAGCCAGTTTATTATTGACCTGACCCGCTGCATCTTTTGCGGTTTTTGCCAGGAGGCCTGCCCCAAGGCGGCCATCAAGCTGAACAATTTATATGAGTTGGCCCAATATCAGAAAAGCGTCTTGATTTACGATATCGAGCGGCTGACCCAGGAAAAATCCCAGTTGCGCATGACGGATTGGCTATAGGAGGCGAGAGGGATGCATATCCTCTTTTTTATGCTGGCGGCAGTGGCCCTGATTGCCGGGGTGTTGGTGGTCTTCCAAACCCACCCCTTGCGGAGCGCCCTCTGGCTCATCGTCAATTTCTTCGCGGTGGCCGGCATCTACTTGCTGGCCCATGCCGAATTCATCGCCGCCATCCAGATCATCGTCTATGCCGGGGCCATCATGGTGCTGTTCCTCTTCGTCATCATGCTCCTGAACTTAAGGACCCCGGAAGAGGCGGGGCCTCGCCCCTTTGCCGGCCAGAAAATCTTGGGCATCATCCTAGGTTTTGCCACCGCTCTCTTGTTAATTTACGGTTTTTCCAAGGCCATCGTCACCCCGGCTAAGGGGCCGGTGCCGGGCCTGGGTAACACCGAGTCCATCGCCCGGAGCCTGTTCACCGATTACCTGTTGCCCTTTGAAGCCACCAGCGTCCTGCTCCTGGTGGCCATCGTCGGCGCGGTGATCCTGGCCAAGAGTAAGCTTAAATGAGGGATGCTTTGACAAACCTTTGTAAAAATCCTCCTAAATCCCCCTTTAAAAAAGGGGGACTTTCAGGCCCTGGCAACAATGAGGACTTGCCGCTACTTCCCCCCTTTTCTAAAGGGGGGTCAGGGGGGATTTTTCCTTACGTGTCCGGCCAAAGTATTGGCCAGGCCGGTTCTGGGAGATAGTCCGAATGGTAGTGCCCTTGTCTTATTATCTCGGTCTGAGCGCGGCCCTGTTCGCCCTGGGGGTCATCGGCGTCATGATCCGGCGCAACATCCTGATCATCCTGATGTGTATCGAAATGATGCTCAACGCCGTGAACCTGGCCTTCATCGGCTTTGCCGACTATTTCAAGGCCGTGGACGGGCAGATGTTCGTCTTTTTCGTGATGACCGTGGCGGCGGCGGAAGTGGCGGTGGGACTGGCCTTAGTGGTGGCCATCTTCCGCAATCGGGCCACCGTTTATGTGGACGATTTGAACATCCTCAAATGGTGAGGCGAATTCTATGATGGATTATGTCTGGCTGATCCCTGTCTTTCCCCTGGTGGGCTTTATTATCAACGGCCTTTTGGGGAAAAGACTCCCCAAAAACGTGGTGGGGGCCATCGGCTCCGCCGCGGTGGGATTGAGCTTCCTCCTGACCATCAGCATCTTTATGGAATACCTGAAGTTGCCGGCTTCTTCCCGTCCGGTGGAAAAGGTGGTGTACACCTGGATGAGCGCCGGCTCCTTTCAGGCGCCCATAGCCTTTCTGGTGGACCCCCTGTCTTTGATCATGCTCCTGGTGGTCTCCGGGGTGAGCTTCATCATCCATGTCTATTCCGTGGGCTATATGCATGATGACCCCGGGTTCCCCCGGTACTTCGCCTATCTCAATCTCTTTGTCACCAACATGCTCATCCTGGTGGGAGCCAACAACTTCCTGATGATGTTCGTGGGTTGGGAAGGCGTGGGCCTGTGCTCTTATCTGCTCATCGGCTACTGGTATGAAAAGAAGTCCGCCAGCGACGCCGGCAAAAAGGCCTTCGTGGTCAACCGTATCGGCGACTTCGGCTTCCTGTTGGGCATGTTCCTGATTTTCTGGACTTTCGGCACCCTGAATTTCCGGGAGGTCTTCAGCCTAAGCAGCCAATACCCGGTGGGGAGCGCGGTGATCACCGCCATTACCCTCCTCCTCTTTGTGGGCGCCACCGGCAAATCGGCCCAACTGCCCCTGTACACCTGGCTGCCGGACGCCATGGAAGGCCCCACCCCGGTCTCCGCCCTGATTCACGCGGCCACCATGGTCACCGCCGGGGTTTATATGGTGGCCCGCTGCAGCGCCCTCTATGTCCTGGCCCCGGTGTCCCTGACGGTGGTGGCCCTGGTGGGCGCGCTCACCGCCATCTTTTCCGCGTCCATCGGCATGGCCCAGTTTGACATCAAGCGGGTGCTGGCCTACTCCACGGTGAGCCAGTTGGGTTACATGTTTCTGGCCTGCGGCGTGGGGGCCTTCGTCTCCGGCATCTTTCACCTCATGACCCACGCCTTTTTCAAGGCCCTCCTCTTCTTGGGAGCCGGGTCCGTGAGCCATGCCCTCTCCGGGGAGCTGGACATGCGCAAGATGGGGGGCTTGAAAAAGGAGATCCCCATCACCTACTGGACCTTTATCATCGCCACCCTGGCCATTGCCGGCATCTTTCCCTTTGCCGGCTTCTTCAGCAAGGACGAGATCCTCTTTCACTCCCTGGTGGACGGCCACGCCCTCTACTGGGGCATCGCCACGGTGGCGGCGTTTATTACCGCGTTCTATATGTTCCGGGCCGTGTTCATGACTTTTTACGGGGAGTCCCGGGTGGATCCCCATGTGGCCCACCACATCCATGAATCGCCCCCCATCATGACGGTTCCCCTGATGACCCTGGCGGGACTCTCTTTAGTGGGCGGCTTTGTGGGCATTCCCCTGATTAAAGGGATGCATGTCTTCAAGGACTTTCTGTCCCCCTCCATCGCCACCCTGCCCCACCACGCCCATTATTCCGCCACCTTCGAGGTCGGCCTGATGATCTTCAGCATGGCGGTGGCCGGTGCCGGCATTTATACCGCATACAAGATGTATATCAAACAGCCGGAGCTGCCCACGGTGGTGGCGGAGAAATACCAGACGGCTTACGAACTTCTGTACAACAAATACTTTGTGGACGAAATTTACGACGCGGCCATTGTGGAGCCTATCAAGGAGGGGTCCAATTTCCTCTGGACCGGGGTGGACAACCAGGTGGTGGACGGCGCGGTGAACGGCAGCGCCGGGGTCGTCGCCTGGCTGAGCGCCCACCTGCGGAAGCTGGAGACCGGCTTTTTGCAGAATTATGCCCTGGCCATCCTCATCGGCGTGACCCTGGTGGTCGGTTACTTAGTAGGGCGTTAATTTAGGAGCGGCCCATGGAGTTACCCATTCTCTCTTTCCTGGTCTTCTTTCCCTTGCTGGGGATTGTGGCCCTGCTGTTTATTAACCGGAAGCACCACCTCCTCTTAAAGCAGGCCACCCTGGGCATTTCCCTGGTGGAGTTCCTCTTCTCCTTAAAGGTGTGGTTCGGCTTCGACAGCGCCACCCCGGCCATGCAGTTTGTGGAACGCCACGCCTGGCTGCCCCAATACGGCATCAGCTACTATGTGGGGCTGGACGGCTTTTCCCTGCTCCTGGTGCTCCTCACCACTTTCCTCACCCCCATCTGCGTCCTGGCTACCTGGGAGGACATCCAGCACCGGGTAAAAGAGTTCATGATCTGTGTCCTGGCCCTGATGGCCGGTATGATCGGGGTCTTTGTCTCTTTGGACCTCTTTCTCTTCTATGTCTTCTGGGAAGTGATGCTCATTCCCATGTATCTGTTGATCGGGGTCTGGGGCAACCCGGCCCGCCGGGTGTACGCGGCCATCAAGTTCTTCCTCTTCACCATGTTCGGCAGTCTGCTGATGCTGGTCGCCATCTTAGTCCTCTACTTTTATAACGGCCAGGTCACCGGCACCTATACCTTTGATCTCCTCAAGATGTACGGCCTGAACATCCCCTTTAAGATGCAGTTCTGGATGTTTCTGGCCTTCGGGCTGGCCTTTGCCATCAAGGTGCCCATGTTCCCCTTCCACACCTGGCTGCCGGACGCCCACACCGAGGCGCCCACCGTGGGCTCCGTCATCCTGGCCGCGGTGCTCCTGAAGATGGGCACTTACGGTTTTCTCCGTTTCAACATGCCCCTCTTTCCCCAGGCGGCCTATTATTTTGTGCCTCTGTTCAGCATCCTGGCCGTCATCGGCATCGTTTACGGGGCCTTGGTCTCCATGGTGCAAAAGGACCTGAAGCGCCTCATCGCCTTCTCCTCGGTAAGCCACCTGGGCTTTGTCATGCTGGGGCTCTTCACCTTCACCATGCCCGGGGTCCAGGGGGGCATTATCCAGATGATCAACCACGGCCTTTCCACCGGGGCCTTGTTTTTGATCGTGGGCATGATCTACGAGCGGCGGCACACCCGCATGATCGCCGACTTCGGCGGCCTGTCCACCCCCATGCCCATCTACGCCACCATCTTCATGATCGTCACCCTGTCCTCCATCGGCCTCCCGGGGCTGAACGGTTTTGTGGGGGAATTTTTGATCCTCCTGGGGGCCTTTAAGACCAACAAGCTCTACGCCACCCTGGCCGCCACCGGGGTCATCTTTGCGGCCTGCTACATGCTCTGGATGTTCCAGCGGGTGATGTTCGGCCAGGTGACCAACGAAAAGAATAAGGACTTAAAAGACCTGTCCTGGCGGGAGATCGCCATCTTCGCCCCGTTGCTGCTGTTCATCGTCTGGATCGGCGTTCATCCCAATACCTTCTTGGATAAGACCAAGGCCTCTACTGCCAATTTCATCGCGCAGATGGAAAAGGCCAAAGCTATTAAAGTCAGTCTATCCCAAGTTTTTCAGAGGGAGGCGCGATGACCCTCGCTATTCCCAGCTTTAACCTTACCAGCATCGGCCCCTGGCTCACCCTGACGGGGGTGGCCATCTTCATTCTGCTGTGGGACGCCCTCTTTAAAGGACGCCGGGCCTGGTTCCCTTACGTCAGCCTCCTGGGCCTGGCCGTAGCCGCGTTGCAGACTTACTGCCTCTGGGGGAAAAGCGGCACCGATTTCGCCCGCATGGTCTATGTGGACAACTTCGCTTTCCTCTTTTATCTCATCATCCTCTTAGGGGCCGCCCTCACCGTGCTCCTGTCCCACCATTACCTGGAGGATTACGGCAAGGACCTGGGAGAATATTATGCCCTGGTGCTCTTCGCCACGGTGGGGATGATGCTCATGGCCGCGGGGGCGCACCTGATTATGATCTTTCTGGGCCTGGAGATCATGTCCATCGCCATCTACGTCCTGGCCGGACTCTTCCGGGAAGACCCCCGCTCCAATGAAGCCGCTTTGAAATACCTGGTCCTGGGGGCCTTCTCCAGCGCCTTTCTGCTCTACGGTATGGCCATGCTCTACGGCGCCGCCGGGGGCACCCTGTTCCTGAACGATCTGGCGGCGCGTCTCCTAGAGGACGCCAACCTGACCAAGCCCCTGACCCTTCTGGGCCTGGCCCTCCTGGTGGTGGGCTTCGGCTTCAAAGTGGCCTCCGTGCCCTTCCACATGTGGACCCCGGACGTCTATGAAGGCGCGCCCACCTCGGTCACCGCGTTCATGGCGGTGGGAGTCAAGGCCGCGGCCTTTGCCGCGTTCGGCCGCATCATGTTCCTGGCCTTCCCGGCCTTCAAGGTGGACTGGAGCATGCTCCTCTGGGTCCTGGCCGTGGCCACCATGACCGTAGGGAACGTCGTGGCCATCGCCCAGACCAACATCAAGCGCATGCTGGCCTACTCCTCCATCGCCCATGCCGGTTATCTCCTGGTGGCCCTGGTGGCCGCCAACCAACTGGGCGCGGTGAGCCTCCTCTATTATCTCTTGGCTTATACCCTGATGAACATCGGGGCCTTCGGGGTGGTTATCCTGGTGGGCCGGAAAAAGGACAGCTACCTCAATATCTATGATTACGCCGGTCTGGGCTTCCAACATCCCGCCCTGGCCGCGGCCATGAGCGTCTTCATGTTTGCCCTGGCCGGTATTCCCCCCACCGCCGGGTTCGTGGGGAAATTCTATATCTTCTCCGCCGCGGTACAGGCGGGCTACATCTGGCTGGCTATCCTGGGGGTGCTCAACTCCCTGATCTCCGTCTATTACTACCTGCGCATCACCGTGCTCATGTACATGCGCCCCGCGGAAGCGGACCTGGGCCCCATCGCCTTCACCCCCGGCCTTATGGCCGCGGTGATCCTCACCGCGGTGGGCACCATCCTCATCGGCGTCTTCCCCGGCTTCCTCTATAACCTGGCCGTCAACTCCGTAAAGATCTTCCCGAACCTCTAAGGAAGATTTGGATATATAAAGGAAAGAGGTTAGGGGCCGTAAGGCCCCTAACCTCTTTATTTTTGGGAGGAGTTTTGGGGGAGGGGGCTAAGGGCCACAGG
>JBFLZI010000029.1:0-24935 GCA_040756315.1 Thermodesulfobacteriota bacterium | reverse complement strand
AGGGGGTAAGGGCCTGCGGCCCTTAGCCCCCTCCCCCAAAAAACTTCTAAGCCAACCGCCGCCGGAAGCGCAGCACGCTCAGGCCCAGCATGGCCAGTCCCAGGGCGGTCATGGCCGCCATTTGGGGCCACAAGAGGTTCATTCCCGCGCCTTTTAAGAAAACGCCCTGGACCACAATGATGAAGTAGCGTAAGGGGTTGATATAGGTCAGGTATTGGAAGCCCAGGGGCATATTGGCGATAGGGAAGATCAGGCCGGAAAGAAGGATGGCCGGGGTGAAGAAGAAGGTGCCGGACATCAGGGCCTGTTGCTGGGTGGCGGAGACCGTGGAAATCAACAGACCCAGCCCCACCGAGTTAAAGAGGAAGGCCACCGTCCCCAGGAAGAGGACCAGGATGCTGCCCCTTAAGGGCACCTCAAACCAGAAGACTCCCACCACGGTCACCAGAGCCACGTCCAAAAGGGAGATGAGGACAAAGGGGATGGTTTTCCCCAGCATAAATTCCACGGGCCGGATGGGGCTCACCAGGATCTGCTCCATGGTGCCGATCTCCTTTTCCCGGACCACCGCCAGCGCGGTGAGAAGGAGGCTCACCAGCATCACCACCATGGCGATCACCCCGGGGACAAAGGAGTAACGGCTGCTCAGGTTGTCATTGAACCAGGCCCGGGGCTCAATGGCCAGGGGGGGCCTGAGTTCCCGCCCTACTCCCATTTTTTGGAGCTGCTCCTTCAGCAGTGCCTGGGAAAAGTTATCGATCACGGTGTTGGCGTAGCGGGAGACGATCAAGGCGGCATTGGAATCGGTGGCGTCAATGAGGAGCTGCACCTGGGCTTTCTTGGCGGCCTTGAGGTTCCGGGCGAAGTCCCAGGGCAGGGTCAGGGCCAGGGTGATTTCCCCCCGGTCCATGAGCCGGCGCAGTTCTTCGGGGCTGTCGGCAAAGTGGGTTACCTGAAAATACTCCGTGGAGGTAAACCGGGAGATAAGACGGCGGCTCTCCGCGGTGCGGTCTTCATCGTAGATGGCGGTGGGGACCTTTTTGATGTCAAAGTTAATGGCATAGCCGTAGGCGATAAGCTGCACCAAAGGCGGCCCGAACAGAAAGAAGCGCAGTTTCCGGTCCCGCCAGACCTGGATGAATTCCTTGATCAAAATGTGGCGAATCCGCCGGAACATCTGCTTTACCTGAGCTTGATCTTGAATTTCCTAAGGGCCGCCAGCAGGAAAAAGGCCGCCGCGGCTACCAGCATCAGCGCGTCCCGCCAGAGAATTTCCAGGCCGGTGCCTTTCAAATAGATGCCTTTGGAGATGCTCACCAGGTAGCGGGCCGGCACCAGATAGGACATGAGTTGCAAGGGCCAGGGCATCAGGTGAATGGCGAAGACAAAGCCGGAGATCAGAAAAGCCGGCAGGAAGGTAGTGAGCATGGCCATCTGAAAGGCCTGCAACTGGTTGTCGGCCCACACCGAAATGAGCAGTCCCTGCCCCAACGCGGCCAAAAGGAAGATGGCCCCCAGTCCGATGAGGAGCCAGACGCTCCCCCGCAAGGGCACGGCGAAAAGAAAGTAGCCCATGACGATGGCGATGGCCATGTCCACCATGCCGATCAAGAAATACGGCCCCAGCTTGCCCAGGAGGATTTCTGATTTCCGCAAGGGAGTGGACAGCAAGACTTCCATGCTGCCCCGCTCCACCTCCCGCACCACGGTTAGGGCCGTGAGTAAGGCCCCCACCATGGTCATAATGATAACGATCAATCCCGGCACAATATAGTTGCGGCTTTCCAGGTCTTCATTAAACCAGAGGCGACCTTCGGCCACCACCGCCAGGTTCAGGTGCCCCCAGCCCTGGCGGTTGAGCCGCTCCACCAGCAGCCCCTGATTATAGGCGGTGCTCACCGCCTGGACGTAACCCAGGATGATATTGGCGGTGTTGGCGTCGGTGCCGTCCACCAAGGCCTGGATTTTGGCGGTTTTGCCGGTATCGAGTTGCCGGGAGAAGTCATAGGGCAGGACCAGGGCCAGGCTCACCACCCTTTCGTTAATCAGCCGGGCTACCTCCTCATAACTGGAGGGAAAATGGCTCAAGTGAAAATAGGCGGAACCCTGGAACTGCTTGATGAAGTCCTGGCTGAGGCGGCTCTGTTCCCGGTCGAAGACCGCGGTGGACACCGCCTTGATGTCAAAGGTCAAGGCATAGCCGTAGAGCAAAAGGAGAACCACCGGCAGGAGGATGGCCTGGATCAGGCTGCCGGGGTCCCGGCGAATGTGGATCAGCTCTTTGCGGAAGACCGCCCAGGTGCGTACCGGGTCCATGTCTCAGGCTTCTTCTTCCTTCTTGATCAAGGAGATAAACGCGTCTTCCAGGGTAGGCTCCACCCGGATCAGCCGCTTGATGTCGAGATGATGCGCGGCGAAGGCCGCCCGGACGGCCTGCTCCGCTTCCTTAGCCTGGGACGCGGCCAGGTGCAGCCCGGCCCCGAAGACCGCGGCCTCGGTGATCTGGGGGAGTTGTTGGGCCACTTCCAGGGCCTCCCCCAGGCGGTCGGGATAGACCGCCATGATTTCCTCCGGCACCCTCCCTTTTAGCTCCCGGGGAGTGCCCTGGGCGATGACCCGGCCCTGATAAATCAGGACCAACCGGTCGCAAAACTCCGCTTCATCCATGTAATGGGTGGTCACCAGGATGGTCACCCCCTGCGCGGCCAAGCCATAGATCAGGTCCCAAAAGTTCCGCCGGGAGATGGGGTCCACCCCGCTGGTGGGTTCGTCCAGAAAAAGGATGGGGGGCTCATGCAGGATGGCTGAAGCCAGGGCCAGTCTCTGCCGCAGGCCCAGGGCCAGGTTCCGGGTCAATTCCCGGCGGCGCTCTTGGAGCCCCACCAGTTTAAGGGTTTCTCGCACCCTATCCTTCAGGCGTTCCGGGAGCAGCCCATAGACGCCCCCGAAAAAGGTGAGGTTCTCTTCCGCGGTCAGATCTTCATAAAGAGAAAAACGCTGAGACATGTAACCGATCTGTTGCTTGACCCGGGCCGGCTCCCGGGTGATGTCCAGACCGGCCACCCGCCCAGCCCCGCTGGTGGGCAGCAACAGGCCGTTCAGCATGCGGATGGTGGTGGACTTGCCCGCGCCGTTGGGGCCCAGGAAGCCGAAGATCTCCCCCCGGGCCACGGCAAAGCTGACGCGGTCCACCGCCCGGAAGGCGCCGAAATCCTTGGTGAGATCCTTAACCTCAATGGCCGGTTCTTGGTTCATTATGAAACCTTGCTTTGGGGGAGGGGGCTGATTCAGTAATCACTGACCACTGATCACTAAATCTTCCTGGCCCTCCTCCCACAAAACCACTCCTTATCTCCTCCGCCGGCTCACCAGTTGCACAAAGAAGTCTTCCAGGCCGGGTTCCGCCGGGGTAATCTGCATCTCTGGCAGCCCGGCCCCTTTAAAGGCCGCGGTAAGTCGCGGCAGGGCTTCTTCCCGGTTGGCCACGGTGAGCCTCAGGGAGTCACCCCGGGCCAGGGTTTGCAACACTAAGGGTTGTCCGGCCAGGAGGCGGCGCACCGCCCTTAAGTCCGGCCCCCGCACTTCCAGGAGGTCTCCTTGAAAAGCGGCTTTTAAGGCATCCGGGGTGTCCACCGCCAGGAGCTTCCCTTCATCCAGGAGACCCACCCGATGGGCCCGTTCCGCTTCGTCCATATACGCGGTGGAGACAAAGATGGTGATGCCGGTTTGCAGAAGCTGGTAAAGGATCTGCCAGAACTCCCGCCGGGAGATGGGGTCCACCCCAAAGGTGGGTTCATCCAGAAAAAGGACCTGGGGCGTATGGATCAGGGCGCAGACCAGCCCCAGTTTCTGGCGCATGCCCCCGGAGAGATGGGCCGCCAGCCGGGATTGAAAAGGAGCCAGGTTGGCGAACTCCAACAGTTCCTCCCCCCGCTTCTGGTGCACCTCCCGGCTTACCCGGTGGAGATCGGCGTAAAAGGCCAGGTTCTCGGCCACGGTGAGATCGTCGTATAACCCGAAGCGCTGGGGCATATAGCCCAGGTGCTTTTTCAGCTTCTCCGCTTCCCGGGACGTGTCGAAGCCCAGGACCCGGGCCTGGCCCCCGTCCGCGTCCATGATGCCGGTAAGCAGACGCATGGTGGTGGTTTTGCCGGCTCCGTCCGGCCCCACCAGGGCAAAGGCCTCCCCCGGGGACACCTCCAGGTCCAGGTGGTCCACCGCGGTCAGGTCGCCAAAGCGTTTGGTCAGACCCTGGGCCAGGATGGCCGCCTCAGGGGGACGGGGGTTCAAGGAAAATGACCGCTTCCGCCGGCATCCCCGGCTTAAGCTCGTGCTGCGGGTTGGCGCATCTGATTTTGGTGCGGTAGACCAGGGTCACCCGCTCTTTAAAAGTCTCCACCGATTTGGGGGTGAACTGGGCTTTGGAGGCGATGTAGGAAACCCAGGCCGGGTATTCTTTACCGGGGTAGGTGTCGGTGGTGACCGCCCCCTTCAGGCCGTAGCGCACTTTGGCTAGGTCGGGTTCCGGAATATAGCCCTCAAACCAGACGTTGTCCAGGTCCCCCAGGGTAACCACCGTGGAGCCGACGGCGGCCACCTCCCCGGGTTCCGCCGGCCGGGCCAGGACCACCCCGTTCACGGGGGAGGTGATGGTGGCATAGCCCAGGCGGGTGCGGGCCAACTCGGCGTTGGCCTGGGCCTGCTTCAGGTCGGCCCGGCCCGCCTCAATATCCTCCCGCCGGGAGCCTTCTTTTTTCAGGTCATAGTTCTCTTGGGCCCGGCGCACCGCCTCCTTGGCCATAAGATAGGCGGCTTCGGCTTTGTCCCGGGTGGACGCGGGCACCACCCGGCGCTGGAAGAGATTCTGCATGCGGTGGTAATCCAAACTCTTATCGTGATAATCCGCCTGGGCCTGGGCCACCGCGGCCTTAGCTTCCTTCACTTCCTGGGGCCTGAACCCGGCCAGGAGTTTATCCAGGATGGCCGCGGCCGCGGCCCTTTTCCCTTCCGCCGCGGCCAACTCCTGGCGCAGGTCCTGGTCCTCCAGTTCCGCCACCACCTGTCCGGCTTTGACGGTGTCTCCCTCCTGAAAATGGATGACCGCGATCTTGCCGGGCACCTTGAAGGCCAGGTCCGTTTCGGTGGCCTCAATATGGCCGGACAGGCGCAAGACCTGGCCGGGCGTGGGCTTATTCAGCCAAAGAAGCCAGTAAGCCAAGGCCCCTACTAAAGCCAACCCCAGCGCTATAATGATGACCGACCGGTGCAAACCCGGCTGCCTCCTCTGACGATTATGGTGTCGGGGGCTTTAGGGGAGGATGGACCACGGACCTGAGGCCCTTTATCCCCTTCCGCCAAATCTTCAAAACGCTATTTCCAAATTAGTCTCAATGCGGGGCATAGTCAACCGGACAGTGCCGGATAATGGCCGGAAAAGCAAGGTTTTCCGAAGATAATAGCCGTATTTTAAGGAATAGCTTATTGGCGCGATTTTAAAGAGGGCTGCTGTTCCTGAGGGCGCATATCCACCAGGCGCAGGTGGGCATCGATCTCTTGACCCGGGAAGTCTTCCCGGGAAAGGAGGGCAAAATGGCGGCGCCCCCGGGTCAGGTTCTGGATTTGCTCGGCGAAGGGGGCGAAAAAAGGCCCCCGGATCTTTTCCGCCAGGCTCCTTTGCCGGTGCGCCGCCAAAGGAGTCAGATCAGGGACATAAAAACGCCCCCCTTGAAGAAAATCCGGGGCGAAATGGCGGTCGTCCACCACCAAAAAGGAGATGCCGTGCCGTCGGCAGAAGTCCCGGACCACCTCCGGGTCGGCGGCGTAATAGGCGGTGAACAGCTCTTCCAGGCGGGGCCGCATTTTTTCCCAATAGCCCCGGCTCCAGGGATGGGCCAGCTCAAAGGTGGCAAAAGCCCGGCGCCGGGCAAAGGTGGGGATATTGTCCATCAGGTTGGGGTGGCCGGCCACCACCGCGTCCTTGGGAGTCTGGGCCAGAGTGGTGAATAACGGGCGATAAGCCGAATAATCGTAGAGTTCCACCCCTTTGAGGCGCAGCCCGCTTAAGACCACCACCAGAACCAGGGCCAGGTGCGCCAGCCCCCGGGGCCACCTGTGCCCCTGAACCGCGGCCCTCAGGCAGACCGCCAGACCTACGGCATAGAAGAGATTCAGCGTATAGAAGAGATAGCGGTCGGGGATAAACAGCCTGAGGAGGAGCAGTCGGGCCAGAAAATAGAAAAGCAGGGAGGCCAGGCCCAGATAGACGGCGGACTTAAGCCGGGGCTTGAAGCCGGCCCAGTTTACCCGCTGGGTTCCATAGACGGCCACCGACAATAAGCCGATCAGGACCAGGACGCCGACGACTATTCCCCCTTCGGAGAAGGGCGGGATGCGTTCCCAGGGTAGGATCAACTCCAGAAAGACGGAGGTGACCGGGATTAGGGGGTAGCGCCCCTGGGACATAAACTCCGGGCGGCCTGCCATCTCGGCGCGGCTTACCAGGGGGCCGAACCCGGCAGTGGTGAGGCTGATGTTGAAAAAGAGGACCAATCCGGCCCCCAGGGCCAGGAGCAGCCAATGTGCCCTGGTCGCCGGGAAAGGAGGCGGTTCCCCCCCGAAGCCCAGGCGGGGGGCGGCCCAAGCCATAGCCGCCGCGCCGGCGGCCACCGGGAAGATGTAAGGAATGCACAAGGCCTGGAGGAGCAACGCCAGTGCCATCACCCCGGGCCGGTTTTCCAGCCAGCCCAGCCAGAACCAGGCCAACAGCGGCGCGGCAAAGGCCCGGGCCAGGCCGCCGGACAGGTCGCCCAAAAAGAACGGCATCAGCCAGAAGACGCTCACCGCGGTCCAGCCTAAAGCTCGATCCTTGAGAGCTACGCCAATGCGGTAAAGGCAGAGGCTGAGGAAGACCAACAGAAGACCGGGCAGGACCTTGGAGAAATAGACGGGATCCACTGCAAAAGAGGCCAGCCAATAGATGCCCTTAACCCCCCAGGGGACGTAATGGCGGGCATAGTCGGTCAGGAGATCGCGGGGGAAAAGCTGGGGGTCGGACCAGGCTTGCATCCAGTAAATCTGCTGGCGGGCGTCGTCGTTGATTACATAAGGGTTGGCCAGCCCGGATAGATGGGCAAAGGTGAAGATGGCGGCAGAAAGCAGGGTGATCAGCCAGAGATCGCCCCGGCAGCCGGGCGCCTCTCCGGGGGAGGCAGGGGTCGGGCTAGATCTCTTTGGCAAAGATGCGAAAGGTTTTATATCGTTGGGCTCCAAGGATTTCCAGGGTCCTCCGCCAATGGGGCAGATATTCGGGAATTAAAGAAAAATCGGCGAACTCACAGGGAGTATGCCGAACCAGATAGACATAGGTGCGGAGAATCATGGCGGTATGTAGCTGCTGGCTGCGATGGGCGGCCCGCACCGCGATCATCAGCCCCCGAACCTTGCGGAGCTTCCCGTATTTGGCCGCATAGAGGAGACGCAATTTACCCCAAAGAGATAGGCGGCCCCTAAGCTTTTGGACCAGGGGATTAAGATCCGGGATGGCGATGCTGAAGCCCACCAGGCGATCCTCAGCCAGTGCCATATGCACCAACTCCGGGTGGAGCAGAGGCTTGACTTCTTTTAGGAAACTCTCGAACTGCTGTCGGGATACCGGGACGTGCCCCCAATGGGAGGCCCAGGCCTCGTTGAAGAGCTCATAGGCTTCCTCGGAGCGGCGGGCAAACTCCTGGGGGGCATAATTTCTTAAGACTATGGAGGGTTTTCTGAGCATCCCCTCCAGCCTCTGTTCCATGGCCTCGGTGTCTATTTCCCGGTTGGTAATGCGCATGGCATACCAATCCATGGCCTTGGAGAAGCCCAGGGCGGTAAGCAGGTCCTGGTAATAAGGAGGGTTGTGGGTCTGAAAAATAGCCGGCAGAGAGTCATAACCCTCCACCAACAGACCCATCTCATCATAGATGGTGAAATTCATGGGGCCCAGCAGACGCTTTTTGCCCCGTTGGCGCAGCCACTCCGCCCCGGCCGCAAAGAGGGCCCGGGCCACTTCCCGGTCTGGAACACATTCAAAAAAACCGAAAAACCCGGTTATTGCATCATTATGTTCATCATACTGCCCATTAATATGGACGGACAGGCGGCCGGCCAACTCCCCCCGGCGCCGGGCCAAAAAATACCGGGCCTCCCCGATGGCAAAAAACGGCCCTTGGCGGTGGTCTAAAAAGCGGCGCTGGTGGGAGAGTAAGGGGGGCACCCAGTAAGGGTCGTGCTGATAAATGCGCCAGGGGAGACGCTGAAAGTTCCATAAGTCTTCCTCGGTGGTTACCGGGATTACTCTGATCTCTCCTGAGCCCTCGCTTCTAGCCATTGCGCTGCTGAGCCACCACGCCTGAAAATATTGGTTTAGTGATTATACTCTTACTTCCCGGCTAACTTGTAGTCTCTTTTTAAAGAATTCGGGGCCAGGAATTCTAGGCCCCTGGCCCCGCTTACCGCTCCGGATTCAGGCTGAGTCATAAGAAAAAGGCCGGTGGCCGCCTTTCCGCCCCCTTCTTCCCTCACCTTAATTAGGTTTGTGCAGGATGATGCGGACCTTCAACCCCTCTTTTAAAACCAGGTCCGGATTGGGCACCTCAAATTCCACCGCATAATAAGAAGGCTGTTCCAAAGAGATGGCCGGGGAGGACCAGGGCAGTTGGCTCACTTTCGCCTGGAATTTCCGGTCTGGGAGTGAATCCAGGGTAACTTCGGCCGTATCGCCGATTTTCAATTTCACCGCCTCTATCTCATGGACTCTCGCCTTGATCACCATGGGGTTCAAAGTCCCCACCTGAAAGACCGGCCCCCCGGCTCCTATTTCGGCATCGACCCGGAGTTCCGGGTTGACCCAGACCACGTAGCCGTTTATGGGGGCAATGAGGGAAACTACCTGGGGAACCTGCCCGACCTTTACCGGTTGACCTAAAATTTTTCGCAACAGGGCCTGATCTTCCTGGACCAGACGGCGCTCCTGTTCCAGACTTTGCTGGGCGGCGCGCCTTTGCTTATAGAGAAGCCCCAGTTCCCGTTCCATTTGCGCGAGTTTCTGGGGCGCGGCCAGCTTTTCCTGGACCAACTGCTTCAACCCGCGATGCTTCGCCTCCAGGTTGTTGATATTTTTCTCCACCTCCGCCAGTCTTACTTCCAATTCCTTGAGTTGGGTCGGGAAGAGGCGACGGCGCAATAACATGGAACCTTCCGGGGTCAGTTGATACCGGGCCAGTATCTCCCCCTCCCTTACCGGCTGCCCGGCCTGAGCCCGCACCTCCACAATTTTCCCGGGAAAAGCCATGACGACCGCCTGTTTGAGCGGGCAAAAAAGCTTCCCCGACAGGATCATCTCAGAGGTCTGGCCCCCGGGGGGTAAAGATTGGGCCTCTTCCCCGGCATCTTTACCCTGGGAGGCCCCACCGGCCCCAGAGGGACTAATAAGCGCCAGGGCAACCCCGAAGACAATGGCTGACTTAATCCGGCTAGAACCTTTCGTCCACATAGCGATACAATAAATCTCCTGAAAGATGGCGTAAAGCTAGTTTTTCCAGATTATAATCGGTAATCTTCTGAAGGGTGTTCATTTTGGCGGACAGGTATTTTTTTTGCCTATCTAACAGGACGTTGTAAGGTTCGTCCCCCGCCTGGTACAGAATCTCACTCTGACGCAGTTTGAGCCGGGCCAGTTCTTCCTGGGATTGGGCCTTTTTCAGGGCGGTGGCGGCCTGGCGCAGCTTTTCTTTGCCGGCCTGCCATCTATTCTGCAATTCGATGCCGGTGGTTTCCACCTCAGCCCCCGCCTGTTGTAATATAGTCTTCTGGCGGGTTATATCCCTCCACCGCTTGTCACCCCCCAGGATCGGAATAGTCCAGGTAAGTCCCATAGAGAAGTAAACGCCCCGGACATTTTGGGTGTTAAGGGGGTCGGGAGTCTGAACTCCCACAAAGAAACCGGGCATAAGTTTCATCTTGGCCAGGCTGACATTCCAACTCTGCAGTTCTTTCTTCAAATTTTGGACCTTAAGGTCCACGGAGTGAGCCTTGGTCTGCTCCCAATTCGCCGCATTCGCGTCGAAAGAGCCTAAGACCTGCTCCGGAGTTTGTTTCAGGTCAAAGGTGAGGTCCTGCCCTGGTTTTAGACCCATGAAAGCCTGCATGGTCTGCCGCACCCGGGCTTGCTCACTTGCCAGGCGCTCTTCGTCGGCTTGAGCCAACTCCAGCTCCTGGGCGGCAATCTGCACCTCCAGAGGGGTGGTTTCTCCGGATTTGAGTTGTTTCTGAGAATAAGCCAGGCTCTTCTGGGCCAGGACGATGGCCTCCTTTTGGAGGACGGCCAGCTTCGTTAAGGTGTCCAGTTCCAGGAATCCCTGGGCCAGCTTTTGCAGGCCCTCGGAAATGGCTTTTTGATGGATATAGGTGGCGGCTCGGGTGATTAACTGCTTCACCTTCATAGTTAAATAAGCCACCATGGGATTATAAGATTCGCTGATCCATTGCAGGGAATAATTGAGGGGATCTTCGTCGGCGTTGGGTTTAACCGGATAATAAGCGGTGCGGAAAACAAAGGTGGGAAAGAGATCAGACCGGCTGTCTTTCTCATCCAGGCGCCGGACCTCAATTTCCAGGGAGGTTTTGCTGAGGACAGGCGACTGGCGGAGAGCTATCCGGGCACAGGTATTAAAATCGGCTAACTCTTCTTTGCCATTGGCGGTGGAATTAGTGCTGTTTTCAACTGTTCCCGGGACTTTTTCTGCCCAAGCTGACCCTGCCAGGACCAGGGTCAGCATGCCAAAGATCAAGACAGTCTTAATGTTTTTCATCCATTTGTCCGGATTGACTCCCTTTTGGCAGCCTCCTGGCGGAGGCCAGAGGAAGGTCAGAGAATCTCCCTGGATGCCTTTCCCCCCAAGATCAAAGGCGATCCCGGTCAACTTATCCAGGTTTTAGCGGTTACGACTCAAAAAGGATGCCGTCCACCATGGGCAAGACCCGCATACAACGCGCCGCCACCTCCCGATCATGGGTGACAATCACTACCGCGGTGTTCCCGGAGGCGGCGATCTCCTCGAAATGATCCATGATGAGTTGGCTGTTTTGCCGGTCCAACTGCCCGGTGGGTTCGTCGGCCAGGATGACCTGGGGCTCATTCACCATGGCCCGGGCCACCGCCACCCGTTGACGCTCTCCCCCGGAGAGGTGGTTGGCGGAGTGGTAGATACGATGCCCCAGATTCAACCTCTGTAAGGCCGCCTCCACTTTGGCGGGCCTATCCCGCCGGTTGATCCCGGCATAGATGAGGGGGAATTCCAGGTTTTCATAGACGGTGGAATTCTCCAACAGGTCACAGCCCTGAAACACAAACCCCAGGCGGCGGCGCCGGAACTCCGCCTGAGCGGTGCGGTCCAATTTGAGGACATCTTCCCCGGCCAACCGGTAACTGCCTCGGCTGGGTTGGAGAAGCAGCCCCAGGATATATAGGAGGGTGGATTTACCGGAACCGGAGGGGCCCATGACCGCCACCATCTCCCCCTGATAAATTCTCAGATTGACCTCCCGGAGCACCGGGATGAAACCGTCGCCATTGGAGTAGGCCTTGGCCAGCCCGGACACCTGGATCAAAGCGCCATTACTGCTGCTGCGAGGGTCTAAACTATTCATAGCGGGTGGCCGTTACCACTTCCATGCGACTGGCTTGGAGTGAGGGGTAAAGACCGGATATCACCCCCAGGATCACCGCAAACACCAGACCGATAAAGAAACAACTGATAAAGAGGTCTTCCGGGGGACGGCTGCCGGTCCAGGTGCTGGTTATCTCCACCAGCACCCTCCCTAAAATTATCCCTACCAGGGCCGATCCTAAACTGAGACAGAGAGCCTCAGTAAGAAATTGGGCCAAAATATCCCAATCCTGGGCACCCATCGCCTTTTTCAGGCCGATCTCCCGGGTCCGGGAGCGCACCGCGGCCATCATCACGTTCCAAATGCCCATGCCACCCAGGGTGAAGGTGGCCACGACAGCCAGGTAAATGAAAAATTCTATCCACCAGGCCACCTTTTTCACATGTTTCAGTCCTTCCCAGGCCACCTCCACTTGCAGATTTTCCGTGGATTGGTGGGCCCCGATCACCTTGGGGATGGCCGCGGCCACTTTTTCCACGTCATCCCAGGTAAAGCAGCGCACATAAAGGCGCTTGGGACGCAATTCCCCGGGGAGGCGGTCTTCCGAGGTGGTGAGGGGTAAAAAGGCACAGTGGGCCAGATCTATGTCAGTCAGACCACCCACCACGCCGACCACTCGGTAGAGGTCGCTGTTAATCTCCAGGATCTTCCCGCTGGCTTCCCCCCGGCCGAAAATCTTTTGAGCCAACCTCGTCCCCAACACGCAGACCTTCTGGCGCTGGATCACTGCCGGCAGATTGAATAGACTTCCCGAGAAAGCCCACAGATTGCGCACTTCCCAAAAAGCTTCATCCACCGCCAAAATTTGAAAAGAGTAGTGCTCCTGGCGCCAATTGCCCTGGACCGGCAGTGTGCCCACTAAACTTACTTCCTGCACCCCGGCGGTACGGCGCAGGTCAGCTGCAATGGATGAATGGAACCATTGGGGTCTTTCCACATTCTTTTGATCATAATAGCTTTTAATGATGGTGACCCCACCGATCAGTTCCAGGTCTTGATTGAATTTTGCCTTGACGTCCCGGCCCATGGTAACAATAGCCGTAAAACCGGCCACGCCCAAAGCAATGGCCAAGGCCACGCCCCAATAGCGGCGTCGATGCCGAAACACCTGGCGGAGGCTGATAATCAGAAGGTCATCAATCCGCAAATCCTAACCCTCGCCTAAGTCCTGATTCTGTATCTAGATATCGTTTCCCAAGTTACTTAAGATTAACTTAAGTTTAAGTCAAATCTTAAATGGGGAATTAGTTAAAATTGGCGATAACTTTGTTCAATTCAGTGATTAATGATACGTGGTGGAGAAAGGTAATGGAGGGATAACGAGACCCCCTCCAGAAGATTGCTTTTCCACCAGCCCTCGTACCAGCACCAATTTCCTTCTCCAACAGCTGGCTTAGGGAATTAATCTTAAAGCTAAAAATCTTACTGTGGGCGATAGCCTCGTTATTTACTGACCAGACCGACGGCTGGGTCCGGAGGGGCATAGCTGGTGGAGGAAAAACCACCGGCATTCATAAAAAATCCCCTCTCCGCCAGATCGGCGGCCCGGACTTGATGTTTATCGGCCAATTGGCCCAAAACTTCAAGAACGTAGTCGATCTGGCTTTCTTTATGAGTACTCATGTAAGCCGTGCGGATTACCGCCTTACCCCGAGGCACGGCGGGAAAAATTGCCGGCAGGGCAAAAATTCCCTTCTTAAGCAGATCTGCGGCCATTAAGCCCGCCTTCAATTCTGAGCCGATATAGATGGGGATCACCGGGCTTTGGGCGTCACCGGTGACCAAACCGATTTCCTGGTACCCGGCATAAACCTTCCGGGTAATTTCCCAAAGTCGCTCCACCCGTTCCGGTTCCTTCTCAATAATATCCAGGCAAGCCAACACCGTGGCGGCGCAACTGGCCGGCAGACCGGCGGAAAAGATCAGAGTCTTGGAATGATGGCGCAGATATTCCAAGACGTCTTCATCATCACCGGCGATGAAACCGCCGATGGAAGCCAGGGCCTTACTAAAAGTCCCCATAATGAAATCAATTTCACCGGTGAGACCGTAATGATCGGCCGTTCCCCGCCCCTGGCGTCCCATCACCCCGACACCGTGAGCGTCATCCAGGTAAATGAAGAGGTCGGGATGCTCCTTCTTCAATTGCACCAACTCGGGCAAGGGAGCCAGATCCCCGGACATGCTAAAAACCCCCTCGGTGATCAGGAGCATGACACCGTGGGGGTACTTTTCCCGGGCCGCGGTCATCTTTTGGAAGGCGGCCTGAGGATCATTATGAGCAAAAGGTATCAACCGGGCCCGGGAAGCCTGACAGCCTTCAAAGATACTGGCATGATTTTCCCGGTCGCACAGAATGATATCCTGGGCGGTAAGCAGACAGGCAATGGCACCCAGGTTGGCGCTGAAGCCGGTGACATGCACCACCGCCTTTTTCTTGCCCACAAAGGACGCCAGGCGTTCTTCCAACATTTCATGAAGGGTTAGGTTGCCGGAAAGAAACCGGGACCCTCCCGGACCGGTGCCCCAGCGGTGCATGGCCTGGGTGGCGGCCTCTAAAACCCGGGGCTCATGACTCAGGCCCAGATAGTCATTGGAGCCGATCATGATCAGCCGCCGCCCTTCCACTTCCACTTCCGTCCCCCAGGACTGGGAAATGGGACGAAAATAAGGGTACACCCCCTGTGCCTTAAATCCCCGCACCGAGCGGGAAAATAACTGACAGCGGTCCTTTATCGGATTGCTAGCCATCTTGAAACGTATTCTACCTCTTTTTTATCTACTTGGGTAGGCCATCATAACAGAATTTATTCTCTGTGGCAATAATTACCTCAAGGAAAGTAATTTTCTCGGAAGGCCCGCCAATTCACAGGAACAGGCGATTTTCCCCCCAGATTCTCTCCCGGTATCCGCCGCCTAGCCCCTTGCCGGCTTTCCCTAGACAATACATGATTTTTCAAAAGTTTCACCATTAAAAAAATTTCTCCCCTGCTGGCGCCCTCTGCCGCCTCACCATCGGAGCCGGTGGTAGCCGGGCTGCTAGGTGAGGCAGTCAGTCGATCCCCTAAGGGCCTGCTCCCGGCGGAGGAAGACCTGCGCCTCCTGACCCGGAAGTCTTCGCCGGATCGCGGACCCGGTCACGGGTGGTGAAAAAATTTGCCGCCCGCGCCCCCACCCCATTAATTGAAACCGGTTTTTATCTCTCCGGTGCCCTGGTCTGGGCTGAGGGGATCAGGCCGAGCAAGATGTGAAAATACCAGCTAAGTTGCGGGAAGAGGAGGGTGTCAAAGACCAGAAAAGATAAGAGGCCCGCGGTTATAGGGAGTAGCAGGGCCAGGAGCGGTATCGGTGATTTTTCCGGGGGCCGATAGGTCAAAAACAGCAAGCGGAGATAGAGAAGCAGGAGAACCACGCTATAGATGATCACAAAGGGAAAACCTAAACCGGCCAAAAAGGTGAGAAAGAGGTTATCGCAAGTTACCATGCGGGACAAGGCTTCGGCAAATTTCTCCTTTTTCACCCAGGGGAATTGCATCTGGTAATCGTCCAGAAATTTCACCCGGGGGCTCCTCAGGCCGATGCCGAAAAGGGGGTGTTGGCTGGCGATCTTTAAGGTGAGAGGCAGGCACTCAGCCCGATACCACACCGATTCCTGATCCCGGGCCGCCTTCTCCCAGGGGATTTTGTGCCGGAAAATGCCGAGGCCCACCAGTAATACCAGAAAGATCAGCAGGAAATATTTGAGGCGCCACCTGCCCCAGAAAGCGCCCCAAAAAACCAGGCCCAACGCCACCAGGGGGCTGTAGATATCCCGGCTCAGGCAGAAGACCAGAAAACTCAAGCCCAAAAGCAGGAGACCGAACAGGACCCCACCCCGGGGAGGCTGGCTCAGCAAAGCCAGGGGAGCAAAAGAGAGGAGAAAAATTATGTGGGTGAAGGAATGGATGGTGGGATCAAAAAAGCGGGTCGCTTTTCCCCAAAACAGGTAGCCCAAAAAACTCAGCAGCAGTATGCCCGTTAAACTGAAGAGGCAGAGATTGCGAAACCACCGGAATTTGACTTCATCGTCCAATAAGAGTCGGGCGCACCAGAACCCCCCTAATCCCGAGGCCAGGAGGGCGAAAACCCGAAACACTGAAGGTCCCGGGGTCAGGCTGAAGATACTGCTGAGCAAGGCCAGAATTGTCAGCGCCAGTGACACCAGGACTTCCGGGGACTTTAACCGCCTGGCCTCCTTCTTTCCCACCAGCCAGGCGGCCACCAGAGTAAGAAAGCACAGCAAGGCGGAAAACAGGTTGGTCCTTTCCCCCGGGACCAGGCGAAATAAAGGCCACTGGAAAGCCAACTGCAGAGAGGTGGCGGCAAAGAGGAGCCAGACAGCTCTCTCCCGCCAATTCATACCGGCGATTAGTTCCGGAGTTCTCATCTTCTCAACCACAGACTCCTGGCTGGGGGCCAAACCGGAGGGCGCCCTCCCTTTAATAACATATAAGCCCCTTTAGGGGAGCATTTAAACGGACCTGGTCAAGCTTGCCGGCCACTACTGACCCCGGCCCTGTCTTAGATCTCGCCTGGTCCTCAAAAATGCCAAGCCAATGGAGATGGGCCTCAAGCCTGCCTCCCCAGGTGGCCGGAAGTGCCTGGTAAGAATAACCGCGGCCGCTTCCCTGTCGCCTTTTCCCCTGGGGTCTTAAGGGTTGTTTTTTAACCTAAGCTCCTGTATTAATTGGTTAGCCTGAAGCCCTGACCATTCCGGTTCCTTCCCGGGCTGAGGCTCAGCCCCGCCTGCCCCCCACCGGCCCGGGCGGTGAGTCGGCTGGTCGCATCACAAAACCAAAATATATAGCAGAAGGAGTGGAAAGGGAGAAGGAAATTGTTAGACGGGAAGAAAGTAGTAGTAGTTATGCCGGCTTACAACGCCGCCGCCACTTTGCCCCGCACTTACCAAGATATTCCCCGCCACCTGGTGGACGAAGTCTTGCTGGTGGACGACGCCTCCCATGACGAGACGGTGGAGATTGCCCGGCGGCTGGGCATCCACTGCTTCATCCATGACCGGAATCTGGGCTATGGCCGCAATCAAAAGACCTGCTACACCGAGGCCCTGGCCCTGGGGGGGGATATCGTCGTGATGCTCCATCCCGACTACCAATATTCCCCCAAGATTATCCCGGCTCTGGTGGGCCTGGTGGCCAGCGGGGAGTATGATCTGGCCATCGGCTCCCGCATTTTGGGGGGCCAGGCCCGGGCCGGGGGCATGCCCCTTTATAAATATCTGGCCAACCGGGTCCTCACCCTCATCCAGAATCTCCTTTTAGGGGCCAAGCTCTCCGAGTATCATACCGGCTTCCGGGCCTTCACCCGCCAGGTGCTGGAAACCCTGCCCCTCTGGGAAAATTCCGATGATTTTCTCTTCGATAATGAGATGCTGGCCCAGGCCATTTATTTCGGCTTCCGGGTAGGGGAAGTCTCCTGCCCCACCCGCTATTTTCCGGAGGCCTCCTCCATCAATTTCCCCCGCAGCGTCAAATACGGTCTGGGGGTTTTGGCGACTTCGGTGAAATTTTTCCTGCAAAGACTGGGATTGGCCCGATTCCGCATCTTTTGCCCTTCCCGGCGTGGCCCCTGCCCGCCTCCCTACTATGTCAGGGATTCCTCTGATAAAACCGTCTAGCTCATCGGGAACCTAAAGAAGGAAGCCGGTGGGGTGAGGGTCAAAGGAGCCAGTTTCGAGTTTTGAGAGAGATTAGTTATCTAGGCACTTGAAACTTAAGGGCCTGCGGCCCTTAGCTCCCTCCCCCATAATCTGCATAAAGCTCCCCCAGGGTTATCCCTTGCACCGGCCCGGTGGCTGCCAGCCATTCAAGGAACCGCCTGATTTTGCGGACCAGACCGGATACCGCCGCTTCCGTGGGAAAGCGGGGATTGCCGCCGGGCAGGAGTTCCGAGGAGTGGAAATAGAGGTTGAGCACCCGGCCCCCCTGGCCGCGGTGCCGCTGCGCGGACCAGCGCATGACCGGCAGGGAAAACATGGTGGGCTGGGGTCCCATGACGCCTGCATAAGGGAAGGCGCGCCGGAGGAGTTCCCCTCCTCTGGGGGGCAACCGGCGGGATAAACGGTAAATCAGACGGGGACTGCCGGGGCAAACCGGCACCAGGGTCAGGGGCGCTTCCAGCAAGGCCGCCGCCCCGGGTGCCACCCGCGGCAGCAAAAAGGGATCAGCCGGGACCAGGAAATGATCCGGGCCGCCTAGATCCTGGGTCAAAGGCCTCATGCTGCTGTCCACTTTGAGGCCGAATTCCGGCAGCAGGGCTAGGACCTTAGGCCCCCAATCGAACCGCCCCATGCGAAAGGAACGGGGAGTTACCCCCAGGCCTTCCTTCAGGCCGGTGACCAGGCTCCGGAGTTTCTCCCGGAGCAGGTTTAGGGGAAGCTTTTCCGATCTCACCGGCTCCGGTTCGGGTAAATCCCTGAAAGGCGGGGTGTTCCAGGAGTGCAGATGCGCGCCGATCTCCGCGCCATGCTCCTCGCGCCAGTGGGCCAAGACCCGGCAAGCCGCCGGGTCCCGGGCTACCTGATAAGTAGTCAGCAGGGTCAGGGGAAAGCCGAATTCTTGGGAAATAAATCGGAGGCGCTCAAGCTGCGCCACATTGCTCACCCCCGGGGGGGTGCGGGGATATTGCCCGGAAAACAGGCCGTCTTCCTCCACGTCAACGCTGATCACCAACTTCAAGGGCGGTCCCCCCGGGATTCCCTCTCACGGCCTACCTCTCTTAAATCCAGGGCCACTTTAACGCACCGGTAAGGTGATTTATTGAAGGCCACCTTGAAGGCCTGACCATAGTCTTTAAGAGGCAGGATATGGGTGAGGAGTCCCTGGAGGGGATAATCCCCCCGAGCCAGGAGGTCCACGGCCAGTTGGTAAGTGCGGCCCCGTTGTCCCTGGAAATGATTGTAGGCGTACATCAGCGAGCCGGTGAGGCGCAGTTCCCGGAACCAGAGACTGGAGAGATCCACCCCCCTAACCCGTCCGGCGGTGCCCACCAGCACATAGGTCCCCTGGCCCCGTAGGGCCAGCAGCCCCTCTTGCAGGGACTCCCGGCTCCCCACGCAGTCAAAGTAGAAGTCGGCGCCCCCTTCCAGGTTGCCGCCGCCCAGCGTGGTGGGCAAAAAAGTGGCCCCCACCGCCTCCCCCAGTTCACGCCGGGAGGGTTTTATCAGGACTAGGTCGGCGCCCCCGGCCCGGGCTAATTCCTTTTGGAAGGGATAGCGGGCCACTGCCACCAGCCGCGCCCCTGACCCCAGGGTGCGCACCAGGCGGATGAGGTGCTGGCCGATGATTCCGGCCCCATAGATGACCACCGTGGCCCGGTCCGGGGGAAAGTTCTCCAGGAGGGGATATAAGGCGCTGGCCAGGGAGTCGGTGAGCACCGCGGCTTCATCGGCCAGGGACTCGGGCACCCGGATGAGGTTAAAGGGGGGCGCGGCCAGATATTCGGCCATTCCTCCCCCTACCTGTCTATGAAAGCCAATATTAACACCCGGTGCCAATCCTCCCCGGGTGAAGTTTTCGCAAAGATTATATCGGCCCTGGGAACAAAAGGAACAGGGCGGCAGCCCCCGGGCCTGGCAGGAGAGGAGAGGGTCCACCACCACCCGGTCCCCGGGCCGCCATTCCGTGTCCACTGGGGCCTCCATCACTTCGGCCACCACTTCATGCCCCAACACCGCGGGAAAAGAGGCGTAAGGCTCCAGCAAATAAGATTCCGCGCCCTTGATCAGGTTCAGGTCTGAGCCGCAGATGCCGCACAAGCGGCTCCGCAAAACGATCCAGTCCGGATTGGGAGAGCTAAAGGAGACCTGTTCCAATTTCACCGGCGCCAACCCGGGAAAAAAACGCCGGGGCCATAAGTAACCCAGCACCTTGGCCAACGCATAGCGGGGGATGGAATAATGATAACGCAGCGCTAACATAATTGGGCTTGAGGTTGAGGTGTGTTTTTTGGGGGAGGGGGTCAGGGGATTAATTAAGGGCGAAAAGGCGAAAAGGGGAAATGGCGAAAAGGTGTCTGAAGTTTTTTAGAGTAATCCTCCCCTTCCTTTTCGCCTCTTCGCCTTTTTCCCTTTTCCCCCTTCCTTTATCCCCGGCCCTCCCCCCACTTTCTTCCTGCCCTGTATTTGCCGCGAAAAGCGGACCGATGTCAAGTATCTTCTCTTCAAGGGGGATTTGGTAATTAATGTTGAATAGAGTATAATGCCACATTAAGGATGGCAGTCTAATCCGCCAATTTGCCAATCTAAGGAATCTGGATGATTACCCGCAATTTCATCGCCTTGGGCGCGGTAGTGAAGCACTTCCGGAGGTTCGCCCGCCATCCCTGGATCGGCGCCAAGTTGGCCCGCCTGGAAGGGGAGAAGTGGCGGCTCAATCTTTTTCATCCTCCCAACCATGACGGCCGGGCCGGGCGCATCCGCCAGGTAAGTTTCCGCATCACCGACATTTGCAATCTGCGCTGTCACACCTGCGGCCAGTGGGGGGATCAGGGCTTTCTCCACGGCAAAAATTTAAAGGACTTAAAAAAGAACGAAGTGCCCTTGAGCCGGTATGTGGAGGTCTTAACCGATCTGGTGCGCCACGACCATCGCCCCCTGGTCTATCTCTGGGGGGGTGAGCCCATGCTTTATGAGGGTTCCCTGGAACTCATCGAGCATGCCACCGCTCTGGGTCTGCCCACGGCCATAGCCACCAACGGCACTCGCATCGCCGCCGCGGCGGAGCGTCTGGTCCAGGCCCCCATGTTCCTGTTGCAGGTCTCCATCGACGGCCATAACGCCGAGTTGCATAATCGGGCCCGGCCCGGGGTGGGGGGGGCCGATAATTTCGGAGACATTCAGAAGGGCTTGACCGCGGTGCGCCAGGCCCGGGAGGCCCGGGGGAGTGAACTGCCCATGATCACTTCCCTGACCGTCATCTCCAAAGAGAACTACCGGCATCTGGTGGATATGTACGAGGCCTTGCGCCATCAGGTGGACATGTTTGTCTTTTATCTCTCCTGGTGGATTGATGAGGCGGGGGCACGGGCCCATGAAGAGGATTTCTCCAGGCGTTTCGGCTTTCAGCCGCAACGGGTCTGGGGCTGGTTGGGGAACTGGAAGCCGGATGATTACCCGGAAATGAACCGGCAACTGCAGGCGGTGTTGGCCCGGTCCCGCCCCTGGTCCGCCCCCCCGGTGGTCCTGATTCCCCCCATCATGGGGGCGGAGAATCTGGAGACTTACTACACCGACCATCAGGCTCTCTTCGGTTATGACCGCTGTATCTCCATCTACCAGGCGGTGGAAATCAACAGCAACGGGGACCTGTCTCCCTGCCGGGATTATCATGACTACGTGGTGGGCAACATCAAGGAACACACCATCACGGAGTTATGGAATTCTCCGGCCTATCGGGATTTTCGCCGCAGCCTCTCCACCCAGGGCCTGATGCCGGTCTGTTCCCGCTGCTGCGGGCTGATGGGTTACTAAAGGAGATCAGGGCCTGGTGGCGACCCTCCCGCCCACCCTTTTAAAGGAGCGGCCGGCCCGGCTGGCCTTTCTGCTCCAGGACCTGGAGTTCGGGGGGACCCAGAGGCAGGTCCTGGATCTGGCCTGCCGTCTCAATCCCGCCAGGTTTCAGGTGGAACTCTGGCTCCTCATCGCCCGGGACGACCTGGCGCCGGTGGCCCAAGAGCGGGGCCTCCCCTTGATCTGGCTTTCCCGGCAGAAGGAGGTGGGGCCGGAAAGCCTGATTAACCTCTGGCGGCGGCTCAAGAGCGCCCCCCCGGACCTGCTGGCCCTGTTCACCGTGGTGCCTAACATCTGGGGCCGGATTCTGGGACGCCTGGCCCGGGTGCCCCTCATCGTGGGCAACTGCCGGGGGGGACACGCCCCGGAGCGCCAACATGAACGCTGGCTCTGGCCCCTGGCGGACCGGGTTATCTGCAACTCCTCCCTTCTTAAGACCGCCTTGACCAATCATCATAAACTCCCCCCGGCCCGGGTCACGGTGATCCGAAACGGGGTGGATACCGATTATTTCCGGCCCCCGTCCTCTCCCCGGTCCGGCCCGGTAAAGGTGCTCTCCGTGGCCCGCCTGGTCCCGGAAAAGGACCAGGCCACCCTGATCCGGGCCTTCACCTTGGTGGCCCCGGACTATCCGGAGGCGGCACTCTGGCTGGTGGGGGACGGCCCTCGGCTGGCGGCCCTCCAGGAACAGGCCCGATCAACCCTGCCTCCAGGCAAGGTCAGGTTTTTCCCCGGCAGGGAGGACCTGCGTCCCTTGCTGGCAGAAGCCGGTCTCTTTGTGCACAGCACTTTAATCGACGCCCTGCCCAACGTGGTGTTGGAGGCCATGGCCGCGGGATTGCCACTGGTGGCTAGCCGGGTGGGGGGACTGCCGGAGGCGGTGGCGCCGGGGGAGACCGGCTGGCTGGTGCCCCCCCGGGATCACGTGGCCCTGGCCGGGGCCTTGGGCCATTTACTGGGGGATGCAGAGGTGCGCTGGGCCTTTGGCCGGGCGGGCCGGGAGCGGGCCGTGCAAGATTTTTCTTTCGAGGCCATGGTGCGGCAACATGAGGAGATTTTTCACTCCCTTTTGGCCGGAAATCCTCGTCAACCTCCGCCCCCGGTAAGCTGAGTGATCAATTTTATAAATACAATGGCGTATTTATTTTCAGGAGCGGCAAAGTGATTTAATTCCCCCCTCACCCGGACCCTCTCCCCCACTGGGGGAGAGGGGATAGAGTAAGGAACTCCTGAAATACTCCCTCTTCCCCCGCTGGCGGGGGGAGAGGGCCGGGGTGAGGGGGGATATAAAAAACGTCATCATATTTTTGGAATCATGTACTAAGAAATGAAAATGGCCGGTCCCCGCGTCGCCTATATCCTCCTCTGGTTTCCGGAACGCTCCCAGACCTTTATTCTGGACGAAGTGAATACCCTGGCCCGCCTGGGCCTGGACCTTTCCGTTTACACCCTCTATGGCCCCAGCCCCCGCCCGGTCACCGGCATGGCCCCGGTGGCCGCGCCGGTGCACCGCCTGGGCCTGTCTTCCCTCAAAGGGATTCTTCAGGAAAATTTCCTTCTCACCAAAAATTGGGGCGCGTCAGCCCGGCCCTTTCTGCGCCGGGTATTGGTGCGGAAATGGCGCAGCCCGGAGACCGGCGCGGAAGCCCTGTGGGCCGCCCTGGCCGGGGTGCATCTGGCCCGGCGGTTTTTGGCCGACGGCATGGACCACATTCATGCCCCCTGGGCCAACGGCCCGGCCACCGGGGCCTGGGTGGCCTCTCAATTAAGCGGCATTCCCTTCAGCTTCTGCGCCCACGCCCACGATCTCTACCCCCCGGACGGGGCCTTGGCGGATAAGCTGAAGGCCGCCGCCTTTGTCCGGGCCGTCTCCGCCGAAAACGTGGACTTCCTGGCGGCCCTGGTTCCCGCCGCCGCGGCCAAGATCGTGAAGATTTACTACGGCGCCCCCTTGACCGGGGCCTCTAGAAAGCCTCGCCCCTTCCAGCATCCCTGCCGGCTCCTGGCCCTGGGCCGGTTGGTGCCTAAGAAGGGCTTCGGCATCCTCCTGGAGTCCTGTCGGCTGTTGGCGCAACAAGGAGTGGATTTTCACCTCACTCTAGCCGGGGATGGACCGGAGCTAAAAACCCTTCAGGAGATGATCCGGCGATTCGGCCTGGAGAGCCGAGTATCTCTTCCCGGCTTTGTCCCCCATAATCAGGTGCCCCGGCTCCTTCAGGAGGCCGATCTCTTCCTCATGCCCAGCGTGATTCTGCCCCACGGCGACCGGGACGGCCTCCCCAACGTCATCCTGGAGGCTATGGGCCACGGGGTGCCGGTGATCGCCACCCCGGTCAACGGCATCCCGGAGGCCATCTATCCGGGGGAAACCGGTTGGCTGGTGCCGCCGGGGGACCCCGTCGCCCTGGCCCGGGCCGTCCGGGAGGCCCTGGCTCATCCGGAGGAGGCCCAACGGCGGGCACTTAAGGGGCGGGAACTGGTGGGACGGGAATTCGATTCCCGGAAGAATTACGGCAGGTTAAAGGTTTGCCTGGAGGGGGCGGTCCGGCAGGTCTAAATTTCCCGCGTCGATAAACTGTTGCACCAGGGCGAAGATCTCCTGGTTGCCGCAAAACTGTCCTTTCTGGATGTTCTTCTGAAAATCACCAAGTTTGGCCTCGAAGGCCGGGATGATCTTCGGGTCCGGCCGGAAACTTTGGGAAAAATTCCCGTATCCCTCCCGGTTCACATAAAAGGCGTTTAAAAATTGTTCAAACGCGTCTTTGATGGGAAAAGAGAGCACCGGTTTGCCGTAGAACAGGGCCTCGGAGAGCAGCGAATGGCTGCCGCCGCAAACCACATAGCGGCAGGCGGCCAGATCGGCCAGGAAACCCTCCTCTGAGGTCCTCCGAAAGGTCAGGTTGCCCTCCCGGTGTTCCCGGTCAAAGCCATAGACCAACACCGGCCGGGGAATGGCCTGAAGGAGGGGGAAAAACCGGGCAAAGGTGGAATAGCCCTGGTAAGCCACCACGTGCTCCCCGGCCTGGGGCCGGATTTGCCGCACGCTCTCCCGGAGCAGGGGGGGGGCCAGCCTTACCTGGGACAGGCCCGGTTTTAGCCGAGGCCGGAAAAAAGAGGTCACCAGATAATGGGAGGCCCGGCTGTAAAGATGTTGGATGATCAGCCGGGTGGTCAGATAACTGGCCCACTGTCCCGGGGGCACGGCATGGCGGCAAAAAGGAATGACGTGCTGATGGTCCAGGGAAAGGCAGGGCAGGCCCGCCTCCCGGCAGACCTGGGGCAGGAAGAATTCGTAATCGTTCAGCACCGCGTCCGGTTGATATTGGTCTAAAAGCTCCAAGAGCTGCCGGCGCACCTGGTGGCGCTGGCGCCATATCAGGAAGTTTTGGGCCAGGGTGGCCCCCTTGGCCACCCGCTGGGCCCGCACCACCGTCACCAGACTGGGGCACTCCACCACGGGGAACTCCGGGCGCAAAATCTCCGCGCCGCTGCCGTGGCTGACAAAAAGGAAGTCATGCTCCGGGAAGTGCCGGGCCACGGTCAAGGCCCGCATCGCATGCCCATGCCCGGTGCCATGTACCCCATAGAGAATCTTGGCCATAGTTTTAGGGAAATTTCGGTTTGGGGGAGGGGGCTAAGGGCCGGTGGGCCCTTACCCCCTCCC
>JBFLZI010000028.1:0-25262 GCA_040756315.1 Thermodesulfobacteriota bacterium | reverse complement strand
GAAAATAATTAGGTAGCACAGTCTTCCAGCCCGTGCTTTTGCCATGAAGAAGAAAAAGGCTGCCGTTGGTGGGACCGTGTGGGGGGGGTAACCATATCCCTACCAAGAACTATAGGACGGACGTGGTTCCCAGGTGTAGGGTGGGCATCGCCCACCATAAATTTATTGAAGGCAGATAGATTTATTTAGTGGTGGGCGGTGCCCACCCTACATATACTGACTTTATAAAACCCTTATGGGATTGGGGGAGGGGGTAAGGGCCTGTGGCCCTTAGCCCCCTCCCCCACTCCGCTCTCAAACCTCCCCGGAAACAATACGTTGGTAGAGGTTGAGGTAGGCTTTGGCGGAGGTTTTCCAGGAGAAGTCTTCGTTCATGGCGTTTTGCATCAGGCGTTTCCAGAGTTTCTTATCCTGGTAGGCTTTCAGGGCCGCCTTGAGGGCCTTGAGGAAGGCTTCCGGGGTGTAGTCGGAGAAGAGGAAGCCGGTGCCGGTGCCTTTGGCCGGGTCCGCGGGTTTAACGGTGTCGGCCAGGCCGCCGGTGGCCCGGACCACGGGAATGGTGCCGTATTTCAGGGAATACATCTGGTTGAGGCCGCAGGGTTCGTAGCGGGAGGGCATGAGAAACATGTCGGCCCCGGCTTCGATGAGGTGGGCCAGCTTGTTGTCAAAGGCGATCTTCACTCCCAGTTGGCCGGGGTATTTGGGGGCCTCCTCGGCCAGCCAATCATGATACTTTTCCTCGCCGGTGCCCAGGATGACCACCATCACCTTCCGGGCCATCAACTCCGGCATCACCGCGGCCACCAGGTCGAAGCCCTTCTGGTCGGCCAGGCGGGAGATGATCCCCAGGATCGGAGCCTTGGCCAGGTCTTTGGACAGGCCGAAGGCAGCCATCAGGGCTTTCTTATTTTTCTCCTTGCCCTTCAGGTCGCCGGCGCTAAAGGTCGCCGGCAGCAATGCGTCGGTCTCCGGGTTCCAGTCCCGGTAGTCCACCCCGTTGATGATGCCGAAGAGGGCTTCGGCCCGGCTCTGCAAGATGCCCTCCATGCCGTAGCCGAATTCCGGAGTTTGAATCTCCTTGCTGTAGCCCCGGCTGACGGTATTGACCGCGTCGGCGAAGACGATGCCCCCTTTAAGGAGATTGATCTGGTCATAGTACTCCAGGCCGTTGATGGAGAATAAGGACCAATCCAGGCCCAATAAAGGAAATTTCTCTTTATAGAAGAGACCCTGGTAGGCCAGGTTGTGAATGGTGAGGAGGCTCTTGGCCCCTCCCAGGATGCCGCCGGCCGGCCAGCGGTGTCGTAAGTACACCGGTACCAGGGAGGCCTGCCAGTCATGGCAGTGAATCAGGTCCGGCTTGAAGGCCAGGGCCTGGCAGAAGGGATAGACCGCGGCGCTGAAGAAGGCGAAGCGCTCCAGGTTGTCGAAATAGTCTCCCTTGGGAGTGCCGTAAAGCTGGCTGCGGTCATAGAATTCATCCCGCACCACGAAATAGCAGGGATAATCCCCGGAGGCCGGGGCCAGGACATCAAAGGTATGAGACCAGGAGCCTAAAGAGGCTTCCAGGTTCTCCGCGATGCAGGTGGTGGGAACCTGGGACTGCCGGACCATGCCGTAATACGGCATCAGGACCTTGACCTCCACCCCCAACTCCATGAGGGCCTGAGGCAAACTGCCCACCACGTCGGCCAACCCCCCGGTCTTGGCAAAAGGCACCGCCTCCGAAGCCACGAACAACACCCGCAAATCCTTACCCATACCTCCCCCTTTCCGGGTTTATGGTGGGGGAGGGGGCTAAGGGCATTGAAAGAAGGGGGAAAAGGCGAAAGGGCGAAAAGGCGAAAAGGATTTTGCGTTCATGAGTTATCTCTTTTCCTTTTCGCCTTTTTCCCTTTTTCCCTTTTCGCCTTTGCTTTATACCCCTGGCCCTCTCCCCACATCTAATACTTGTAAACCAACTCAATATCGCTGGCGATGAAGCCTTTTTCGCTGCTTTTTTCGCTTTCGCTTAGGGTAAATTCCAGGATATAGTCCCGGCTGGGCAGGTATTCCGGGTTGACGCCGGCGGGCAGGTCTTTCTCCATGAAGAACACCGAGGTATAGGGAGATTCGTCCAGGCGCGTATCGGTGACCCACAGTTTGCCGAAGCCGTGCATAAACCGGAAAAAGCCGTAAGACCGGTCCAGGAAGTATTTGGTGCACACCCCCCGGACCCGGCTGCCCTTCTCCCCCCAGGGTGGCGCACCGGCGTAAGGCGGCGCGGTGGGCAAAAGTCCCGGCACCAGATAACCGGGAATGAACAGGTCCGCCTCCCGGCGCAAGCGGGAGGAGACATTGGCAAAGGCCACCATTTCCACCCGGCAGCCTTTATTCTGCACCATGTTCACTACGCTGCAGAAATCTCCGTCTCCGGTGAACAGGTAGATGACGTCCAGGCGATCCGATTGGGAGATGATGTCCAGGGCCATTTCCATGTCCAGATTGGCCTTGCCGTACGTGCGGCCCGATTCGTCCGTGTACCAGCGGATGGCCTTTTCCACTACTTTGAATCCCAAGTCCCGCAGGGTGAGAATGAAGTTCAGGGTGTTTTTATAAGCCGGATCGGACACGGCCCGTTCTTCGTCTATGGCTACATAGGCATTAAGACGGATGACCTCATCACTGTTATGCGAGGCAAAACGGCGAATAACTTCGTAACGCATGCCGTAACCACCGTTACGCATAATATTCATGGAATCTACATAAACTCCTACTCTTCTATAAGCCATGTTATTCAGAAAGCAACCTCCTTTATGGGTAATGAAATCAAAAATACGGGCGCTCTCCCGGTCGGGGGCCGAAGGGCGCGGCGTCGGTCAACAGCCTACCCTCCCGCCGCAGGCGCTCCTGTAAATAGACCGGCAAGAAGGGCAGGCCCGGGGACATTTCCGGCCCGAACCAACCCAGGCCGGTTACCCCCTGGGACTTAAGGCGGGCCGCCACTGCCGCCGGCCCCGGCCACGCGAAATCCTCGCTCCCGGCCAGGTGAAAGCCGTAGAGGTCCAAAAAGCTGGGCACAAACGCGGCGTAGGCCAATACCTGGGGAAATACGGTCCCCAAGGTGCAATGCAAATCCGGCATCAGCCGGGCCAGGATGCCGGCGGAACCGGACTGCACCGCCATCAGACCCCGGGGGGCCAGCTTGCGCCGGGCCAACTCATACATCTCCTTAGTAAAAAGCAACAGCGCCGGACCTGCCTCCAGGGGTTCGGGGAGGTCCACCAGGATCACGTCAAAGGAGGCGTCACCCTGGGCGGCCAGCCAGGCCCGGGCGTCGGCAAACACCAGTTCGGCCCGGGGATCGTCAAAGGCCCCTCCATGGAAGGTGGGGAGCCACTCTTGGCAGACCTGCACCAGTTCCTCGTCCAGGTCCACCATGACCGCCCGGCTTACTCCGGCGTAACGGAGCACCTCCCGCAGGGTGGCGCCTTCGCCGCCGCCCAGCACCAGGACCCGGCGCGGCTCCGGGTGGGCCGCCAGGGCCGGGTGCACCAGGGCTTCGTGGTAGATGAATTCATCCTTTTCCGCGGATTGCAAGCGCCCGTCCAGGATCAGCACTCGCCCCCACACCGAGCTGACAAAAATTTCATACTCCTGAAAGGGGCTCCGGCCTGCGACCAGGACCTCTTTCTTCTCCATCGCCACCAGATCGGCAGGGGTCCAATAATCCATGAACCAGTCCCCCTGGGGCCAGGCTGGTAGATTTTGCGACTCTGGTTGGGCTTTTGCCATAGACCTCACACTTGAACGAAGTTCTTTCTAAATTTAAAGGAAAAAGCAGGGAGCCGCAAGCTAGGAATCTGTTAAGAGGGGGTTGGTCCTTGGGAGAGAGGAGGCCTTTCTTTTCAGCCCTGGACTGCCCCCTGACAAACTCCGCAGCGCACGCACACCTGGGGCTGACAGACCGGAGTCTCCCGGCCAGCCAGGGCCTGCTGATATTCTTCCCATAAATAGTCTTTGTTGATGCCGTGATGGATGAAATCCCAGGGGAAGAGTTCGTCCGGGTCCCGTTCCCTTAAGACAAAGAAGTCCGGATTGACGGGGCTGTGCCGCAGGGCCTTGGCCCAGCCCTGCTGGTGGGCCAACAGCAACAGCTCCCCCACCCGCCGGTCCCCCCGGGCCAGGAGGGCCTGGGTATAGGCCCACTTGGGGAGATCGGCGTGCACCCGGACGTCCTTTAAGCCCTGAAGTTCCCGGCGTACCAACTGGAGGCGCTTTTTCAACTCCGACACCTCGGTAAAGGGCACCCATTGCAAGGGGGTGAAAGGTTTGGGGACAAAGGAAGAGAGGCTAAGGGTAATGAGGCCCAGACGTCGTTTCCCCTCACCCGCCTTGATCACTCGATGGCGCAGGTATTTCACCAGGCGGGGGATTTCCCGCACGTCTTCGGTGGTCTCGGTGGGGAGGCCCACCATGAAGTAGAGACGCACCTGGCTGATGCCGGCCTGGCTGGCGGCGATGAGGGCCTGGGCCAGGTCTTCTTCGGACAAGCCTTTGTTCAGGAAGCGGCGCAGGCGGTCGCTCCCCGCCTCCGGGGCCAGGGCCACCGTCTTCACGCCCCCCTGGGCCAATAATTGGAAGAGTTCGGTGTCCGCGGAATCGGCCCTTAAGGAACCGATCCCCAGTTCCCCGCCGGCGGCCAGAATTCGGCGGCACAATTCCTTGGCCGCCGGGTGGTCCGAGACCGCCGCGCCCATCAGGCCGATTTTGCGGCTTTGCTTAAGTCCCTCCCGGCACTGCCCCAAGAGGGCCTCTGCCGAGCGGTCCCGGGGGGGGCGATAGATAAAGCCCGCGGCGCAGAAGCGGCAACCCCGGGAACAACCCCGGCCCACCTCCACCAGAAACATCTCCCCCCATTCGCTCTGGGGGGTAAGCAGGTGGCTATGGGTAGGACAGGCGGACAGGTCCGCGGCATGAGGGGCCGCCACCGCCTCGGGAAAGCCCGTCTCCGCTTCAAAAGCCGCCAGGGTGCCCTGGGCGTGATAGCGGGGGTGGTAGCCCGCCGGCACATAAGCGCCGGGCACTGTCCGGGCCAGTTCCTTCAGCAGGGTAAAGCGGTCTCCGGCACCGGAGGCTTGGGCCAGAAACCGGAAAAAAGGCGCCGCCCCCACTTCCCCTTCCCCCAGGTAGAAGGCGTCAATAAAAGGGGCCAGGGGTTCGGGGTTGAGGAAGGTGGCCACCCCCCCGGCCAGGACCAAGGGATCGCCCGGACCGCGCTCCCGGGCCAGCAAAGGCAGGCCCGCCATGTCTAGAATCTGTAAAACCTTGGGATAATCCGCTTCAAAGGACAGGGAGAAGGCCAGCGCGGCGAAGTCTCTGAGGGGCCGTTGGGATTCCAGGGTGAGGAGGGGAGTGCGGGTGCGGCGGTGTTCCGCCATTTCCTCCGGGGTAGGGAGAAAGGCCCGCTCGCAGATGAGATCGGGCTGGCTGTTGATTAGATGATAAATAGTCTGGAAACCCAAATTCCCCATAGCCACCGGATAGATCTGGGGGAAGACCAGGGCGATGGGCCAGCGCGCGCCCCATTCCCGGAGGACGGCCCCTTTTTCTTGAGAGAGTAACCTCTTCAGGCGGGCCTTAATGCGGGCAGACATGAGAGTGGGACCGGCTGAGGGGAAAATCCGCCGTCAAAAGCAGGCATTTTAAGGAATAGGTCGGGTAAAGGTCCAAGATAAGCATCCTGTCGATATTTTTACGTTATCCATTACCGGCCCCATAGTCAAGCATCCCTAGGGGCGGGTTTTAAACCCGTCCCTACATCAGGATTTCATTCTCGGAGGCGACTAAAATCGCCAGGGACGCGGCCATCACAGGCTGGAAGCCTGTGCCACCAGGGGTTTATTTAGGGAAAAGGATTTCATAAATAGGGGGAGGATTTCAGATTCCAGCTTTAGGGGCCGGGGGCCCCCATAAGCGGGTTGGGAGGGGGGTGTGGGGGGAGGGCCAGTAGCACAGGCTTCCAGCCTGTGCTCAGGTCCCTGGCCCTCCCCCCACTCCTGCACCCCTCTACCAACTCAGCACCGGGTAGCCGAAGGTGCGGTTGATTTCCAAGGCTAGGCCGTCAGAGGGGGTCAGGGACAGGTCTTCCGGCAGGGCCAGGATGGCCTCGCCGTTCTGGGGGTCCAGGAAATGGAGGAAAGCCGGGATGGGTCCGGGGTGGCGGGTCAGGATTTCTTTAAGCGCGAGAAGCTGTTCCCGGGTCACCGACGCGGCTTGAAGGCGCAGGTCCAGGCGCGCCGGCCAGCGGGGCAGGGTGGCCTCCAGGGGGGCGATCTCCTGGGCGACGATCTTAGGGCCTTTCTCTTCCTGCACCACGTTGCCCTTGAGCCACAGAGGCAGGCTGGGCTGGGAGAGCAGGTTGGCCACCCGGTCCAGGAGCTCGCCGAAGACCAGGACCTCCACCGAACCGGCCAGGTCTTCAGCCGTCAGGATGGCCAGTCGCCCGCCTCTTTTGCTGACTTTCTCCTTAAGTTCCGTGACCACCACCCCCAGTTGGACGTCCTGGGAGTCGGGGACCTCGGCTAAATCCGCGGTGGTCAGGGGCACCAGGGATTTAAGCAGCCCCCGATAAGCCCCCAGAGGGTGGCCGGTGAGATAGACCCCCAGGGCCTCCTTTTCCCGGGCCAGTTTCACCGAATCCTCCCAGGGCGGGGCCTCCGGCAGCCAGTCGTCCGCGCTGGGTCGGGGCAGTTCGGCAAACATGGACATCTGTTTGTCGGCCTGGAGGCGCTTATAATTCTGCACTTTCTCCAGGGCCTCTTCCAGACCGGCCCAGAGCCGGGCCCGGTTGGGCTGCAAGGTGTCGAAGGCCCCGGCCAGGATCAGGGCTTCCAGCACCTTACGGTTGACTTTGCCCAGGTTGACCCGGACCAGAAAATCACCGAGACCGGTAAAGGCTCCCCGCCCCCGGGCCTCCACAATTTCCTGGATAGCCCCCACCCCCACGTTCTTGACCCCGGCCAGGCCGAAGCGGACTTTGCCGTCCTCCACGGTAAAATCCCGGTGGCTCAAGTTAATATTGGGGGGCAACAGCTCAATGCCCTGGTCCCGGGCTTCCATGATGTGTTTGGCCAGGGTGGCGGTGTGGTTGATTTCGCTGTTCAGCAACGCGGCCAGGAACTCCAGGGGATAATGGGCCTTGAGATAGGCGGTCTGGTAGGCGATGAGGGCATAGGCGGCGCTGTGGGACTTGTTGAAGCCGTAGCCCGCGAACTTTTCGATGAGGTTGAAGAGGGCCGCGGCCTTGGCCGTGGGCACCTGGCGGGCCGCGGCGCCGGTGATGAAGCGCTCCCGCTGGGCGGCCATCACCGCCGGCTCCTTTTTGCCCATGGCCCGCCTTAAGATATCGGCTTCCGCCAGGGAATAGCCGGAGAGCTCCGCGGCGATCTGCATCACCTGTTCCTGGTAGAGAATGATGCCGTAAGTCTCTTTGAGGATAGGCTCCAACTCCGGCAACAGGTAAGTCACGGGCACTTCCCGGTGTTTGCGGCGGACGTAATCTTCCAACATGCCGCTTTCCATGGGACCGGGGCGGTACAGGGCCACCAGGGCCACCACGTCCTCAAAAGAGTTGGGCTTGAGGCGCACCATCAAAGCCCGCATGCCGGGGCTCTCCAACTGGAAGACCCCGGCGGTGTTGGCCACCTGGAGCAGGGCAAAGGTGTCGGCGTCATCCAGGGGAATGGCGGCGATGTCGAAGTCGGCCTGGTAGCGGCGGCGGATCAGACGCGCCGCCTGCTCAATGACGGTGAGGGTGCGCAGACCCAGAAAATCGAATTTCACCAGCCCCACCCGTTCCACCCCTTTCATGTCAAACTGGGTGACCTGCTCTCCCTTGCTGCCTTTGTAAAGGGGCAGATACTCCATTAAGGGGCGGTCGGCGATGACGAAAGCGGAGGCGTGGGTGGAGGCGTGCCGGGGCAGGCCTTCCAAGGCCGCGGCAATGGTGAGGATTTCCTGGACCGTGGGATTGGTGTCCCGCAGCTCCCTTAAGCGGGGCTCCAGTTGCAGGGCCTGCTCCAAAGTGATATTGAGCTTCTCCGGCACCAGCTTGGCGATCTTATCCACTTCGGCATAGGGCACTTCCAAGGCCCGGCCCACGTCCCGGATCACCTGGCGGGTTTTCAAGGAGCCGAAGGTGGTGATCTGGGCGACGTTTTGCCGGCCATAGGTCCGGGCCACGTAATCGATGATCTCCCCCCGGCGTTCAAAACAAAAGTCCACGTCAATGTCCGGGGGGCTTAAGCGCTCGGGGTTCAGGAAACGCTCAAAGATCAGGCCGTAGGCCAGGGGGTCCAGGTCGGTGATGCCCAGGGCGTAGGCCACCAGGCTCCCCGCCGCGGAACCCCGGCCCGGCCCCACCGGGATGCCTTTGCGCCGGGCTTGGTTGACAATATCCGCCACCACCAGGAAGTAGCCGGAAAAACCCATCTTCCCCAGGATCTCCAGTTCATATTGCAGGCGTTGCCAATACTGCTCCGGAGGTCGGGAATCCGGGGGCGGGGCTATGGCCAGACGGGCGGTGAGACCCTCCCGGGCCTGGCGGGCCAAAACCTCTTCCATACTCTCCCCGGCCTGGGCCGGAAAAATGGGAAAGCGGAAATGACCCAATTCCAGGTCCACCTGACAACGAGAGGCGATCTCTGAGGTCACGGCCAGCAAAGCCGGGTCGGGAAAGGTCCGGGCCATCTCCTGGGCGCTCTTGAAATAGAGCTGGTCCGTGCGGAACTGCATCCGGCCGGCGGTGCTCACCGTCTTGCCGGTCTGGATGCACAGGAGCACGTCGTGGGCCCGGGCGTCCTCCGGGTGGAGATAGTGGCAATCATTGGTGGGCACCAGAGGCAGACCCCAACGGGGGGCCAACTCCAGCAAGGCGGCGTTGACCTGAAGCTGCTCCGGCAGGTCATTGGCCTGGACCTCCAAATAGAAGCGGCCGGGAAAGATCTCGGCATATTCTTTGGCGCCGGCCTCGGCGCCGGACCGATCGTTATTCAACAGACACCGGGCCACCTCTCCATGCAGGCAGGAGCTCAGGGCGATGAGGCCGGCATTGAGTTCGCTTAAGAGTTCCTTGTCCACCCGGGGCCGGTAATAAAAGCCCTCCAGGTGGGCCCGGGTGACCAACTGGAGGAGATTGTGGTAGCCCTGCCGGTCCGCGGCCAGGAGCACCAGGTGGTGATTCTCCCCTTTGCCGGCGCCCTTGCGTTCCAGGCGGCTGCCGGGGGCCACATAGACCTCGCACCCTAAGATGGGCTTGATACCCGCGGCCCGGGCTTTCTCATAAAACTCCAGGGCGCCGAACAGCGCGCCGTGATCGGTAATGGCCACCGCCGGCATCTCCAGTTCCTGGACCCGGGCGATGAGGTCCTTGAGGCGGATGGCTCCATCCAGGAGACTGTAAGCGGTATGCACATGGAGATGGACGAATTCCGAGGCGGCCATGGCTGGGGTTAAGGGAATCTCTCCCGGTTTTTTTGCCATCTTAACCTAAAGGAGGGGTTAGGGGCAAATATTATGGTTTTCGGTTTTCGGTCTTCGGTTTTCGGTAAGATCAGCAGGCCATTCATATATCAGGGAAAAAGGTGCCGGAAGGGAGAGGTTTGCTTCTTCTGAATAATGAAAGACAATTCATCAATAAGACAGTAAAATATCCAGAGTAAGCTTTTCATTCCTTTCCACTCGTTCCCAAGTTGCACTTGGGAACGAAAATTAATGCCAGGCTAAGCCCGGCTGGTAAAACCGTTCCCCAGCTTAGCTGGGAAACCAGGAAAGATAGATGCGCGAATTTAAAAGCTATTTCAAAACCCCACATTCAACAAAATTGTCATTCTGAGCGAAGCGAAGAATCTCGTATTTCTAAGTAGTTGAGACCCTTCGCTTCGCTCAGGGTGACAAAAAATACCGGTTTTGAAATAGCTTCTAGGAAAGGCTGTACCTGGCACTACCTGTATCAATCAACCTCTCGTTAGTGTCCTAATTTGCCCATTCCAAGAGATCGCTAATTGACCACAGCCGGTTTGTCACTCCTGCTTCCATTGCTGGCGTAACTCGCAGCGTCTTGTGAATCCTCACGAAATTATAATGGGCAAAATGCAGAGCCACGGCTGCCTTAAGGTCTTCCAACTTTTTGCTGAATGCATTGGTAAGCCTAGTAAAACGCCTCATTTGCATCCTCATGGTGAGGTTTTGCCTTTCGGCATAGGAGGTCGAGATTTTAGCAATCCTGGGGCTTCCCTGAATAACCGTGCGTTCTGCGCTAATCACATGGGGCGGGGAATACCTACCGGGTCCGATCGGTTCAGCTTCGTAGGTTTTTACTATTTGCCCATAGTCAATGTCTGCTCCGAAAGCCGATTCGATGGCTTCCACATAGGCGGGAAGGGCATCACTGCTCAACTGGACTCGGTTATCAAGCCTATTCGACAGATCGGCAATGAATGCCTGCGCATTTTTGGCTGTCCGTTTCCCCACTAAATAGCTTGGTATCAATTTACTGTCAGCATCTAGGGCCACAAACACCCATTGATCGCCAAGTTCCTCTATATTGTCTGTCTCTTTAAGGTGGCGCTGTTTTTTGCCAACATAGCACCAAATTTCGTCAACCTGATAATTTTCGCCTTTCAGGTTTTGCATATAGGAGTCCATCAGATTAGCGCAGCCCTGCCCTATCCTGACCATGAGGCGCATGATGGTATCCCGGTGAATGCCAGTAATCCGCTCGGTTGACCGTATGGAGACACCTTCCACCAGGGCTGCTATGGCTGCTTCCTGTTTTTCTGGCCTTAGAACGTTCATTTTATGAACTCCTATTGACTGAGTGATAAATCCCTGCTATATTTGTAAAAGTGGAGCGCCGGGGAATCGAACCCCGCCCGGATGGGGTGTAAAGTCCACAGGGGAACCAATCGCGCCCCACTAATGAATCGCCACGGCCTCATAGCCAGATCGCTGCCAACGATATAGGCTATGGGGCCTTGCTTTTGCGGTCCCTGCCAGGGCTATTCAAGGCTGGCAGGGACCAAGTTTCTTCTCATTCTACCTCACCCCCTTGCGAAGGCGGAGATCCAACCTGAGCTATCCTTTGGATTTTTTTCCAATTACCTCTGCTGACTTTCTTAAAAAGTTTAGGATGCCGTTTCAAAGTGCTGCGAATAACTTCTTGGGGGTTATTTTCACTTAGTTTCCATCCCCGTCTGCGAAATTCATTGACGATCTCCTTAATAGTTATAGGACGCTTAAATTCATCGAAAATCTCAGATGCACCTTCAGCAATGGGTTTAGGTGTTATAAAACTAACCAGTCCTTCCCCCGATATGATCATTCCCCCTCCACTTTTAATCTCCAGTATGGACTTAGGAACTTCTAAACCAAGTTCTTCCTTAATAAGCTGAATAAGTATTTTTATCCGCTCATATTCGCCTCGGATGGTCTCAAGTTCTAATATTTTAGTGGTTTTCTCGTCGAGTTCTTTTTGTAAGCCTTCAAGGGCTTTTAACAAATTCTGCCGAGTATCTTCTTCAAGCATAGAATACCCCTCTAAAAAATCTCTTGATTCTTTAGTAATTTCATGTTATCAAAAAAGTGCGCCGGGCAGGAATCGAACCTGCACGGACCCTTTTTCGGGAAGGGGTGTCTATCCATTGACTTACCGGCGCACAGGTTCTTGGGGAGGAGCGGCCACCACCACTCCTCCTTTCGTTTTGTGCCCCTATTGTATATTAACCAAACATGTATGTCAAGCATAAAAAACAAACATATAAAAACCAAGTAATTGATTTTTCCAAGCAGTCCAGATGGTTGAGGATTTAAAACAGATTGTTGAGCAAATGCATGGTTACCCCGCGTCTTTTCTAGAGGATGTGGTTGTCGTAGAAAAATTCGGAGAGGAAACCGTTTGGAGCGGGGTTGTATCGGTTTTCGGGCTTAAGGGCCACCCTCAGGCCGATAAGTGCTATGCCTGGTCCTCTCCTATAGAGGGAAGCACTAAGCGGCGGAATTATGCCGTGCTCCATATTCCTCCCATTGACTCTGCCGAAAAAGCAGTTAGAGCTTCCATTGTTCACGATCTTAAGAAGAATAAAAGGGGGTAGGAGTATGAATAATCTGTTAATTCATGCAGATAATTATAATGCTTTAATTTATCTTGCTGAGAAGAAAAAAATGAGAGGAAAGATCAAATTGGTTTATATTGACCCCCCCTATGGGACAAACCAGACCTTTACGATTTCTAATAAGCGGTTTGCCACGGTCAGTCGGGTCAATGGTGGCAAAATAGCTTATGATGATACTTTGACTGGTGATGATTATTTGAGGTTCTTGGGAGAAAGACTATTACTTATAAGAGATTTAATGGCTGATGACGGCTCTATCTATCTTCATATTGATACAAAAATGGGACACTATGTAAAATGTTTAATGGATAAAATTTTTGGTCAGAAGAATTTTATTAATGATATTACCAGAATTAAATGTAATCCTAAGAACTTTCCTAGAAAAGGATACGGCAATATTAAAGATACTATTCTGTTATACTCTAAAGGGCCTAATTTTATTTGGAATGAACCAAGACAGCCTATAAATATTGATACTGATCCACGTTTTAAATCGGTAGATAAAAATGGAAGAAAATATACTACGACCCCTCTTCATGCTCCCGGAGAAACAGCTAATGGAGCAACTGGTCAAAAGTGGCGCGGTATGTCTCCTCCACCCGGCAGACATTGGCGTTATCCTCCCGATGTCCTAGAAGAGCTTGATAAAAAACATCTAATTGAATGGTCATCGACAGGAAATCCGCGCAAGATCATTTATGCAGATGAAATCGCTAAGAAAGGGGTGAAGGTACAGGATATATGGACTTTTAAAGACCCGCAGCATGCTATTTATCCAACTGAGAAAAATCTCGAAATGCTACGGATGATTGTTAGAGCATCATCAAATGAAGGTGATTTGGTGATGGATGCTTTTGCTGGTTCTGGAACCACACTGCTTGCAGCACAAGAATTAAGAAGACAATTTATAGGAATTGATTCTTCGGAGGAAGCAATTAGTTTGGCAGCAAAAAGATTAACTAATTGCGTAATAATTGAACTTATGAAGGGGCATCAAAATGAACGAATGGTCTCAGAGAACATTGCAGCTTGTAAATGAGCACAATTATTTGGATAGGCTTCACGAAATCTATGCGCATGAAGAAGGCAAAAGAAAGATAAATAGAAGGACCATTGCCTCTATTCAAGAAGCTTTTAAAGCTCGAAATAACATAGTTTTATTAAATAAATTATTGGATTTAGATAAATTCCCATATAAAGATTCCTATGTTGCATTTCTTAGAAAAGATCGGGAGGCAATTGAAAGAAATCCTCAAACGGCAAATAGAATTTGCTCTAGACTTTATGAAATGGGAATCGATGGAATAATTGCAGGAATTACCCAACCAAAAGAAGCTAACACGAGACGGGGACAACAATTTACGTTATGGGCACGAAACAGGTTTCGGTGGGTAAATGTTGAACAATTCCGCAGATCAACGTCTGGTATAATTATGCTTGATGCAAACGAAAGAGACGCTATGCGCTTCTGCAACAATGAAATGGGAGTAGGCATTGCTAAGCGCCCTGATATGGTAGCAAAATCAGGAAATAAATATGTTATTGGTGAAGCGAAATTCCTTTCTTCTACAGGAGGAAATCAAGGCAGGGCCTTTGAAGATGGAATAACTTTAGCGACGAACAGCCAAGGTTCTGCATTTAAGGTTTTTATTCTTGATGGTGTCCACTGGATTTATACTAGCTCAAATGAATTTAGAAGAATTGAACATGGCACAGCCCCTATATTTTCTGTTCTTCTCTTAGAAGAATTTCTCGCCCAAGTCCCTCAATAAATCAAATTAGGACACTACCAACCTCTCCGCACCCTTGACATTAGAACCCGGATAAAAATAAGATAGATAATTTTATCAAGGGATTTTGGCACTTGCCCCGGGCCGGGTCAGCCCCCGCCCCGACCGGAAGGAGGCCCTTATGAGGCGATTCAAATGGACCTGGCACTGGCTGGCCCCCATGTTGATCTTCTCTCTGGCGGCTTGCAACACTTATACCTACCTGCCCTCCGTGGGCAAGCAGGCCCCCGCGCCCGGGTCGCCGGAAGCCGCGGCCGCGACCCCTGCCGGCGGCCCGGAAATCCAACCCCTGGGTGGCAGCCCGGCCCAACAGATCCAGGACCTGGACGCCAAAATCCAGAAACTGGAGAGCCGCCTGGAGGAACTGGAGCGCCGTTTGCCTCCCCCGGTAGCCGCCAAGGAGACCAAGGCCCCCCCCAAAGGGAAGCGGACCCCCGGGGAAAAAATCGCCGCCAAGTCTGGGGCCAAAACCCTACCCGCCCCTCCGGCGGGTTATCCGCCAGCTCCCGGGGCCTCGGATAAAGCCTACAGCGAAGGCCTGAGCCTTTATCAGAACAAAAAGTATGGCTCCGCCCGGCAAAAATTTCATCAATATCTCAAGAGTCAGCCCAAGGGGGCCAAGGCCCCGGAGGCTCGCTATCACCTGGCCGACAGCTTTTATCAGGAAAAGCAATACAAGGAAGCCGCGGTGGAATTCAACAAGGTGGCCCTGCAGTACCCCAAGAGCATCCTGGCCCCCGCGGCCATGCTGCGCCAGGCCCTGGCTTACCAGAATCTCCAACAGAACCCTAACTATCGCACCACCTTAAGGAAACTGGTCCAGGCCTATCCCAACAGTCCTGAGGCCCAGGAAGCCCAAAAATGGCTGAAGGAAGGTAAATAACGCCTATGTTAAGTTGGGTGCGCAAATATTCCCGCTCCTGGTTTGTGGCCCTGGCCATCGGGGCCATCGCCATCGTCTTCATCTTCTGGGGGGTGGGCGGTTTCAAATCCGGGCGCTTTCAGGAAGTGGCCTCGGTGAACGGCACTCCCATCCTGCTCTCCACCTTTATCCGCCAATATAACGAGACCTTAAAGGAATACCAGGAGCGGACCCAGGGAGAATTGAGCGAAGAAGCCGTCAAGAAGTTGCACTTAAAGGAGCAGACCCTGAACCGCTTGATTGACGAGGTCTTGGTCCAGCAAGGGGCCCGCCGGGCCGAAATCACGGTGAGCACTCCCGAACTCCAGGAGTGGATTCGCCGGCAGCCATATTTTCAGGAAGACGGCCAATTCAGTGAGAGACGTTATTTAGGGCTCCTGGCCCGGATCCGTTTGAGTCCAGCCCAGTTTGAAGAGCAGGAGCGCCAAAGCCTGCTCCTGCAAAAGTTCATCCAGTCTTTGACCGCGTTTGCCAAGGTCTCCGACGGAGAGCTTCAGGAATACTTCCGCCTGGCCCGGGAGAAGGTGGCCGTCCAGTATCTGGCCCTGCCGGTGGAGTCCTTCCTGGCCCGGCAGCATCCCGGGGACGCGGAGATCGCCGCCTATTATCAGGAGCATCCGGGGGAATTTCACCTGCCGGAGCGGGTTAAGGTCAGGTATATCCTCTTCCGCCCCCAGGATTTTCTGGCCAAAGCGGAGGTCTCCCCCCAGGAGGTGGAGGAATACCTGAAGGATCATGAGAAAGAGTTGGGCCGTCCCTTAACCATCCGGGTAAGGGAGATCTTTCTGGCCCTGCCTCCCAAACCTTCCTTCAAGGCCCGGCGGCAACTGGAGGAAAAGGCCTGGAATCTCCTGCAGCAGGTTAAGGGAGGCGCGGATTTCGCCGAATTGGTCCAGAAATTCTCCCAGGATGAGGCCAGCCGGAAGCAGGGGGGGGACCGGGGGGATATCCGCCGGGGCCAAAATCCCGGGACCTGGGATAAGGTGGCCTTTGCATTGTCCCCGGGAGAGGTGGGATTGGCCGTCACCCCCAAAGGCTTTCATCTCATCAAGCTGGAAGAGGTTAAAGAATATGACCTGGCGGTGGGGAAAAAGGGCCAGGCTTTAGCCACCCGGAAACTCCGGGAGGAGAAAGCCCGGCGCCTGGCCCGGGAGGCGGCCCAACAGGCCCGGGGGGAAATGGCCGCGGCGCCTTTTGGGGAAGTGGCGAAAAAATTCGGCCTGACCCCCAAAGAGACCCCGCTTTTCACCCTGGCTACTCCCCTGCCGGACCTGGGCAAGTCCCAGTTGTTTCAGGAAACCGCGTTCGGCCTCCAACCCCAGGAAATCAGCCGGGTGGTGGAGCTGCCCGCCGGTTTTGCCCTGCTCCAATGCCTGGAGCACCTGCCGGCAGCGGAGCCGCCTTTAGAGGAAGTGCAAGACCGGGTCCGCCAGGCCGTGGCCCGGCAGATGGCCCGGAAGCAGGCCGGGGAGGAGGCCGCTAAACTGCTGCAACGCCTGAAACAGGGGGAACCCCTGTCCCGGGTGGCGGCCCAGGCCGCTCTGCCTTTGCATACCAGCAGCCTTTTCACCCGGGGCCAAGGCTTTCTCCATCAGCCTCAGGCCGAACCTTTGACCAGCGCCGCGTTCCAACTTTCCGCCCAGCATCCTTATCCGCCTAAGCCCATCTCCTGGCAGAATAAATATTATCTCCTGGCCTTTAAGTCCCGGCAGGCCCCGTCGCCGGAGGAATTTCAGAAGGAACAGGAAAAGCTGCGGGGCGAGGTGCTGCAATACAAGCGGCAGTTGATCTTTGACGCCTGGCTGGCGGGGGAGCGCCAGCGAGCCAAGATCAAGATCTATGAGATACCCTCGTGAACCATAAAGCGGCAGTAGAGCCGCCAACTTGAGACCTTTGCAAAACTCAGGTTGGGGCAGGCCCGGTAGGGGCGGAGCAAGCACCACTCTTACCTCCTTGGCCCTCTACCACCAGCCACTTTTTCAGAGAACGCCGCAAGGTTGGCCCGAACCCGCCTGACCCTGGCCGGAGATTTCCAGGAAAACCAATTCCAGAGGAGGTAACATGTTGGATTTTTTTCTTAGATTGCAGGCCAGTGTCTATATCCAGATCATAATTTTGGTCCTGCTCCTGGCCTATTTCTTCGGCCACCGCCGGGACCCCCGGCATCTGATTTCCGGCCTCAGCCTGTTCCGCACCATAATTTTGATCTTGATTTTCCTTTATTTTCTCTGGAACTGGTCCAGTGAAATCCCCCCTTCCCTTCGGAATGTCAGTGTCCTGGGGATGTTCATCATTAACCTCTATATGTTCTGGAACGTCATTCTCACCCGGCTGGAACGGCCTTACCGGGACGCCCTGGAGGCTTGCGGCCAGGAACCGGAAAAACCGGCGAACTATCAACAGCTCTGGCGGTCGGCGAAACGGTTTTTCTACGTCCGCTACTTCCTGGACGCCCTGTTCAGCGGCGGCTCCCCTACCCGGTTTTTACACAGCATTACCTCCGAACAGGTCCGCCATGATGTGAAAAACATTTTCAGCCAACGGGGAGTTAAGAAGCCGCTTATTTCCTGTCAAACCGAGATGGCTTTTTTAAAGAACCGCCTGTCCCAAGAGGAGTCCCTGCCGGCGGAATTCAAAGAAGTGATGACCAAGGCCATCGACCAATTCCAGCAACATCCCTGGATTGAGGAACAGGTTAATGAATTCCTGGCCCTGGCCCTGGAAGACCCCGTGAGACTCTATAGTCCGGAATGGGCCGCCCGGATGGAAAAGGCGGACCGGCCTGCCCCCGGGGCGCCGCCTGGGAGTTAATCCACCGGCGACCGGAACAATTTTATGTCCAACTCCCTCCACCGCCGCCAAGCCGGGACCGCGGCCATCCGGGCCGCCACCCATCGCGCCCTGGCGGCCCGGGACCGCCTGGTCCAGGAATACCCCGACTGGGACACCTGGCGCCGCCAGGCCCGGGAGATCAAGACCAGGACCCTGGACTCCCTGGAAGATTTGTTGGCCCAATTCCAGCAGGCTGTCCGGGGTTGGGGCGGGGAGGTGCTCTGGGCCCGGGACGGGGCCGAGGCCCGCGGTCTCATCCTGGAGGTGGCCCGGAAACATGGGGTTCAGGAAGTGGTCAAAGCCAAATCCATGACCACGGAAGAGATCGCCCTCAATCCTCATCTCACCGCCGCAGGGCTTCAGGTTACCGAAACCGATCTGGGAGAATTCATTGTGCAACTGGCGGGGCAGCTACCGGCCCATATCACCGCGCCGGCCCTGCACCTGGACCGTTACCAGATCGCCCGCTTATTTGCCGAACATCTGGGATTATCCTGTCCTCCCGATCCCCTGATTCTATGCCGGACCGCCGCGGAGTATCTCAAACCCCGCTACGCTGCGGCGCAAATGGGGATTACCGGGGTCAACTTCGGGGCCGTGGCCGAAGGCGCCCTGGTTCTTATCGAGAATGAAGGCAATCTCCGCCAGTGCGCCACCAGGCCCCCGGTGCACCTGGCCCTGATGGGGATGGAAAAGCTGATCCCGGCCCTGGCCGATCTTCAGTTCTTGTTGCCCCTGTTGCCGGCCAGCGCCACGGGGCAGCGCCTCACCGCCCTGGTCCATTTCTTGAGGGGCTTAAAGACCGGCCCCCAGGGGCGGCAGGCCTTTTATCTGGTCATCCTGGACAACGGCCGCAGCCTTCTGGCCGCGGAGCCGGAGCTAAGGGAAGCCCTCTTCTGCCTGCGCTGTGGGGCCTGCCTGAATATCTGTCCCATCTTTCAGGAGGGCGCGGCCCATCTCTACGGGCGGGTCTATCCCGGGGCCATCGGCATCCTCCTGGCCCCTTTTCTGGCGCCCCGGGGGGATATCAGCGATCTTTGCAGCCAATGCGGGGCTTGTGAGGAGCTCTGCCCCGCGGGCATCCATCTGCCGGAAAAGATCCGCTATCTTCGGCGGCACAGCCCTCGATTCCGGCGTCTCCGGGCCGTGTCCCGTCTGGCCGGGTTTACCTTAAATCAGCCCTGGCTTTACCGGCAACTGGAAACCGGACTGCGCCGGCTGGAGAAACTGGTGTCGCCCGACGCAGTTAAAAGTCTATGGGGCGTCCCTTTTGCCCCCTCAAGCTTCTACGCCGGCCAGGAACGGTTAGAAAATGTTAGGGGAAGGGGGAATACCAATGGAGGACAGCCGCCCCCGGCGGTCCCGGACTTGGACAGGCGAGGGCGCCTGTCCTCCCCAAAACTCGGCTCACTCCTCCATCAGCTAGAGACCCGCCTGGCGGAAGTGGACAGTGTCCTGCATCAGGTCCAGGGACCCCAGACCCTGGCCCGGCTCCTGGCGGAGCGGGCCGGCACCCCCTTATGGTTGGAAGACCATCCCCTCCTCCAACCCCTGTTGCCGGATTTGGCGAACCTGGGCATACCGGCCAGACAGGAGGAAAGCGCCTGGGCGCCGGAAGCCGACACCGTGGTCAGCGTGGGCCTGGGGGCCGTCCCGGCGACCGGCTCGGTATTGGTCCCTGGAGGCACGGGTCCCGGCTACTGGCTGCCATTCCGGGCCAAAAAACAGCTAGTCCTGGTCCCCCCGGAGCGAGCCGGGCTGAGTCTGGCCCAGGCCCTGGAGTTGACCCCCCGGGCGGGAACCCCTCTAGTGACCTGGCTCACCGGCCCCACCCGCACCGCGGACATCGAAAAGGTCCTGGTCCTGGGGGCACAGGGGCCAGGGGAGTTGGAAGTGGCGGTCTATGGGGACCGGGAAACTGCCTAAGACCGTTTTCAACATTGAGAAGTTCAAGGTTCAAGGTTTAAAGTTCAAAGTTAATGTAGGGTGGGCACTGCCCACCAATTCCTTAGCTTATAGTGGCGTTTTATAATTTGCGGGTGGACCGCAGGCCCGTGAGGAACTGCTCCGAAAAGTTTCTTACTTTGGGATTTGGGATAAGGAAATGGAGGACAGCCGCCCCCGGCTGTCCTGGCACAGGCTGGAAAGCCTATGCCACCAAGTTTTGGATGATTTACTGGCAGATGTAGGGCGGGAAAGCGAAGCGCCTCCCGCCTTCGGCAATTAAGGTTTGACCTCACTGATGCGGCAATTTATTCGCCTGGGCAGAAAATGTTAATCGTGCGAAGTCTAGAGATGGCATAATACTACTAAAGGCGGGAGGCGCTTCGCTTTCCCGCCCTACGTGCCACATGAGAATCCCCATGCTGGAAACCGTACCCTCTGATGAGATTAGCGCTAGAGTCACCCCCTTCCAGGCCCGGCTGGCGGAAGCCGGCATCGGCCTGGGCCTGATGCGCCTGCCCGCGGACCTTTTCTATTACACCGGCACCGTGGTGGATGGTTTTCTAGCGGTGCCCGCCACCGGCTCCCCCTTGCTATTAGTGCGCCGACCCAAGGAGCGCCTGGCCGCGATGGAAACTCCCTGGAACTTAGCCTTTTATCAGGATTTAAAGGAACTGCCTACCCTTCTGGCCGAGTCCTATCCCCCCTGGGAGGGCGCCCTGGGACTGGAATTGGACGTGATGCCCGCGGCCCTCTATCGGCGCCTGAAGGAGAAGCTCTTCCCCGAGACTCCCATACAGGACCTCTCCCCCCTGATCCGCCGCCAGCGCATGGTGAAGAGCGCCTATGAGATTGAGCAAATCCGCCGGGCCGCGGCCATTTTAGACGGGGCCTTTGCCGGCGCGCCGGAGATTATCCGGGCGGGCTTGAGCGAACTGGAGTTGGCCGCGGCCCTGGAATATCGCCTGCGCCTTTTGGGCCATCAAGGCCTGGTGCGCCTCCGGGGCTGGGAGATGGAGATGTTTATCGGCCATGTGCTCTCCGGGACTGCGGGGCTGCATCTGGCCTATACCGACACTCCCAGCGGCGGCTTGGGCTTCAGCCCGGCCTTTCCCCAGGGGGCCTCTCTCAAGAAGCTGGCCCCGGGAGAACCCATCAGCATCGACCTGGGGGCCTGTTATCATGGCTACGTGGCCGACATGACCCGCATGTATGCCCTGGAGTCGCTGCCGGACCGGGCCTGGCAGGCCTGGGACTTGATCCTGGAACTATTTCACCGCTTTGAGGCCGAGGCCCGTCCTGGGGTTCCTCCCGGAGAGCTCTACCAGCGCCTCTGGGAGATCGTGCGCCAACGGGGCTGGGAAGAATATTTCATGGGCCTGGGGCCGGACCGGGTGAGCTTCCTGGGCCATGGGGTGGGGCTGGAGTTGAACGAGTATCCCTTTATCACCGCCCGCTCTCCCTTTACCCTGGAGGCCGACATGGTCCTGGCCTTTGAGCCGAAATTCTTTCTGCCGGAGATCGGCATGATCGGCCTGGAGGACACCGGCCGGATAACTCCCCAGGGGGTGGAATGGCTCACCCAAACCCCCCGCCGGGTATTTATTGTCTAGTGGGGGAGGGGGCTAAGGGCCGCCGGCCCTTACCCCCTTCCCCACACCCCCTCCCCCAATCCCTTATGGGGTTTTAAAAGTTTGGTTGGGCCGGGGCCGACGGTCCCGGCCCAACCAAACCCCATCCGGGAGTTGGGAAGGGGGTATGGGGAAGGGCACCGCCATTGCTCTAATCCGGGGGATACAGTAAAATAATTTAAATGAACTTCCACATCTTTCTTTTCATGGCCCTGACTTACCAGGCTATACCGGCCCCGGGAGAGCCCCGGACATGACGGAAATGTCCTTTGTGGAGCATCTCCAGGAGCTGCGCACCCGCCTGATTGTCTCCGTCATCGCCCTGTTTATCGGCATGGCCGTGGCCTGGCCCTTGACCTCCAAAGTCCAGGGCTTTATCATGCGGCCTCTCCAGGAGCCGTCCCTGACCCAGAAGTGGCAATATTCCCTGGCCACCTGGCTGCAGCGTTCCCACCCCGAGCTGTCCCGGCGCTTAGGCGTTGACCCCCAGCCTCCCCGGGTCACCCCCCACAAGCTCAACTACATGGCCCCCCTGGAACCCTTTTTCGTGCAGATGAAGATTTCCCTGATCACCGGCCTCGTCCTGGCCCTGCCGGTCATTCTCTATCAGCTCTGGCTGTTTTTCTCCCCGGCCCTCTATCCCGGGGAGCGGAAGTACGTTTACTTTTTCCTGCCCTTCGGCACCGCGGCCTTTATCTTGGGGGATGTCTTTTTCCTTTACCTGGTCTGGCCCCTGATCATCTCTTTTTCCCTGGCCTACGAAAGCGACCTCTTGTTCTCCATGCTCAACCTGACCCAATTCATCGACTTCTGCCTGCGCCTCCTGCTGCTTTTCGGCCTCATTTTCCAAATGCCCCTGATTCTGCTGCTTTTGGCCCGGGTGGGCCTGGTCAAGCTGGAATTTCTGGTGCGCCAGCGGCGCCTGGCTATCCTGCTCAGCGCGGTGATCGCTGCGTTTCATGCCGATATCGTTACCATGACGGTGGTGGCCATCCCCATTTACGGCATGTACGAGTTGTCCATCCTCTTGATCCGTCTGGTGGGCGAGCGCCGGCTGGAGCCTGCCCCTGCCCCCCCGGTGCCCGCCGAGGAGTCGGTGTTGGGAAATCCGCCGGAAAACTGAGTCAAGGCACAGCTTCAGCCCTGAATTCCCTTCTCCGGGAGAGCCGCCCCATTTCGGTTGACAGCCCGGCCAGCTTATTTATATATTAGCTTGTTTACTGAATATTGTCGGTAAATCCGCAATGACTTCGGAATCATCGGAAAAGAAACCGGGCCAGGCCGCCGGGCCGGAGTTGGAAAAAACCCAGGGGTGGTTCGGCCGCTGGCTGGCCCGCCTGGCCGGCTGGCTGGGCGGCCAGGAGTTCCATTACGCCGGCTATCTCCCCGCCCGCTCCGGGTGGCTCTCCCGCTTCACCCTGGAGCCGTCTTTCTCCCGGGTTACAGTCAACCCCCGCTATCTGGAGCGCCTCCATGAACTGGCGGCCCAGGGCGTGGTGGTCTATGCCCTGAAATACCGCAGCAACCTGGACTTCCTCTTCTTTAACCGCCGGTATCAGAAACTGGGAGCGCCCGCGCCGGAGGTGGCCTTCGACGTTAACCTCTGGCTGTTCCAGCCCTTTTCCCATCTGCTCCAGATCATTTCCGCCACCTTAAATTACCTGACCCGGAAAAGGTCCTGGCCCAACCCCTTTCAAGACGGTTATTTCCTGAAAATCCTCAAGGACCGCCGGGGTTCTTTACTTTTTCTGGTGGACCAGGTGGGCTTCCGGCATCGCTTCCTCAAACCCCGGGAAGACCCCATCCGCCACCTCCTGGAGCTGCAAGAGCAACTGGAACTGCCCATCTTCCTGGTGCCCCAAATGATCATGTACAGCCGGGACCCGGAGCGGGAAGACAAGGGTCTTTTGGACCTCTTCTTCGGGGATCGGGAAAACCCCGGCCGCCTCCGGAAGCTCTGGCTCTGTTTTTATAAGGCCAAAGGCGGGGTGGTGGAGGTGGCCGACCCGGTGAACCTGAAGGAGGTGCTGGCGGCTGCCCCCCAGGGTCAGCGCCTTTCCGAGCTGGCCCAGGAGATCCGCCGGGAGTTGATCCAACGCATCGATCAAACCCGGCGGGTGGTCACCGGCCCGGTGAACAAGTCCCGGGAGGAATTCTTGGAGCTGACCCTCACCGATCCCGGGCTCACCCGCTTTATGGAACATCTGGCGGAGACCGAAAAAAAGAAGCTCCCCAAGATCAAGAAGTCGGCCCAGGACTATTTCTGGGAAATCGCCGCGGATTATAACCTCCTGGTGGTCAATTTCATGCATCGGGCTATCAGTTGGCTCTCCCAGAACCTGTTCGAGGGCATCGTCTTTGACGAGGAAGGCTTCAAAAAGGTACGGGAGGCCAAACAGCGGGGCACCCTGATCTTTATCCCCTGCCATAAGAGCCACCTGGACTACCTCATCCTGAACCACCTCATCTATCTCCACAACGTGCACCCCCCCCGCATCGCCGCCGGCAAAAACCTGGCCTTCTGGCCCCTGGGCACCATTTTCCGGGGCTCCGGGGCCTTTTTCATCCGCCGCCGCTTTCTCGGGGGCAAACTGTATGCCGAAGTCCTCTATACCTATCTCAAGACCATGATCAAGACCGGCTATAGTTTGGAATTCTTCATCGAAGGGGGGCGGAGCCGCACCGGGAAGCTGGTCCTGCCCAAGCTGGGCTTGCTCAACATGATCCTGCGCACCTATTTTGAGGGGGCCACCCCTGACTTGCTTTTTATCCCCACTTTTATCGGCTATGACCAGGTGCTGGAAGAAAAGGCCTATCTCCAGGAACTGGAAGGAGAGGGCAAAGAAGCGGAAAATGTCGGCCAATTGGTGAAAGCCCGGAGATTCCTGAAGAAGCGGTATGGCCGGGCCTATATCCAGTTCAGCGACCCCATCTCTTTTAAAGAATACCTGGCCCAACATTCCCCCGCGGCAGCCCGCCGCCCGGAAGATTTGCGCCAATTCAGCCAGGACCTGGGCTTCAAGTTCATCCAGGCCATCAATCGCGTCTCCGTGGTCACCCCCTTTGCCTTGGTCTGCGCCGCGCTCCTCACTTATCCCCGCAAAGGGGTGTACCGCCATGAACTGCTGCGCATCATCCAGGTGCTCCACGATTATCTGGCGAGCCAGCAGGTCCTCCAGGCCGACTCCCTGGACAACCTGGTGCAGGTGGTGGAAGAGACCTTAAGCCTGTGCGAGGCCCGGAAACTCATCACCCCCATCGAAAAGGAAGAGGGCCTGACGGACGAACTGGGGCTGGGGGGCTATAGCATCGACGAAACCAAGCGCCCTTTATTGGAATATTACAAAAACAACATCATTCACTTTTTTCTCCCCGCGTCCATGGTCTCCCTGGCCATCCTCAGCGGCCCGGGCTTCGATTTCGACCGGCAGCAGGTCCTGGACGACGTCCACTTTCTCACCGATTTCTTCAAAAATGAATTCGCCTTTAACGGCTTTGACCTGGAAAGCCAGGTGAATCAGACCCTGTCCTACTTCACCTCCCGGGGGGTGTTGGTCAATCTCGACCGGGAAGGCGTCCGCTATACGCTGTCGGCTTCGGGACTGAAAGAACTGGCCTACTTTGCCAACCTGCTCTACAACTACCTGGAATCCTACTGGATCGTGTTTCGGTCCATTAAATACCTCCAGAAAAAACCCCGGAGCGAAAAGGAATTTTTAAAACGCATCCAGTCCATCGGCACCAAACTCCATAAATTGGGGGAGGTGGAACGCTCCGAGGCCCTGTCCGAAGCCAACTTCCAAAACGCCCTGAAACTCTTCGGAGAAAAGGGCATCGTGCTGAAAAAACTCCCGGAAGGCAAAGGCGCCACCACCTTCAGCCGTCCCACCGACGAAGACTCCAAAGATTTCTACGGCCGCCAACTGGCCCGGTTTTTGCGGAGGTAGGTTTAGAAGAATTTTGAGGGGAGGGGCGGGGGACCAATGGTCCC
>JBFLZI010000027.1:0-26023 GCA_040756315.1 Thermodesulfobacteriota bacterium | reverse complement strand
CCCCACAACATCTGCCGAAAACTGCCATGATTGCCAGATTTATTGAGCTCTGTGTCCGTCATCGGGTGTTGGTGGTGCTCCTTTGGGTGGCGATTACCGCCTGGGGGTTTTATGCCGCGTATAAGTTGCCCATTGACGCCATTCCCGATCTTTCCGACGTTCAGGTAATCGTCTCCACGGACTATCCCGGTCAGGCCCCCCAGGTGGTGGAGGATCAGGTGACCTATCCCTTGACCACCGCGCTCCTGGCCGTGCCCCGGGCCAAGGTGGTGCGGGGCTACTCCCTCTTCGGCCTGTCCCTGGTCTATGTCATCTTCGAAGACGGCACGGATATTTACTGGGCCCGCTCCCGGGTCCTGGAATACCTGAATTATGTTCGGGGAAAACTCCCCTCTGGGGTTAATCCCTCCCTGGGGCCGGACGCCACCGGCGTGGGCTGGATTTACGAGTATGTCCTGGAGGACCCCACCGGCAAGCATGACCTGGCCCAGCTCAGGAGCATCCAGGACTGGTACCTGCGCTATCAGTTGCAGACCGTGCCCGGGGTGGCGGAAGTCGCCAGTGTCGGCGGCTTTGTCAAGCAATACCAGGTAGTGGTGGACCCCAACAAGTTGGCGGCCTACGGCCTGCCCCTGGCCCGCCTGAAAGAGGCCATCCGCACTTCCAACCAGGACGTGGGGGGCCGGGTGGTGGAGCAGGCGGAAACGGAATACATGGTGCGGGGTCTCGGCTATATCAAAGGCCCGGCGGATGTGGAAAACATCGTGGTGGGGGCCGACGGCAAGGGCACGCCCATCCTCATTAAAGATGTGGCCCTGGTGCGCCTGGGGCCGGAGATGCGCCGGGGTCTGGCCGAAGCCAACGGGGAAGGTGAAGTGGTGGGCGGCATCGTGGTCATGCGCTTCGGGGAGAATGCCCGGGCCGTCCTGGAGCGGGTCAAGGAAAAGCTGGATGACCTGAAAGCGGGCCTCCCTCCCGGAGTCCGCATTGTCACCGCGTATGACCGCTCCGGTCTCATCGAGCGGGCCGTGAGCACCTTGAAAGAGGCCATCTATGAAGAAATCGCCATTGTGGCCTTGATTACCGTGGTCTTTCTCCTGCACTTGAGGAGCGCCCTGGTGGCCATCATCAGCCTGCCCCTGGGGGTCCTCATCTCTTTTATCCTGCAGTATCAGTTCAACATTACCGCCAACATCCTGAGCCTGGCGGGCATTGCCATCGCCATCGGCGACATGGTGGACGCGTCCATGGTTATGGTGGAGGATGCCCATAAGAAACTGGAGCACCTCCCCCCGGAAGCCCACCGCCTGCCCGTCATTCTCGAGGCCGCCAAGGAGGTGGGGCCGTCCCTCTTTTTTGCCCTTTTAGTCATCACTGTGTCCTTCCTCCCCATCTTTGCCCTGACCGGGGAGAGCGGGCGGCTCTTCAAGCCCCTGGCCTTCACCAAAACCTTTGCCATGGGGGGGGCCGCCGTCCTGGCCGTCACTCTGATCCCCGTGCTCATGCTCTATTTTATCCGGGGGAGAATCCCCCCGGAGGAAAGAAATCCCCTGTCCCGCTGGACCCGGGCCCTGTACCGCCCGGCCCTGAATCTGGTCCTGCGCTTCCCCAAGACCGCCATCTTCGCGGCGCTGGCCCTGATGTTGGTCACCATCTACCCCTACTCCAGGCTGGGGTCCGAATTCATGCCGCCCCTGGATGAAGGGGACCTCCTGTACATGCCCACCACCATGCCGGGGCTGTCGGTGACCAAGGCCCGGGAGATTTTGCAGCAGACCGACCGCATCATCCGCACCTTCCCGGAAGTGGACTACGTCTTCGGCAAGGTGGGCCGGGCCGAAACCGCCACCGACCCCGCGCCCATCAGCATGATCGAGACCACTATCCGCCTCAAGGACCGGAGACACTGGCGTCCGGGTTATGACACCGAGCGGTTGATTAAAGAGTTGGACGCGGCGGTGAGATTCCCCGGCCTGGCCAATTCCTGGGGTTACCCCATCAAGATTCGCATCGACATGCTCTCCACCGGCATCAAAACCCCGGTAGGCCTCAAGTTTCTGGGTCCGGACCTGGAAGTGCTATCCCGCCTGGCGGAGGAGGCCGAGGCCATCCTCCGGGAAGTGCCGGGCACGGCCAGCGCCTTCGCGGAAAGGGTGACCGGGGGATATTATCTGGACATCGACATCGACCGCCGGGAGGCGGCCCGCTACGGGCTGACGGTGGGGGACGTCCAGGACGTCATCGCCACTGCCCTGGGGGGCCAGGAATTGACCCAAACCGTGGAGGGCCTGGAGCGCTATACCGTGAACCTGCGCTATTTCCAGGATTACCGGGAAAATCTCCCGGCTCTGAAGCGCATCCTCATCCCCACCCCCGGGGGCGCCCAGATTCCCTTGGACCAGATAGCCAAAATCCGGGTGCACCAGGGCCCGGACATGATCAAGAGCGAGGGTTCCCGGCCCAGCGCCTGGGTCTTTGTGGACCTTCGGGACATCGACGTGGGCACCTATATCCGCCAGGCCAAGGAGGCCATTGCCGCCAAGCTGAAGCTGCCGCCGGGCTACAGCCTGGTCTGGAGCGGCCAGTTCGAGTACATGGAGCGGGCCCGGGAGCGCCTCCAGGTGGTCATTCCCATCACCTTTGTCCTGGTGTTCATGCTCATCTATCTGAGCACCGGCTCCGTCACCAAGGTGTCCATTATCCTCCTGGCGGTGCCCTTCTCCTTGATCGGCGCGGTCTGGCTCCTCTATTTCCTGGACTACAATCTGAGCGTGGGGGTGATTGTGGGCATCATCGCCCTGGCGGGCCTGGACGCGGAGACCGGGGCTATCATGCTCTTGTATCTGGACCTGGCCCACGATGAGCGCCAAGCCCAGGGGCTCCTGAATGCCCGCCAGGACCTGGAAGAAGCGGTGCGGCACGGCGCGGTCCTCAGGCTCCGGCCCAAACTGATGACCATTTTAGCCAACATCTTCGGCCTGCTGCCGGTGATGTGGGCCACCGGCACCGGCGCGGAGGTGGCCAAACGCATCGCCGCGCCCATGGTGGGCGGGGTCTTTACCTCCTTTCTCCTGGAACTCCTCATCTATCCGGCCATCTACTTCCTGTGGAAGTGGCATAAAGAGGTGAAACATCAAAGGCTCCCGGCCATTAGCGAATAAAGAGGGGGGGACAGGGATATAAGCTGTCAGCCTTCAGCAGTCAGCTATCAGCTTTTGTTAAAGCGGACCGCTGACTGTTAATTCTGCCCTTAGCCCCTCTACCCGAACCTTTCTTCCTCCTGGTGGCACCGGCTTCCAGCCTGTGCTAGGGCAGACAAAGCCTGCGGCTACAAATGATATCTCTTATGTAACGTGTGAGCCTGAACCCGATTGATCCTGCTTTGCTACCCTATTTTATAATCTCTCTAGCAGCCCTGACCACCGCGGGGTTGACCCTGTTTTCCGGCTTCGGCCTGGGCACCCTGTTCCTGCCGGTCTTTGCCCTCTTCTTTCCCCTGGAACTGGCCGTAGCCCTCACCGCGCTGGTGCACCTGGCCAACAATCTCTTCAAACTGGGCCTGTTGGGAAAGTATGCCGATAAAGCCACGGTGCTGCGCTTCGGATTACCGGCCATCCTGGCCGCGCTCCTGGGGGCCTGGACCCTGCTCTGGCTCTCGGATTTGAGCCCCTGGCTGAGCTACCAACTCTGGGGCCGGCAACTGCAAGTGACTCCGGTGAAACTGGTAGTGGCCCTACTCATGATTGCCTTTGCCTTAATGGACCTGATCCCGGCCTTGGCCCAATTTTCCTTAAAGCCTAAGTACCTACCCCTGGGTGGCTTGCTCAGCGGTTTTTTCGGCGGCCTCTCCGGCCATCAGGGAGCCTTGCGCAGCGTCTTTCTCCTCAAGTGCGGCCTCTCCAAGGAGGCCTTTATCGGCACCGGCGTGGTCATCGCCTGCCTGGTGGACTTGAGCCGGCTCTCCGTCTATTTCGGCCACTTTTCCATTAGAGGCTTCCAGGAAAACGCCGGCCTCTTGATCATCGCCATTGCCTCGGCCTTTACCGGTTCCTATTTAGGGAGCCGCCTCCTGACCAGAATCACCATCCAGGCCATTCAGTACCTGGTGGCGGCCCTGCTCCTCATCATCGCCCTGGGCCTGGCCAGCGGCTTTATTTGAGGGGACGGTCAACATAGGTCCCCGGTACATAAATAACTAAATAATAGTATAATAGGCTCCTATGCCCACCTTAATCCCCGGCAACCTCCACACCACCGCCATGGGCATCCTGCCCCATGATCAGGTGGAACCGGCTCTGAAGCTGGCCCTGTCCCTGGACATCCCCTTCTGGCCCCAACTCCCCCACCTGAGCTTTTATGAAGACATGTATGTCCAGGCCGCGGAGCATTTCCCCGGCATCGTGCTCCTCCCGGAGGCCAAGAGCCTCCGCTTTGACACCGCCAAATTCTACGAGGAATTGCCCGAATTGCTGGAGCGCTGGGCGGACCTGGACTACTTCGACATCTCCCCCGGCTATTCCGCGGTCTATAAGAAATTTCTCACCCTGGACCTGAGCGGCTATATCGCCATCCGGGGCCAACTGGAAGGCCCTATCAGCTTCGGCCTCAAAATCCTGGATGAAAACGACCGGCCCATCATCTTCAATGACGAAGTGCGCCCCTTGTTGATGGACTTCATGGCCCGGCGGGTCCAGGCCCAGCTAGTGCGCCTTAAAGGCAAACACCCCCAGGCCTTCATGTTTATTGACGAGCCGGGCCTGCAATTCGTCTTCAGCTCGGTCTCCGGCTATACCGATATCAAGGCCAAGGAAGACCTGGACCGGTTCTTCTCCCAAATCGACCGGCCCCGGGGCGTCCACCTCTGCGGCAACCCGGACTGGGAATTCCTGCTGAACCGGGACCTGGACATCCTCTCCATGGACACCTTCACCAACGGGGAGATCCTCAGGTGCTACGCCAAATCCCTGGGCCGTTTCCTGGACCGGGGGGGCGTGCTCTCCTGGGGCATCATCCCCACCTGGTACGAGGCCTTCGGCGACACCAATACGGAACAGTTGACCTTCTACCTGGAAGACCTGTGGCAAACCCTGATGGCGGGCGGCATCCCCAAAGAACAACTCCTGGCCCAAAGCCTCCTGGCCCCGGCCCGCTGCTGCCTGGTCAACCCGGATAAGGCCAAAACCGTGACCCTGGCCTACGCCTGGCTCCGGGAAATGTCCCACCGCCTCCGGGAAAAGTATGGGTTGGGGTGATGTTTTATGGGGGGAGGGCCAGGGACCTGAGGTCCCTGCCCTCCCCCACTCTCTCCCCAAATTCCTTGTTTTAGCCGGGCATCTTTGATAACTTAGTGTTATCCTTTAATAAAAGGAGTAATAAATGATCCTCGTCATCAACGGCAGTCCTCAGCCCCAGGGCAATCTCCAGCGGATGTTGGAGAAGATCGCCCGGGATACGGGTCTGCCCTATGAGATGGTGCATTTGGGGGAACTGACCATGGAGCCGTGCAAGGGCTGCGTGGAGTGCGCGCCCACCAATATCTGCTTCCAGCCGGATGACATGACCCTGCTCCTGGACCGGATAGTGGAGGCCGACGTCCTCCTGGTGGGCGGGGTCATCTATTTCGGACACGTCAACGCCCTGACCCACACCTTCCTGGAGCGTCTCTATCCTTTGCGCCATCAACAGCCCAAGACCAAGGACAAGCTGGCCGCGGCGGTCTGCGTGGGGGCCATGGACGCGGAGCGGGGTCTCCAGGAAATCAGCGAATTTCTGGAAAAGTATTTCTATTACCGCCTGGTGGGCACGGTGGCCTTTAACAGCTTCACTCCGCCCTGCTTTGTTTGCGGTTTTGGGGAGACCTGCCAATATGGCGCGCCGGCCATGATGTTGGGGCCGGAGAATCTCCAGAATTTCAAGATCACCCCGGAAATGTTTCGCCGCTTCGAAGACCATGCCGAGGTAGTGGCGGCCTGCGAAAACCTTTCCCGAGAACTGGCCCGGGCGGTGGCGGCCCGGTTCACCTAGCTCAGAGGAGGAAGATGCCCCCCTGGCAGACCCCGGCCATTGTGCTCCACGTCCGCGATTATGGGGAGGCGGATCGCCTGGTGATCTTCCTCACCCCGGAGCGGGGCCCCTTGACCGGCATGGCCAAACACGCCAAGAAAAGCCGGCGCCGTTTTGCCCATTGTCTGGAGCCCCTGCAAAAGGTGGTGTTCTTCCTCTCCCCCCGGGCCCGCGGCGAGTTGGCCTTCATTCAGGAGGGGGAGTTGGTGCAGGCTTACCCCACCCTGCGCCGGGACCTGAAGAGGTTGGGCGCGGCCGCGCTCCTGGCGGAACTGGCCGGGGAGTTGGCCAGCCCTCCGGAAGCCACTGCCGGCATCTTCGCCGCCCTGGAATTGGCCCTGGAACGCCTGGACGCCGGAGACCCTCCGGATTCCCTCTTACCTTCTTTTTTGGTGCATCTTCTGGGTCTGGGCGGTTATGGCCTTACCCTGGACACCTGCCTGGCTTGCGGCCGGGAGCCTGCCCCGCCCCTGTATTTCAGTATCCCCCGGGGCGGCATCCTCTGCGGGTCTTGCCGGCGGGGGGCCCCGAGCCCGTTGCTGCCCTTGGACCCCGGCGCCTGGAAACTCCTGGGCCTGGCCCGGGACCTGCCCCGGGACAAACTCCCCCGCCTGCGCTTCCCGTTGCGCCAAAGAAACCAGAGCCTGAGCCTGCTGAAAATCTTTGTGCGCCACCACCTGGGCCGGGACCTGAAATCCTGGTCATTTTGGGAGAGGGTAGCCCGGGGGGGAGGTTGAAAAGAAAGTTGAAGGGAGGGCCGGGGGACCACAGGTCCCCCGCCCTCCCCTCAAACTCTCCTCCCGACCCCCTAAAATGGTGAAGAGGTAAAAGGATGCTGACAATTCCAAGCTCCCATTATCTTGGTTCAGCTACCCTGCTAGTCGTATTTTTCCTTTTACTGTTAATCGGCCTACTCCGACCCCTGCGCCGTCCCAAACGGCCCCTGGCCCGGCGCCTGATGGTGAATCTGGCCGTCACCGCCCTGTCCTTTGCGGTAGGCGTCGCCGTGGTCCGCCCCGTAGCCCTGGGCTGGGCCGCCTGGAGTCAGGCCCATGCCTTCGGTCTCCTGCCCTGGACCGGCCTCCCTTGGTGGGTCCAAGGCCTCATCGGCTTCCTGCTGATGGACCTGACTTTCTATTACTGGCACCGGGCCAACCACGTCTATCCTCTCCTCTGGCGTTTCCACAACGTCCATCATGTGGACCCGGACCTGGACGTCTCCACCTCCTTCCGCTTTCACTTCGGCGAGACTTTTTACTCCGTCGTTTTCCGAAGTCTCCAGGTAGGTCTCCTGGGCATTTCCCTGGTCACTTATCTGATTTATGAGTTCTTCTTCAATCTGGCCACCATGTTTCACCACAGCAATCTTCAACTCCCCCTTAACCTGGAACGTCGGCTCAACCGGGTCCTGGTTACGCCCCGGATGCACGGGGTCCACCATTCCGCCGTCGGCCCGGAGACCAATGCCAATTATTCGGTAATTCTTTCCTGGTGGGATAAACTGCACCGGAGCTTGCGTCTCAATGTCCCCCAAAAAGACATCGTCATCGGCGTCCCCGGATATCTGCTGCCCGGGGACAACCGCATCAAGGACCTCCTGATTCTCCCCTTCCAAAAACAACGGCCCTACTGGCGCTGGCCCAGCGGCAAGGCGGCTTTGCGGCAACCCCTGGAAATTGCTGATACCGGTCTTATGTTAGAATAAGACCATAAATTGCTCAGCTAAACTCCATCCTTAAAACCCAGAGCAAAGAGTGAGGAGAAGTCCAGATGAAGCTAACCGGCAAACGCGTGGCCATCCTGGCGGAGACTCTCTATCAGGATTTGGAACTCTGGTATCCCCTCCTGCGCTTTCAAGAGGAGGGCGCCCAAGTGGTGGTGGTCGGCTCCGGCAGCGCTAAGAATTATCACGGCAAGTTCGGCTATCCGGTGGAGGTGGACCGAGCCGCGCCGGAGGTGAGCGCGGCGGAATTCGACGCGGTGGTCATCCCCGGGGGATACGCCCCGGACCATATGCGCCGCTATCCGGCCATGGTCTCTCTGGTCAGGGAGGCCTTTCTCCAGGGCAAGGTAGTGGCCTCCATCTGCCACGGCGGCTGGATGCTGGCTTCGGCCCGGATACTTGCCGGCAAAACCGTCACCAGTTTTTTTGCCATCAAAGATGACCTGGTGCATGCCGGGGCCAATTTTGTGGACATGGAGGTGGCCGTGGACGGCAACCTCATCACCTCCCGAAAGCCCGAAGACCTGCCCGCGTTCTGCCGGGCCATTATCGCGGCCCTGGAGAAAGGCTAAAGCAGGTCTCCCGAATCATGCCGGAGAGCAACCAGGGCTCAGACCCCGGAAGCAGGTTCACTTCCCTGGCCCCTTGAAAGGAGGGGCCTTAACGGCAGGACTTTGTCCGGCCTTACCTGGGGAAATCTCTTTCCAAAAGAGGACTTTTCCTTATCCGATATTTCCCTTAGCGGAGCTAACTATATCCGCAGGAAATCATGTATGGATCATTAAGGCATTAAGAAGCTTAAGGTATCATCTCATCTCTAATTGAGCCCTCTGCTTAAATTCAACCTCCCTTACTTTGCCGCCCTCCTATGAAAATTTTCTAAGACAATTATCCTACCAACCATAAATTAATATATCCCGATTCTAATCATAGTGTTATATAGGTTCATCAGAATTCAGGAAGACATTATTCATTAATGGGCAAATGCACCTCTTGGAGCTTCTGGGAATCAATTGGGTTAGAAAGTTTTAGCGTTCCCTTGTTTTTAAACTTTTCTGAATCATGACTGCGTCTCATAAGTAAATTTTCTTTAGATGGGAAAAATCTGATTGAAATATTATCAGGATATCACAACGTTAAGGCACACAAATTGAATATGATTAATTGATGCTAAATAAGGGGCCGGGAAGTCTTTCTCCAGATGAATTTAATCCGCGGTGGACAATATTCATTTAATCCGAGCCGATTATTCCCTTTGCTCCGCAAAGAGAATATTTTTTTAAGTGGGGGAGGGCCAGGGACCTGAGGTCCCTGCCATCCCCCCACACCTCCCTCCCAACCCGCTTAGGGGGTTGGTTGGGGCCAGAGCCCCAGGCTCTGGCCCCAACCAACCTTAAAAACCCCTTAAGGGATTGGGGGTGGGGGTGTGGGGCCTGTGGCCCTTAACCCCCTCCCCCACTAGGCTTCGATTATGTCCTTTGCGGAGCAAAGGACATAATCGAATAATCCGATTTATACCGGGGCACTATAAGATTCCGGGCATCTTGATCCAACTTATTCAACCGGGCCGTTCCCGGGCCAAAAGTCAGGCCATCCATGAGGGGCGTAAAGTTAGCCCAGGTTGTCGGCTATATAAAAGACAGGTCTCAAACTGCTAATGGTCTTAATAAGTTGCTTTGCGTTTTAAATCTTAGTTTAGTGATTCGTATCTCAGGATTCAATAATATCATCAAGAGGTTGTTATAGAACTTGCTCCGGTTACGATAATATTTATTTAATTGAATATAAGTCTTTAATTTATTCATTCTGCTAGTAATGGAATTAATAACACCTGATGCCTGACCGGGACAGGTTACAGGACACGGCTTATTTTATTAAAGGGAAAGGCTCAATATTTACCAATGATTACTATTAATTAAATGATCTAGCAATACTGGCCGAAAGCTTGCAAACTTACCGGGGTGACTTTGTCTTTGTCCTCCTGGTGGATTCATTAAGGTCTTTGGGACAGATTAATTATCCGGGTGGGAAAGAATCTCTACAGATGTAAGTTAATCCACAAGGTTATATGAACCTCAGGATTACAGGATTTAAAGCCGGTTGCTTTAGTGGGGACTACAGTCCGACCAATTTACCGGGCCCGTTACTAGGGCCGTAAAACTTGGGATGGGGTCGAATCCTTAAGGTCTCTTCGGCGGAAAGACCGAAGTCATGAAAGGGGTGCATCTGCATTGGCTCAGCCACTTGAGCGAGGGAGAAGCCTTTCCGGCCGAGGAAAAACTGCATCGTGCCCTGATAGCCGGACTGATCTTGGAGGCAATCCTGGAGGCCCCGGTACTACCGGAGGACCCTCCCTCCCGTCGGGTCCAGGTTAAAAACCGGCTCCAGCACCTGCTGGTATCCTATCTGGCCGGTCTGATCAGTCTGGACTCTTTCCGCCACCTGGCCCAAAGACTCGACCACTGGTTCAACTTTTATTATCCCTTACTCTCCCCTTTAAGACTGACCACATCCGGACTTTTAAGAAAAACTGCTCCTCTGGTCCCCCTCCCGGGCCGGGGGGTCCCCGCCGGTGGCCGGGTCCTCAAAGAAGATTTATTGGAAGTATGGCTGGAGAAACTGAAGGGTCTGCTTCCCCAGCGGCGCCACGGCAAATTACACCGGCAGGGTTTAGGAGAATTTCTGCGCCAAACCCGGGGAGGCTGGTTTAAAGTCAAAGATTTTGAGGAGCACTTCGCCATCAATGGCAAAACCGCCTGGGAATACGTGCAAAAATTCCGCCAGGCCGGGCTGCTGACCCGCAACCAGGGCCGTTCCGCCGCGGCCCGCTACTCCCTCCACCCCCGTTTCCTCCGGGTAAAGGCCGAGGATTTGCGCCAGGAAATAGCCGTGCTCCTGGCCGATCTGTCCCTTAGCCTGCCTTCCCAGGTGGCGGACTGGCTCATCTTTACCGGGGGAGAGAATTTTTGGGAAGAAGAATGGCCGGGACCCGGGCCGGAGGCCCGGCGCCGGGAGATCATCAGGCGGCTCACTGCCGGCCAAGTGTTGGAGATAATCGGTCAAACCGCCGGGAACCGCTTGCTCCGGCTGTCTCCCGGCTGGGTAATTTCCGGTGATTTATAGAAATATTTGGTAGCCAGGTTGGAGGTTAAATTACGCCTTGGCCAGGAACCTGATGAGGCCGGCGGCCCAAAGAAGCCCCAGGAAATATGATATTACTATATCGCTGGGCCAATGCGCCCCTAATGCGATACGAGCCACCCCGCCCGCCAGAAGGAGGACGGAGCAGAAGATGACCAGGGCGAGGCGCACCGGCCCGGTGGCCTTCACTGCCGCCAGGATGGCCAGGAACCCCCAGGTGGAGGCATAGGTCAGGGCAAAGGAGGAAGGAAAGGAATAACCCCGGGGGGACCCCACCACCTGCACGAGGGGCGGTACAGGGCGGGGCCGGGCCATGGCCGGGTTCAGCCATGTTCCCAAGGCCCACATCCCCACAAAACTGACGATGGCAAGTAAAGCGGCCCGCCTCCCGGCCAGCGCCCAGGAAAGGGCACAGATCATAGCCACCAGCAGAAGGCTCCAGGGAAAGGTGGCTGTCCGGGTGAGCCCCTTAGCCCAATTGACGGCGGGGAAAACCAGGTGTTGCACCAACTTGTTATAGCCACATCCCCGGGAAAATAGGCAAAATGTCCGGCGGCCAGCGTCAGTAACACCGCCAGCAGGAAAGACCCCAGCCACCAGGCCGTTTCCCGTTCCATTATCTTCTCCGGCTGGATGCCGACTCCACAAGTATCGGCTAACTTATCAGAAATTAAGAAGTTGCGGCCTTACCGTCAAGGACCCGGAAAGGTATATTCTAAGGGGGTGGGGGCATATCCGGGGGCCGGCAGACCCTAGGTCCTCGCCAGGCTCTTAGCCCCTTAGGGCTTTCCGGTTATACGGACAACGGTCCAGCCGGGAGGGCAGGGAGAAAAAGAAGGGGGCGTCCTCCCCAAAGATGGCGCCCCCTAGGTTTACTGGTGCCGAAGCGGGGACTCGAACCCCGACAGGCCTGCGCCCACTAGACCCTGAACCTAGCGCGTCTACCAGTTCCGCCACTTCGGCCAAGTGCCGGAAGGCTGCCCAAGGGCATCTCCTCCTGGCATTTTCCAAAGTTTTTATTATAATAATATGCTAATCTCTGTCAAGGTCAACCCGCCCCAGGTGAGTAGGAATGATGGTTTATTATGATTTGCCCCCCGGACCCGGTCCTTTTTCCCGCACCGTGGTCACTGTAGGGAATTTTGACGGGGTACATCTGGGCCACAAGGCCATCTTGGCCCGGGTGTGCCAACGGGCCCGGGAACTGGGGAGCCAGGCGGTGGCCCTCACTTTCGACCCCCACCCCCTCAAGGTGCTCCGCCCGGAGACGCCCTTGCCCCTCCTGACCACCCCGGAACAGAAACTGGAGCTTCTTCAGGCCGCCGGCCTGGCGGCGGTGGTGGTGCTCCCTTTCACCCGGGAGTTCGCCGCCCTGCCGGCCCGGGACTTTGTCCGGCAATATTTCTGTGAGCGCCTTAAAGTCCGGGAGGTGGTGGTGGGCCACGATTACAGCTTCGGCCGGGGACGGGAAGGAAATATCGACCTCCTGAAAGAGATGGGGCGGGACCACGGCTTTACCGTCCAGGTGGTGTGGGCCGTGGAACTGAACGGCGCGGTGGTGAGCAGTTCTTTGATCCGGGCCATGCTCCGCCTGGGCAAAGTGGCGGAGGTGGAACAACTCCTGGGGCGGCCCTATGGGGTTAAGGGCCGGGTGGTCCCCGGCAAAGGCCGGGGGGCCAAGCTCCTGAAAGTGCCTACGGCCAATATCAAACCGGAAAATGACCTGCTCCCGGCTTCCGGTATCTATACCGTCTGGGTGCAGCGGGGGGGCGCCGTTCTTCCCGGAGTAGCCAATATCGGCACCTGTCCCACCTTTGACAACGAAGAACTCTCCCTGGAGGTCCACCTCCTGGACTTTAACGACGAACTTTATGGGGAAGAACTGGAAGTCAGGTTTGTGGACCGATTGCGGGAAGAGCGGCGTTTCGCCGCCATTGAGGAACTGGCCGCCCAGATCCGGGCTGATATTGCCGAGGCGCGCCGGTTGTTGCTAGGTTCTCCGAAAAAGCTCTCTCGCTCTACTTAAGTGACGACCCTCCCCCTGGTTACCGGACCAATGTTGCTCTCTCCCCCGTAAGACTCCCCTGGCCCGAATTTCCGCCGTGCTCCCTGGTCCAATCATCCCGGTGGGAAAAGTTGATACACAAGTCTAGGCTTACCTGGAGTATAGACTTATGCCGGGACCGGGCCTGATGCCAAAAATTTGACATGCGGCTGCTACTAGGTAAATTTTGCCGGGCCTTATCTGAAAGATTTTCCCTTTGGCTCTAAGCCACTTCAAGAACCGGAGCTTCCACCACCCGCTCCAGGGGCGGTTGACTACCCAGGCCCCGTTCCCGGTAAAAGGACTTTAAACGCCGGCGGATAGCGGTTCCTTCTTTACCCATCTGGGCCAGGATGTGTTCCGTCAAAGGGGTCAATTCTTCGTGGGCCATGATCACTGTCCGCTTGTTGCGTTTCATCTCCCTCCCCTTTTCCCAAATTTTCTTAAACAAATATTCAAGTTTGATGCCATTTCTCTTAAGAAAATTCCGGCCCTCTCTGTAAAAGTCTCTTTGCCAACCTCCATAAGCCGGTTGGGAGGGGGAAAATAAAAAGGAGTAAAGGCTCTCGGCCTTTACTCCGCTGGCAGGCGCCGCTCCGCCGGCTTTTTATAACAGACCGGCGCTCCGGCAGAAATTTTCCAAAAAGCGTCGGAACAATAAACCCATAGAGGCTTCCTGTTCCCGGGCGGCGGCCTTCAGGGCCTGGGGGTCCACTCCGGACCCGGCCAGGGCCCAGTCCCCGTCATGAGCCAGCCAGGTCTCCACGTCGGCGGCGTCGGCATGGTTATCGAATTGCAGTCCCAAGACCCGATAATTGTCCATCAGGCCCAGGGCCTCCACCGGAGACGGGTCCGAAGTGGCTAAAATGCTGAGACCATGAGGTATGGGCAGATACACCCCCTGGCCGTGCCATTTGAACAGCTCCAATCGGGTCGGCAGACCCTCAAAGGCCGGGTGGACCCGGCCCCGGGGCGTCAGTCTGCCGGTGATGAATCCCACCGACTTCTTGGGCAGCGGCCCCACCCGGCAGCCCAACACATGGGCCAGCAACTGGTGGCCCAGACAGAACCCCAGATAAACCCGGTCACTGGCGATGGTCTCCCGGATCAGGGCCTTTAAGGGACGTAGATAAGGATACCGGTCCTCTTCATCCACGTTGGGGGAACCCCCCAGCACGATCATCCCGGCAAAGGGCGCCAAAGCCGGCAGCGCCGCGTGCCAAACCTCCGCCACCTGATAGTCCAGCCCCAGCTCTCCTAACGCGGCCTTGAGATGCCCTCCCGGCCCCTCCCAGGCCATATGCTGAACAATTAATAATTTTTTCCGACCCATACTCCTCTGCTCCCTTTAAGTTCCTTTAATGAACGCTGGCAATCAGGTATGATGAAAAAACTCGCCGGCGTGGAGATCAATAATGGCAATGCAACTGGTGGAACAGGGCGGCCTCAAATTTTACCGTTTCCCTCTCTTGGCCGCCTTCCCGGAAGTGGCGCACGGCATCTTTACCCGGCAAGGCGGAGTCAGCTCCGGCCCGTACCACAGCCTCAACCTGAGCTTCGCCGTGGGGGATTCGCCGGAAAGGGTGACGGAAAACCGCCGCCGGGTGCGGCAGGCCCTCCACCTCCTTGACCTGGTCAGCGCCGTCCAGGTGCACGGCCGCCAAGGCGCCGTAATTACCGCGGCCAATCCCGGGCCGGAGGCGGAAATACCCGAAGCGGACCTTCTCCTCACCGGCCAGGTTGGCCTAGGCCTTCTCATCAAGCAGGCGGACTGCCAGGCGGTGATGCTCTATGACCCGGAACATCGGGTGGTGGCTAATGTCCATTGCGGCTGGCGAGGCCAGGTGCAAAATGTCCTGGCTGAGGCCGTCTCCCGCCTGCAAAGTGATTTCGGCTCCCGGCCCCAGGCCCTCTTCGCCGGCATCGGCCCCGGCCTGGGCCCCTGCTGCGCCGAGTTCCGAAATTACCAACGGGAATTCCCCCCGGACCTGTGGTCCTACCAGGTGCGACCGGCCTACTTCGACCTCTGGCAACTCAGCCAGGACCAACTGCTGGCTGCGGGACTCAATCCGGCACAGATCGACGTCGCCGGCCTGTGCACCCGCTGCCGGGAGGAAGAATTCTACTCCTACCGCCGGGACGGCGCCACCGGCCGCCAGGGCGCGGTAATCGCTCTGAGAAGGTAGTATTGAGTTGAGGGGAGGGCCGAGTAAATGAGTAATCAGTAATCAGTGAGCACTGAGCAGTCTCACTACGTGTTTTTTCCCTGTTCCCTGATCACTGATCATCCCCCTCCCCCACAAGACCAGAAAAACCGCGCTAAGCCGAGGGCGGGGTCTCCTTCTTGCTGATTTTGTCCTTCAGGTCCTGGTATAGTTTTTTGGTGCTCGTCAGCGCCTGTTCCACCTGTTGGGGATATTTATAGCCCACCAAAACTCCCGCGGCAAAAGCCAAGATACCCAGCCACATATGTTTATCCTCTCTGACGAAAGATTACTTGCGGTAAAGGTCCCAGAACCGCTTTCCTCTTGGGAGAAAGAGGCCCTGGGGATGGAATGGTCTCTCCGGTTATCCCAAAGCGGCCAGGGCTTCCCGGGCCACCTGCCCCACCGTGGTCCGGCGCAACTCGCCCTGGTCGTAAAGCTCCACCGGCTCTTCATCCGCCACTAAACTCCGGATAGCCTCCCGGATCTCTGATTCTCCCATTCTACCCAGGCAAAGGGCCGCCAAGGCCCGGACCAGGGGTTGGGGATCCCTGAGGCAAGGAATGAGGAAGGGCCTGGTCTCTTTCAGGGACTGGGGATGGACCTGGGCCATCCGGGCTAGACCCCAAAGCATGGAGGCCCGGGAGAAATCCTTTTCCAAAAAGCCGCAGAACATGGGGATGATGTCCTGCACCACGGAAATCTGGTGCCGGCCGATCTCTCCCAGGGCTGCGGCCGCCATCCAGCCGAAACTCCCGGAATCCTCGTTCAGCATATAAAGGAGGCGGCTGATGACCTTTTGCACCTGTTGGGGAAAGGCCCCGGCCACCTGGCCCAGACCCTCCAGCGCCCGCCAATGCAGGAGATCACCGGGGTCAAAGAGATATTTAGCCAGTTGGCCCACCACTCCCGGTTCCCTTCCGGCCAACTCCACTAAACCCGGGAAATTTCCCTCTTTAAGAAGGGTGACTATCTCCTGCCGTAAGCGGCGTGGCCCTGTCATCTCTCTTTCAGAACGCGCCATAAGCCGCGCCCCTTTAAGGCCGACAGCAGCGGCGGGCACCATCGTCAGGCGCGGCTCCCCTTCCCGGTGGCATTCCCCGGCAAACCCGGCCCCCGGCGCTTCTAAAAAGGGATATCGTCCTCCGGGACGCCCCCCTCCGGCGGGGGAAAAGGCGGTTCCGCCTCTCTCTCCGGCCCCCGGCCAGCCCCCAGCATCTGCATATTATCAGCCCAGATCTCATACGAATAGCGCTTCACTCCCTCCTGTTCCCAGGTGTCGGAGTGAATCCGGCCTTCGATATAGACCTGCCGCCCTTTAGAGAGGTACTGGCCGCAAATTTCCGCCAATTTGCCCCAGGCCACTACCCGGTGCCACTCGGTGCGCTCCTGGCGGTTACCCTGCCGGTCCGTGAAGACTTCCGAAGTGGCTAACCGGAATTTGGCCACGGCCGTGCCACTGGCAGTATAGCGCAATTCCGGATCGGCTCCCAGATTACCGATGAGAATAACCTTATTGACCCCCCTAGCCATGCCTCCTCCTTCCGCCCTGAACCATCAGACTCCACCATCCTCTACCATAGAACTGATAAGGGGGCAAGGACTAATCGCCGGATAAGTTCTTGGGGAAGGGGGTTGATCAGTGATCAGTGATCAGTAATCGGTGGAAAAAAATACCAAGATTGATCACTGATCACTGATTACTGATTACTGATTTTCCCCGGCCCTCCCCCCACAATCTTACCCCTGCGACCGTTCCCAGTCCAGGAGGTGGAGTTCCGGGGTGGTCTTCCCGTTGAAGTAGGAAAACCTGGTGCTGAAGGCCACTTCCAGGGGGCCGGAAAGGGGATGGTGTCTGGCCTGGTCAAAGGCGATGGCCTCCCGGATGCACCCTTCCTGGCTGATCTGCAGTTTCAGGTGTCTTTCCGCCACTACTCTTGAGGTCAGGGACTCCACCCCGGCGCAGACAAATACCGGTTCCGGGTTGCCGGGGCCGAAGGGGCGCAGGCGTTCCAGGTGGTGGTAAAAATCCCGGTCCAAATCAGGCAGATTCACCCGGGCGTCCACTTTCAGGGTGGGGCGGAGGGGGCGGGGACCCACCTGCTCCGCCAGGGCCAGTTCCAAGCCCTCCTGCAAAGCCGCCAGATTTTCGGCCCGCACTGAAAATCCGGCCGCGGCCTCATGACCGCCGAATTTCAGGAGAAGGGGAGCGCAGGCCTCCAGGCCCCGGAAGAGATGGAAACCTTCCACCGAGCGGGCCGACCCCCTTCCCTGGCCGTCCTTCAGGCTCACCAGGGCCACGGGGCGGTGATACTCCTCCGCCAGGCGGGCCGCCACAATGCCCAGGACCCCGGGATGCCAGCCCTCCTGGGCCAGGACCAGCACCGGGCGCTTCACCAGGCCTTCCCGGCGGATGAGGGCCGCGGCCTGCCGGAGAACCTCTTCTTCCAGGCTCTGGCGTTTCCGGTTTAAATCATGGAGATACCGGGCCTGGAGCCGGGCCTGGGAGAGGTCGGCGCTCAAGAGCAGTTCCAGAGCCCCCCGGGCCTGGCCCAGGCGTCCCGCGGCATTGAGGCGGGGGGCCAGGCGAAAGACCAGGTCCCGGTAACTTATGGGCTTTCCTTCTAAACCCGCCACTTCCTTCAAAGCCACCAGGCCGGGGCGCCGGGTCTCCTCCATCACCTTAAGGCCCTGGCGGATCAGAATACGGTTCTCCCCCACCACCGGGGCCACGTCCGCCGCGGTCCCCAGGGCCACTAAATCCAGGTAGGACTTAAGATTGGGTTCCGGGTGCCGGACAAACCAGCCCTCCTCCCGAAGCCGGGCCCGGACGCCCAGGGCCAGCAGCAGGGCCACCCCCACCCCGGCCAACATCTCAAAGGGGTAGTCGTGGCCCCGGCGCTTGGGGTTGACCACCGCCAGGGCCGGCGGCAGTTCCGGGGGAATCTCGTGATGGTCGGTGATGATCACTTCCAGGCCCCGGTCTTGGGCATAGGCCACTTCCCTTACGTCGCTGACGCCGCAGTCCACCGTCACCAGCAATCGGGCCTTGCCCCCTAGTTCCTTCAAGGCCGGAAGATTTAAGCCATAACCTTCTTCCAGGCGATTGGGGATATAGGAGAAACAGGGAAGGCCCAGTTCCATAAAGAACTGGCGCAAGAGGCAGGTGGCGGTGAGGCCGTCCGCATCATAGTCACCATAGACAGCCACCGGCTCCTTTTGCCGCACCGCCTGCCCCAGGCGAGCCGCGGCCTTCTCCAGGTCCACCAGGCCGAAGGGTTGATGCAGACTCTCCAGGGCCGGGTCCAGAAAGGCCAGGATCTCCTCCGCCTCAGCCAGACCCCGGTTCAATAACAGACGGGCCACCAAAGGCGGCAGACCGTGGCGGGCGCTCACTTCCTGAACCGACTCCGGCCGCGCCGCCTGAAACTGCCACACCTTCCGCCGCCGCATGGTTGCTCCTTTTTGTGGGGGAGGGGGCAAAGGAGTGATCAGTGATCAATGATCAGTAAAAAGAGGACTAAGGCTGCCTCCTACTTACTGATCACTGATTACTGACTACTGATTTAGCCAGCCCTCTTCTCAATCCTTCCTCCCTACTCCACCGTCTCTCCCGGTTTCAGGGGGAGGATGTGGATGTCCGGTTCGTCTTTCAGGTATTGCTGCAATTCCTCCGGCGTGCCGGTGAGCACCGGAAAGGTGCCGTAGTGCATGGGAATCACCCACTTGGGTTTGAGGAGCCGGCAAGCCAAAGCCGCCTCTGCCGGATTCATGACGTAGTGGCTGCCGATGGGGAGCATGGCCAACTCCGGGTGATAGAGTTCCCGGATCAGCTCCATGTCTTTGAAGACCGCGGTATCCCCGGCATGGTAGGCGGTGAAGCCGTTGGGGAATTGGATGACAAATCCGGCCGGGTCCCCCGAGGCCACCAACTGTCCCCCCACTTCCACTGCGGAGGAGTGCACCGCCTGGGTCATGGTGATCTTGAGGCCCGCCACGTTGGTGGTGCCGCCCTTGTTCATGCCCACCACCTGGGGCGCGCCCTGTTGGGCCAGGATGACGGAAAGCTCATGAATGGCCACTACCGGCGCGCCGGTCTTCCGGGCCACCGCCACCGTCTCCCCCACGTGATCCCCGTGGCCGTGGGTCACCAGGATGACGTCCACCTGGCCCACCTGGTCCACCGGCGTATTTAAGAGGGGGTTGCTGAGCCAGGGATCGATGAGCGCCGCCTTTCCGGCCCCGGCCAGTTTAAAGGCCGCATGGCCATAAAAAGTGATGCTGACGCCCCGGCCAATTCTCTCGGTCGTCATAAGGTTCTCCCATTATGGCTTGTGGGTTTACCGTTTTATCAGGTCTAGGTGGGCAGGCCCACCAGCTTTTCCAGGGCATCCAGGTGCTGCCGTAATCCCAAAACGATGAGGGTGTCACCGGCCAGGATCTGGGTCTCCGGCTTAGGATTAAAGATCATCTCCCCGTCGGCCCGTTTGATGGCCACCACGATGAGGTTCAATTGCTGGCGGATGCCGGTGTCTTTGAGGGGCTTATCACAAAGCTGGCACTCGGGCACCACCGTCACTTCTTCCATGCTCAAGTCCACCCCTTCGTGCATGGCCAGCTCAATGAAGGTAGTCACCGTGGGCCGCAGGATGGTATGGGCCATTTTCCGGCCCCCCATCTCATAAGGGGATTCCACCTTGTCGGCCCCGGCCCGGAGCAACTTCTGTTCGGCCCCCATTTCCTCCGCCCGGGAGACGATGAACAATTTGGGGTTAAGACTCCGGGCCGTCAGGGTAATGTAAACATTGCCGGCGTCGGAAGAGACCACGGCCACCAATCCTTTGGCCCGTTCGATGCCGGCTTCCTGGAGCACCTCCTCCCGGGTGGCGTCCCCGGCCACAAAATAATAGCCCGACTCCTCCAGCCGGGCTACTAGGCCGGGATCGCTTTCCACCACCACCAGGGGCAAACCCCGCTGTTTCAATTGCCGGGCGATAATCTCGCCGATGCGGCCAAAGCCGCAGATGATATAATGGTTCTTAAGTTTGGTTATGTGTTTTTCCAACTTGCGCTTTCCTAAAACTTCGTGAATCTCCCCTTCCACCACCACCCGGGCCAGGGCGGAAACAATATAAAGTAAGAACCCCACCCCCGCCAGAATCAAGAAGATATTGTAAATCCGCCCTAGCCGGGAGAGGGGATGCACCTCCCCATAGCCCACGGTGGTCAGGGTGGTCACCGTCATGTACAGAGCGTCAAAAAAGCCCCAGCCCTCGATCCAGACATAACCCAGGCTGCCCAGCACCAGCATAACCAGGAGGCTGGAGGTCCAAAGGATGATCTTCCGGAATATTCTCATACCACCTGAAAATGCGCAGCCTCCTTATCTTTCCTGGCGGCGCACCGGATAACCGCCATTATTCCCGCACCAGGGCTTCCGCCACATAGGCGTCGGTGATCAGGACGTTGAAATACTTCCCTTTGAGACAGGCCCGGATGGCTTCGGTCTTTTCCAGTCCCCCGGCCACGGCCACGATATAGCGGTCTTCCCGGGCCGCCCGCTCCCTTAGCTCCGCCGCGCCCACGCCGATCACCCGTTGAGTCAAGGCCGCCAGTTCCGGGTCCTTGGCGTCGGTCAGCGGCTCGCCTTGGGCATTGATGGGGGTGTGGTTGATCTCCGCCACCACCCCTTTTTCCGCCAGATGCTCCGCGGTCAGGCCCAAATCCTGGACCGCCAGGGCCATGAACCCCGGTTTGTCCACCGCCAGGTGGCCGATGGCCAGGAGCATGATGTCCACCTCCCAGATGTCCCGGTAAGTTTTGAGCAGGTCCGGGTTGGCCTTCAGTTGTTTCTCATATTCCTCCCGGGAAGTCACCGGAATGGAAGGCAGGTTGTAGGCGGTGGCGTCCGGGTACTTGGTGCTCATCATCCCCACCAGGGCGTTGGAGGTCAACCCCGGCATGGTGAAGATGCGGGTCAGGGACAAAGGATAGATCTTGGGCGCGGTGAGCCTCTCCGGCTCCAGATAAGTGACCAGGTAATACAGGGTCTTGCCGCAAGAGAGGCCGATCTTCACTTCCGCCGGGGCGATCTCCTCGACGTAGTGGGCCGCCTCCCGGGCGATGGTCTTCTGAATGGCGTCGAAGTCCTTGACCCCGGGGTCCACCACCCGGATTTCCCGCAAATGCGGATAGAGTTCTTTCAGCTGGTCCTCCAGATCGCTCCGCCGGGGGATGGCCGATTTCTCGAAGATGAAGGCCATCACTTGGGGGAGAGTAGTGTATTCCATCTCATGGAGGCCCAAGCGGTGGGGCTCAAAGGGGCCGTGGCGGCGAATATAGTTAGCCACGCGGTTGGCTTCTTTCCTGGCCTCATCGAAAGAGATGTCCGCGAACATGTCCAGGGGGCCGATGAGTTTGCCGTGGGTAAGCTGATAACCCGCGGCGATCACCCGGGGCGGGCCGTCAAACCGGCTGGGACGGGCGTCCGGGAAAGACACCGGCATCAGAGGGCCGTGATGGGAACCCCGCATCCAGCCTTCCACCATGTGGGGAAAGGCAAAGGGCTCCAGGACCTCTCCCACCGCGGGAAAGCCGGATTGGCAGCGGACGATCATCACCGGGTCATCCTTGCCCACATAGCGGCCGGCGATGAGGCCCAGTTTCTGGGAGGAGGCCACCGCGCCCACTTCATTGTCCTTTTTCCGATAGATGTTCTCGATGACGTATCTTCCCGAGGCGCCGATCAACACCAACAGATCGTACATATCCTCCGGACAGGAGAGGATCCACTCCTTGCTCTCCATGACGTCCAACACCCGGAAACGGAAGCCCCGGTGCATGGAGGGATCGATGACCAGACCGGCGGTATTGAAGGGATCGCCAAAGATACGGAATAGAGGCAGATTCCAGGCCCCGGGGGAAGTCTTGTCCGCCATGAAGATGATGATGGGTTCGCTGGGGCGCTCCACAAAGCTCATCTCCGCCACCCCGGGCCCCATGCCCTTGACGTTGCCGGAAAAGGTGTCCGCCAGCATGTCCTGCCCGGCCCCGTAAAGCTTCATCCGTTTGGCCAGCGCGGTGAGCTCCATGAAGGTATCCCAGGCGAATTTGTGGATTTCCTCATCTTCTTCGCCCCGGTGGTGGGTCATGATCAGCTCTATGTCGTCCCCCACGTTCAGGACCTGGCCATCCACCAAAAATTTCCGGTCCACCGCGCCCTGAATAATGGAGCGGGCCAGGGCCATCATTTCCGGGTGCACCGTGCTATGGCCCACCCAGCCGCCGACGTCCGCCTTGATTACTGATAAGGTGATCTTTTCCGTAGCTCCCATGATACCTCCTGATCGGCAAATGAGATTTTCTTGGCTGCGTCCGCCGTAAAATCGGTTTCCGGTTCTTGCCCGCCTCATCTAGCCCGGGGGCAAGGTATTTTTTCCTCTCTCCTTTAAATACTTTGGCAGAGGGTGGATTATTATGGTAAGGAGATGGTCATGTTTTTAAAGAAACGCCTCGTCTTTTCCTTCCTGGTCCTCACTCTTCTGGCGGCCACCGGCTGTGTCGCCCCGCCCCTGCCTGCTTCCCAGGCCGGCGTCGATCTTAAGCCGGGCCGCTATCTGGCCGCCTACTATTTTGCCCCGGATTTCGCCCCGGATCAAGTCACCTATCACCTGGAGCCTTTCTCTATGGAAGCCACCGAGGGGGTTGACCCCGACACCTTCCTAACCCAGTTTCACACCGCGCTGGCCAAGGCCTGGGAGACCAACGGCCTTAAGCTGGGTCCCCGGGAAAAGGCCTGCCGCGTTACCGGGACGATTCACCGGGTGAGCCTCAGGGGCGTCTTCCTCCGTTTTCTCACCGGCAAGATCTCCGCCCATCTGGACGTCTCCGGCAGTATCTCCCGGAACGGCGAGGTCCTCTTTGCCTTCCGGGACCGCTTCTCAGTGTCGTCCCCGGTCAGCCCCGGCCCCGCGGCCCCCAAGGAAGCCGAACTCCTGCTGCAGCATCTCTGTCAGGAATTCGCCCACCATCTCCTAAACGAACTGCTCCTTCAGGGACTGCCCAGGGACTCCGAATAGAGGTCGCCAAACACCCGCACCAGCAAACGGGGTCGCTGTTGCGAATTGGTGAAGAGGTCGATCTTGCCGGCGTAATGCCCGGCCTCCCGGCTCTTGTTGCGCACCTCCAGGACGTAAACCTTTCCCGGCACTTCGGCGTGCAAGTGCACTTCGATCTTATCCCCCACATTGGTCTGATATTTGGTAATCTCCAGGGGAAAGGGGAGATTTGACGTAAAGCGCACCTGGCCCCTAAGGTCCTGGCCGACACTACCCCTGAGCCGGACAATGTGGCTGGGCTGGATCTCAATCATGGGCCGGGCCTTGCCCTTGAGCACCAGGACCACTTCCGGTTGGCCGGGGTCGTTGAACCGGACCTTGGTCTTCTTCTGGAAAGGATGGATCACGGAATAGGGCTTGATCCCTAAAGTGATCTTCCCCTCCCCGCCCGGGGGAATCCGGCGGTCATAGTCGAAGACCGTGCAGGCGCAATCGGGGTCCACTTCCAAAATCTCCAGGGTGCCCGGGCCGGTATTTTTAATCACAAAAGTGTGCTCCAGGTGCCGGTCTTCATAGACTTCCCCAAAGTCATAGGCGGTTTCCGACAGCACCGCCTTAGGGGAGCCTGAGGCCGCCAGCCCCTTAAGGGGCCAGAGTCCCAGAACCGCTGCATACCCCAGGGTTACCAGACATAACAGCAGCAGCCCCCATTTTGGTTTGCCGCTCGAAAAAATCCCGTTCATCACCGGTCTAACCGCGCTTGACATTACCCAGGGCGAGGAGTAGAGGGCTAAAAAGGCTGGGCCGAAATTCTGGACCCTTCTCTTGAATGATACATATTACCACAAAAATAAGGCTTTTTTGGAGAAAGATTTGGACATTTTGAAAATTCCTGGAAGGCTTTTTAATTAATATACTAAAAGTCATTCCCAAACCAATATCAGTCGTCATCTTGAATCAGCCACGCCAGGGTAAGTTAGGGAAAAAATCACCCCCCTTTCTAAAGGTGGGTTGGAGGGAATTTTTCTTGGTCTCTATGCACCGTGGGCTGGCCGTTTCGCAGTCGTTCATGAACCTGGGGCTCACCCGAAAATATGAAAAGTATTGGTAGCACAGGCTTTCCAGCCTGTGCAGGCAAAACTTTTCAGGACAGTCATTCATGGGCCATTGGCCCACCCATAAATTATGAAAAATCGTGGCGGGCGTCCCCGCCCGCCATCATCATTGTAACGATGCCCGAGGGGCGCACCCACAGGAACTGGTGCGCAGTGCGCAACCTACATAAAACTTTTCGAAGCAGGACTTAAGGCCTTCCCTTGGGCCCGGCGGAAATGCCCTTTGGCGGAATAGCCGAGATGCTATATAATGCCTTTATGACTTGATCGCCGCCCCCCAAGGAGACCGCCGCCATGACGCCCATGAGCCGCATCCGCCGGCAGACCAAAGAAACCGAGATTGACCTGGAACTGGAACTGGATGGCCGGGGAGCCGTGGAGATCGCCACCGGCATCCCCTTTCTGGACCACATGCTCCACCTCTTCGCGGCCCACGGCTATTTTGACCTGAAGATCAAGGCTCAAGGCGACCTGGAAGTGGACCAGCACCACACCGTGGAAGATATCGGCATCTGTCTGGGCCAGGCCCTCCGGGAGGCCGTCAGCCAGCGCCCCGGGGTGCGCCGCTACGGCGCCGCCCGGGTGCCCATGGACGAAGCCCTGGCCCAGGTGACCGTGGACCTGAGCAACCGGCCCTTCCTCCATTTTCAGGTGCAGTTCTCGCCCCTCCGGGCCGCGCTGGACCCCCAACTGGTGAAGGAATTCTGGCGGGCCGTCAGCACCCACGCCGGCCTCACCCTTCACATCGAAGTGCCCTACGGGGAGAATACCCACCACATCATCGAGGCCATCTTCAAGGCCGCGGGCCGGGCCCTGGACCAGGCCACCCAACCGGAACCCCGGGCCCAAGGCGTGCCTTCCACGAAAGGGGTGTTGTGAGGGATGGAGTTATTTGAGGGGAGGGCTGGGGGAGCAGTGGCTCCCCCACCCTCCCCTCCAACTCCCCTCCCAACTCCCTATATGGAGTTTTAGAGATTGTGGGGGAGGGCAGGGAGTATAGATCTTGGGGAAAAAGGGGAAAAGGCGAAATGGCGAAAAGGCTTTAGTTGGCATTAAGTTATTTCTTTCCCCTCTTCGCCTTTTTCCCTTTTCGCCTTTTCGCCCTTCTCTGGTCCCTGACCGTCCCCACACCCCCTCCCAACCCTTTATCAAGAAAAATGTAGGGCGGGCACGGCCCGCCAATTGATGATGGTGCGCCGTGCCTATCCTACGATAACTCTGCTTGTGGTAATCTGAATTGGCAAGGAGGTTTTTTAAATGACCGAGAATAGATTATGCCCAATAGAAGCGGAGTCGCAGCACGCCCAAAACCTCCTGAAGGGCTGGTGGAAGCGGTTTTGTAGAGCATTAGCTGTCATGGTGATGCTGATGTTATTTGTTGGAGGCGCAGGAATAGGAACTTGCCAGGACGTTATGATTCATAAAGGATACTTCAAGGGCAATGACTATGTGGGATGGGAAAAGAGGGATAGAGCAATATATGTCGCTGGTTTAGTTGATGGCATGCTTTTGTCTCCTTTTTTCGATGCCCCGAGAAGCGAGCTCGAATCATTTCTGTCCGGTTAAGCCCAAGTTAAGGCTAACTGGTTATTAACATTCATATTATAAGGTATGGGGCCGGGCGGTTCCAGGAGTTCCTGCAAGGAGCAGGTGCGAAACAGGTTGAGCTGCAAGAT
>JBFLZI010000026.1:0-26817 GCA_040756315.1 Thermodesulfobacteriota bacterium | reverse complement strand
GGGTTTGGGGGAGGGGGTAAGGGCCTGCGGCCCTTAGCCCCCTCCCCCAAAACTTCAAACCAAAACCATGAGGGCGTTTAAAGCTAGGGCCAGGCGGTGGGCCGCGGTTCGGGACCGGCGGTGAAGGTGCAACAGGACCGCCAGGCGTCTGGGGTCGGCGGCCAGCCAGGTGAGGACGGTCCCAAAAGAAGGCATTGATCCTGACTCTGCTGCCGGGATGAGAAAATCGGGAATTTCCTCCCCCGCGGCATCGGTCACCACCCTAAGCCCGATGAGGGCGAGGTCCTGAGAGGCGGCTATGGCGGCCACGGCGCTGCTCTCCAAATCCAGGACCGGGGCAGGCAGGTGGAGTAAAGGACCTCCCTGGCTGCCTTTATGAATAATCCGGGGGGTGGTGATGCAGCTTCCCAGGAAGGCGGGCAGACCCGCGGCTTCCAGGTGCCGGCGCATCTCGGCCAGGGGCCGGGGGGCCGGGGGCACCGGTATTTCTTTTAGGGATAAGTCGGCAGGCTGGTAATGCCAGAAGGAAGTCCCCAACACCACGGCCCCGGGAGGCAACTCCGGGGTCAGGGCGCCGGCGAAACCGCAGACGATGAGGAGCTCCGGCCGGTAGTGGGCCAACAGCTTAAGGGTGGCCCGGGAAGCCCCGGCCCCACCCATGCCGGTTAGAGCCAGGACCCCCCTACCCTCTCCGGCTGAAAACTCCCAAAGCGGCAAATCCAGGTCCTGCCGGCGGCGGACCTGCCGGGAACGCAAAAAAGGCCGCACTTCCAGGGGAAGGGCGGCCAGCAAGGCCAGGCGCCGGGGCTGCACCCCCGGGGCGGCGGCAGACCGGTCTGCCGGGAGCATAGCCTCAGGATTTGGGGAGTTGGAGGCGAGAGCGCTCCGCCGCTCCCGAGGTCAATAATTCCTCCTCCGGGACAGTGGCGGTGCTCACCTGGCGGGGCCGGCCCCAGCGGCGGCCCTGGACCAGCAAGTTGCCGTTCTTGTGCAGCACGGTCCGGTCATCCAGGATGATCAGGCCGTGTTTGTCGGAGATCTCGGTGTAGTATTGATAGCGCATCTGCCGCTGGTTCAGGCGATATTTGAAAAAGAGGAAGAACAACATATAAATGGCGACAATGACCCCCATACCGGCCAGGGCATAGCTCAGGAAAAGGAAGGTATTGTAACCCAGGGAGCCCAGCCAGGCCATGATGTAGTTCAGGTGGTACAGGGCCAGGATGGTGGTCAGCAGGAGAAAGAGGATGGCTAGAAAAGGCAGGCGGCGGATCTGGCGGACAAAGACGTCCACCTGATTGACGGCTTCCCCTTCGTCCTTGACCACGGTCTCTTCCCCGAGAAAATAATTGAAACCGGTGATGATGACCCCTAAAAGAAAGGTCAAGACGATGGGGAAGGCGAAGGCCACAAAGAGATACTCCCGCCAGGGAAAGGGAGTATAGACCTGGTGATATTTATCGTCGGTAGCCCACAGGGCCACCACCACAAAGATGGCGATCTCCAGGATGCCGATCAGTTTGAGATAGTCAAAGAAGAGTTTTTTGCGGTCCGACTCGGTGAAATAAGCCGCGATTTTTGACATTGCTCGTCCCTCAGAGCATTTTACCCCATACAAAATAACAAACAATCCTTACGGGGTCAATGCTTTTCTGGGAAGAGGGCCCCCGGGGGTCGGTACAACACAGCCGGGAGCGCGGTCCTCCATCTGCCCGCCAAAATCCCTTGCCCGCAACTATGGCTCCTGGTATGGTAAGCTTTTATGAAGGAAGAGGTAAACCGCGCCGTCTCCCGCCGGGCGAAGGAGATTACGCCCTTTCTGGTGATGGACATCCTGGAGCGGGCCCAGGAGTTGGAGCGCCAGGGAGAGTCCGTCATCCATTTGGAGATCGGCGAACCGGATTTTGACACGCCCCCGGTGGTCAAGGACGCGGCCTTCCGGGCCTTAAGCGCCGGAGAGACCCAGTACACCCATTCCCAGGGGTTGCTGGAGCTAAGGGAGGCCCTGTGCCAGCACTACCTGGAGCAATACGGGGTGAAGCTCCAGCCGGAGCAGTTCATCGTCACCTCCGGCACCTCCCCGGCCATGATCCTGATCTTCGCCGGGCTTTTGGACCCCGGGGATGAAGTCCTCCTCACCGACCCCCATTACGCCTGCTATCCCAACTTCCTGCACCTGGTGGACGCGGTGCCCCGCTATGTGCCGGTCACCGAAGAAGACGGCTTTCAGTTCCGGCCCGAAGAACTGGGGCCATATTTAGGCCCCCGCACCAAGGCCGTCATGATCAATTCCCCGGCCAACCCCACGGGCACCCTCCTGGCGCCGGAGCGCCTGGCCCGCCTGGCGGAATTGGGGCCTTACCTGGTTTCCGACGAGATCTATCACGGCCTGGTCTATGAAGGTCAGGCCCACAGCATCCTGGAGTTCACCGACCGTGCCTTTGTCATCAACGGCTTTTCCAAGGCCTACGCCATGACCGGCTGGCGCCTGGGCTACCTCATCGCGCCCCGGGAATTTGTACGGCCCTTGCAGAAATTGATGCAGAACTTTTTTATTTCCGCCAATTCCTTTGTGCAGCGGGCCGGGATCGCGGCCATCAAGGAAGCCGGTCCCGATGTGGCCCGGATGCGGGCCGTTTACGACAAGCGGCGCCGCTTCATGCTGGCCGGTCTCACCAGACTGGGCTTCCACCTGCCGGTGCCCCCCACCGGCGCGTTCTATGTCTTTGTCAATGCCCGGCACCTGTCCCGGGATTCTTACAGCCTGGCCTTCGACATCCTGGAGAAGGCCAAGGTGGGCGTCACCCCCGGCATCGACTTCGGCGCCGGGGGGGAAGGCTACCTGAGATTCTCCTACGCCAACTCCCTGGAAAACCTGGCCGAAGCCCTGCGCCGCCTGGAACACTACCTGGCCCAACGTCAGGGTTAGGGGGGATGGCAGGAATCTTTGGGGGAGGGGGCTAAGGGCCACAGGCCCTTACCCCCTCCCCCCAAGCCCCCTCCCCCAATCCCTTAAGATTTTGGTAGCACAGGCTTCCAGCCTGTGCGGGGGCACGGGCAAGATACCCGGGCTACCAATAAAGGAGGGTCTGCGGGGAGTGAGGAGGGAGGACAGCCGCCCCGGCTGTCCGGGGCCGGCGAGGCGCCGGTCCTCCATTAACCTTGGCCCTTCCCTTAATCGGTCCTCTCAATCAGCACCCATCTTCCCTTCTCAAATTCCCCCCATTCCTTTTCTTAAAAACCGGAGCAAATTATCAGATTGAGAAAGCCAAAGTCAGTTTAAGGACCTTTCTCTCAAATTAAAATTGACTCCCGGGGGCAGGATGGCGGGCCTCAGGCTTAAAAACAGATATGAGTAGTAATATTAATTAGTTAAAAAATATTTTTTCTCCAATAATTTTTGGCAGGTATTATGCAATCTCTTAAGGCAATCGCTTTGAGCGATATTACCTTTGAAGGAGACTGGACCTAATGAAGAAGTTGGTATCCACCTTAACCGCCGTGGCTTTTGTCCTCGGCCTCACCACCGTCGGCTTCTCCCAGACTACCGGCAAGGCCGGGGATAAACCCGCGGTGAAAACGGAAACCCAGGTAACCCAACCCCAGGTGGCCCCCCAGAAGAAGGACGCCCCGGGAACTACCGCGAAGTCGAAAACCAATGGTCCCCAAAAGAAAGGGGATAAAGGCAAAGGCGTGAAAACCGGGCTGAAGAGCGCCAAGCCTGAAACGAAACCGGCAGTACCCACGGAAAAACCCCAGGTGGAGGAAAAGACCAAGTAACGGGCGCTCCACCTGGCCTTGGCCTGACGCCAGGCCAAGAGCTGGACACCAAAACCCCCAACCCAGGCCGGGTAGAGGCTTAGCCTCTCCCGGCCTGGCTGTTTTAGAAATACTTTATGCCGGGCCGATTATTTGTTAAGCTTCCAGCCATGCCGGCCTCTACGTCCAGACCGCCACTGATCTCCGTCATTACCGCCTGCCGGAACGCCGGGGAATTTTTGGAAGAGACCGTTCAGAGCGTTCTGGCCCAGACTTACCCCCATCTGGAATATCTGATTATTGACGGCGGCTCCACCGACAACACGGTGGCAATCATTCGCCGTTACGCCGCCCGCCTGGCCTACTGGCACAGCCGGCCGGACCGGGGTCCGGCCCAGGCCTTCAATTTCGGCCTGGCCCAGGCCCGGGGCCGGTGGCTCGTCTTTCTCAACGCCGATGATTTTTTCCTGGGGCCTACGGTAGTGGAGGAGATGGCGGTCCACCTCCTCTCCCACCCCGAAGCGGACGTGGTCTTCGGCCAGATGGTGATGCACACCCGGGAAAGACAGTCCCGGCCCCTGCCCTTGAGTAAGACTTACGGGCAGCCCTGGCGCTGGCAAAAATTCCGCTGGAGCAATACCCTCCCCCATCCGGCTGCGTTTACTCAACGGCAATATTTTGCCCGGGTGGGGGGCTTTGCCGAGTCCTTTCACATTGCCATGGATTATGAACACTACCTCCGGGCCGGCCCGGGGCTTAAGGCCCATTATGTCCCTTTGCCGGTGAGCGGCATGCGGGCCGGGGGGCTGTCCCACGGCAATATCCTCGGCGTCTGCCGGGAGGTCCGGGAGGCTCAGCTCAAGACCGGGGCGCTCCCTCCGGGGCTGGCCTGGGCCAACTTTTTCGGGCAGGTGCAGCTCTACTTTCTCTGTCGCTTGGGCCACCGCCTCCTGGACCGTTGGGCCGGGAAAATCGTCTGGCCGGGGCGGGTTTCGAGAAATCAGGGGAAAAAGACGGCAGGTCCCGTCTCTGAGGGCGAGGCCGGTTGGAAGTGAAAGATTTGGTGAGGGGACGGGTAGTTGACTGGGCTGGATCAGTCAATCATCTACCCAGAGTAAAAAATATAGGTGTTCGCGGTCAACAACCTTATTATCTTAAACAATTCTTTGACACTATAACGGCGCAGCCCCCGGATAGCCTCCAGCCATCCCGGCGCCGCTTGCTCCTCCCGGAGTTTCTTCTTTTCCTCCAGTTCATACGGCAATCTCTGCTTTTGCCTGATTAAGCTGGCCAAGTAGGGCTTATAGATCTCCTCCCGGATCAGGGAGCTCAACGCGGCCCGATAGCCGAAGAGGCCGGAGTCATAAATAGGCCCCCAAATCTGCTTCAGACCCTGGAAGTGGTAAAAGATCAAGGGATACTCGTCTATCATCACCGTGGCGGCATTCCGGGTCAGGCTATAGTTGGCGATATTCCAGGGGGCCAGATTGGCGCCCTTATGCGCCAGTTCAATGACCCCGGAAAATTTTCCGGGGAGGTAGTCCAGGTATTTCTGGTCCGCGAATCTCCCTTCTTCCACCCGGTCATAGCACCACTCATTGCATCTCTTCCGATACCACTTGAGACCGGCCAGGCCCTGGTCGTCCCGGCGGAAGCTTAGCCAGCCCACATTGTATTTGCCGTGACTCTCCAATGCCTTCAGGTGTGGGGGGAAGCGATGGCCGATGAGGGCCACCGAGTTTTCCCCGATTTCCTCATAAAGAGGCTCCGGGTCGGCAAAGAAATAGAGATCGCTGTCCAAATAGGTAAGGAGGTCCACTTCCGGGTCCAGGCGAAAAATATAAAGAGGCAGGGAGGGGGTCAAGGTGAAATAGTACTCCACCAGGGAGCGGTCCCCTTTGGCCTGGAGGAGTTCCGCATCTCCCCGTTCCAGTTCCGCCAGGGAAATGAGCCGCACCCGGGGCAGGCTGAGGCGGCTCAGGATTTCGTAACATTCGGAGCTTAAACAGAGGATAAACAGGGAGAAATCCCCGGCGTGGCGCAGCAGGGACTCGTGCAGGGCCAGGCCCTTGAGGAGATAACGGTGGTCAAAATAGGTGCAGTAATAGCGCCGGCTCATGTCTTAGGCCGCCAGTGCCTCAGGGCCTCAGTGATCCTGCCCGACTCTCCGTCGCTGAGTTGGGGATAGAGCGGCAGGCTCAAGACCTCCCGGCAGACCTCTTCAGTAACGGGCAGGCCCCCGGCCCCCGGGATAATTTTCTGCTGATAGCCCGGCTGCTGATGGACCGCGTAGGGGTAATGCACCGCGGTGCCGATGCCCCGTTCCTCCAAGAAACGGCGCAAGTCCTCCCGCCGGGGGCTACGCACCACGTATTGATGAAAGGCGTGTTCCATTCCTGCCGCCACCACCGGAGGTCGAATGGCGGTGCCGGCCAAGGCCGCGTCATAGCGCCGGGCGATTTCCCGGCGGCGGGCGTTGTGGTCATTCAGCCGGGTCAATTTGACCCGCAAAATCGCGGCCTGGACTTCGTCCAACCGGGAATTGATCCCCGCCAGCCGGCTGAAATTGCGCTCCTGCCAGCCATACTGCCGCAGGCTCCTCAGCTTCTCGGCCACCAGGGGGGCATGGGCCGCCACCAGGCCTCCGTCCCCGAAGGCTCCCAGGTTTTTGGTGGGATAGAAACTGAAGGTCCCCAGGTCCCCCAGGGAGCCGGCCATCTTCCCCCGAAACCGGGCGCCGTGGGCCTGGGCGCAGTCCTCAATGACCACCAGGTTATATTTCCGGGCCACCTCCAGAATGGCGTCCATATCGGCGGGATGGCCGTAGAGGTGCACCGGGATGACGGCCCGGACCCGGGGACCCAGGGCCGGGGCCCGGGAAAATTCCTCCAGGGTCTGGGCCAACCTTCCGGGAGACAACGTGTAGGTTTGGGGATCAATGTCAATCAGCACCGGGGTGGCCCCGGCCCGGTCGATGGCCGCCACCGTGGCCACCGCGGTGTGGGACACGGTGATGACCAAGTCCCCCGGGCCGATGTCATAGGCCCGCAAAGCCAACTCCAGGGCGTCGGTGCCGCTGGCCGCGGCCACGGCATACGGCACCCCCAGCCAGGAGGCGAATTCTTCTTCAAAACTCTGAACTTCCCGCCCCAGGATATACCAGCCCCGGTCCAACACCCCTTTGATGGCCGCGTCAATCTCCTGCTGCTGCTCCAGGTAAGAAGCCAGGGGATTTGCCTGGGGAATGAAGGGGGAAGACGTCTCGGTCATGGATCTGCGGGTCAATCTCTGCCGGGGAAGTTCCATGAAGACTCTGGTTAGATTCAAATATAATAGGCCAGATTGCTACGGTAATAATCCAGGGTCTTTTGCAAGGCTTCCTTTAAAGGGGTTTGGGGCTGCCAATTCAACTCCGTCTGAATCAAGCGGTAATCCGCGTAGTAATCCCCGATGTCGATCTTCTTCCGGTCCGGGGGGAATTCCCGGACCAGAAATTCACCGCCGCGGTTAACCTCCACCAAAAGCTCGGCCAGTTCCTTCAAGCTGATAATGCCGTCGCCCCCCAGGTTATAGATCCGCCCGTTGGCCTTCTCTTCCTTGGCCGCCAGGAGCAGGGCCTCGACGCAGTCGTCCACATAGGTGAAGTCCCGGAGTTGCTCGCCCCCCCAGACCTCGAAGGGCTTGCCTTCCAGAAGCAGGCGGACCCAGAGGCCCACAAAGGTCTGGCGGGCGTCCTTGATGCGCATCCGGGGGCCGATGGTGTTGGTCAGGCGAAGGGATGCGGCCCGGACCCCGAAAACGTTGTTGTAGAGGATATGGTACCATTCCCCGGCCATTTTGTTGATGCCGTTGATGTCCACCGGGCGGAGCAGGTGTTTTTCGTCCACCGGCAGGTAGTCGGGCCGTCCGTAGATCTGCCGGGTGCTGGCAAACACCACCTTGATGCCGGGGTTGTAGTGATGGCAGGCCTCCAGGATGGAGAGTTGGGCCCGGCAGTTGATGTCCAGATCGGTGTAGGGGTCCTCCAGGGAATCCATGTGGCTGGTCTGCCCGGCCAGGTTGAAGAGAAAATCCTTGTCCCGGACCAGGTATCTCATGCTGTGGGGGTCCCGCACGTCGGAGATGTTCACCGTGACCCGGTCCTCGATGCCGGCGATGTTCCGCAAATTGCCGCCGTATTGGGGGATGAGGCTGTCCACCAGCACCACCCGGGCACCCAGGTCCACCAGGCGAAAGGCCAGGTTGGCGCCGATGAAACCCAAACCGCCGGTGATGAGAACCTGGGCGTTACGAAAGGTATCCATTAGTCTTAGTCTTCAGGAAGTTCCTCAGAAGCCGTTAGCCCACCCATAAATCATGAAAGGTATTGGTATTGGTAGCACGGGCTTTCCAGCCTGTGCCCGGACAGCCGGGGGCGGCTGTCCTTCCTTCTCCTCTTTAAGAAGAGTAATTTTGCCAAAAGAGGCTCTTTAAAAATACTTCTCAACCAAGCGATTATATAACTTCGCCAATAAATAAAAAGGCAGCTTCAGCCGGTTTCTCTTGATGGACCTGACCGATTCCTCCCGGAGAGCATCGAACAGGGGGTCGCCATAAAGTGATTTGCCAGTATAGGCCAACTCCAGGGCGAAACCATAGTGTTTTTTAATGGACGCGCAGACCCAGCCCAACAATAACCGGCGCCGGGACTGCATCTCCTGGTGGTTAAAGGTGTTGAGATACGACATCTCCCCCCAAAAGGCCGAGGGCTTCAGCAGGACATTGACAATTTTTTCGTCGAACCTGCCGAATTCTTTGGCAAAAGTCGTTTTAGCAAGGCGCGGCGTCCCTTTGACCGCCAGGTCGGCCAACCAGAAGGGCAGGTCTTCCATAAAGGCCATGACGCCATGCATCTTGTCTTCCCCCTGATAGGCGTCCAGGATACCGGGTTCGAATTCCGCCACCAGGACCTGGGAGGCCATCTTTTTTCCCAGGCTCTGAAAGAGGCGCAAATCCGCGCCCTGGGAGTCGCTCTTGAACCAGTCCAGGTAATTTAGGGACAGTTCCTTAAAGACGCCGGGGAGGTCCAGGGCCTCCAGTTCCACCACCCGGTCCACGGTAAAAAGGTCGCTGAAGAACCAGTCCTTCAGCTTGTGGGTATCCGGCGGCAAGAGGCTGGAACAGGCCGGGGATCTGGTTAAGTAGAACTTTTTCTTCCCGGGCCGGGCCGCCACCAGCCGTTTGAAGACATACAATTTCCTGTAGGCTGAGCCGGCCTCTTCAATATAGTCCATCTCCCTCTCGTCGGGATCAAAGGCGATGCCGATGGAGTAAGGCGCGATCAAACGCCAATCCGGGGGCAAATGGCGGGCCGCGCCGATATCCACCAATACCGGCGGCTGCTCCAACAACTCCGGGGAAGAAAAGACGCGCTGTATTATTTCCATACCGAGTGCCATACTGGGATTTGTGGGGGGAGGGCCGGGGAAAATTAGTAAGCAATGATCAGTGACCAGTGACCAGTCCCGGTCCTTTTTGTTTTTACTGATCACTGATCACCGATCATCCCCCTCCCCCAAGTCACCTCCTCGCAAACTTAGCGCCAGGCTCTTTTGACCAGGCAGATTATTCTTTCCAGAAGGGAGGGTTTGAGGGTCGTGAGAAATTCTCTCACCTTCTCCCGGGCCTGGCTATTTTCTGTCAGGGGAATTTCTTCTACCGCCACGGGACGGTCGGCCAGTTCCACGTCCAACCGGCTGGTGCTGCCGCAATGGGTGCCGCTGCCGTCCCCCCCGATATGGTGCACCAGGGAGCGGCCCGGGTAAAGGGTCAGGCGCCGGGCCAGGAAAGCCGAGGCATACCACCGGATGGCCCAGGAGGAATTCTTGCCCTGAATCTGCTCCGTGAGCATCCTGGTGTAGGCAAAGGCCCCGTCAAAATCAAAGACCTCAGTCAGATTTTCCCGGCGCAACCGGTCCAGGAGTTTTTGCCCGTCGGCTTCAAAGATTCGCCAGCCCCGCTGCCAGGTGGCCCAACCCCAACAATCCGCGCCCAGAAGGAAAAAGGTCTCGGGCAGCCCGGCCACCGGATAGACATACCCGGAAATGCTCACCACCTGCTCCTGGTCCTCATAAAAGTCCAAAGCTTCATTCATATAGCGGAGAAAATAGGGAGAGGTCACCAGATCATCTTCCAGGACGATGAGCCGGCCATGGGCCTCCACCACTTCCGTCACCCCGGTGATAATAGAGCCGGCCAAGCCCAGATTTTCCGGACGTTCAATAACTTCCAGCCGGTGAAATCCCTCAATGTTTCCCAGGTAGCGGCGGACTTCGGCCACCCGGTCCCAGTCCCGGTCATCTTTGGGGCCGTCGGAAAAAACGATCAGGTCGCTCTCCTGGGCCAGATCGTTTGCAGCCAAAGCCGCCACCGTCCGGCGGACATGCCTGGGACGGTTATAGGCGAAGAGGGCAATGGGTGCCGGTTTAATGGGGTAATTCCTCCCTAAGCAGCAATGATCGCCGGGCTTTTCGGTTATTTCCAGGGGTATTTCTCCCGGGGCAGGGTCCGGGCCGCGTATTGTTCCGGAGAGCCGTTCTCTGGGGCGCGATGCGGCTCACGGCTCAGGACCGGTTGGTAGCCCTGTTTCAGCAAGCTCTTAAACTGGGAGCAAAGATCGTCATAGTGCCCGGAGACGGAATACAGGGGATTTAGGGCATGTTCCCGATGCAGCTTCAGCATCCTATAGGCGGGCAGGAAATAGCTCCGGCTCCCCCACTGTAAAGCCGCCAGCAACGAAAAGGCCATGTCGTCCGCGTGGGGAAAGTCCGGGGAGACCGTGGTGATTCCCGGGGTGGCCAGAAGCTGCTTATGAAACATGCAAATCCCCGGACCGATGGTGTCGGTTTGGGTGAGGGCGGTCACCGCCGGGCTGAGAAAGGTCAAGGACACCCAGGCCAGTTCCTCCTCCCCCCAATCCACCCACAGGGTGTTCCAGCAGGAGAGCAGGTCCACCGGCCTCAGGGTGCGAAAATGCTCCCACATGTAGGTGAGGAAGTCGGGCCGGGCCAGGGTCAGATCGTCATCGATGAACATGATGGTGTCGTAGGCGGCCAGGGCGGCCACCCCATACCTCACCCGGCAGCGCCAATTATAGCTGGAATTAAAGACCTTGACGTCGGCAAATTGGGAGAGCAACCGTCCCACCGGGGAAAAGGGGGAGGCCTTCAGGCGCACCCGGGGGGAATTGTTGCAGATGAGCAACTCCAATTTCCGGCCGCCCAGGTCCTGGGCCAAGAGACTCTTAAGAAGGGCCGCCAAACCCGCCATTCTTTCATAGGAGAGCACTACCACGGTAAGGCCGGCGTCAGGAGCCGGGGCCCCGCTTACCTTGTACCCCCCCGCCCCGGCCCCGGGCCAGCCGCCCCCTGGAGCCGGTCGCAAACCGGACCAGAATTCCCGGGCTCGTTGCCCCAAGGCCCGGAAAGCCTGGCCGGGATGGGCCACGGCCTGAGTGAGAAGCTCTACCGGTTTTGCCAGTTTTGCCCCCGCCCCCGGTTTAGTCCGGCCGGCTGCCGCCATAATCCTGGCCACCAGGTCGGTTTGCACCTCGGGTAACTCCTCCTCCCGGAGGAACCCCTTGTCTGCCATGGCCCGGTTCAGGTCCAGGATCAGGGAAATTACCTCCTTAACCTGGGCCTCGGTCAGGGCATGGCCGGGAAGTTGGGACTGGTGCAGCCACTCCAAAAGTTCCGGGGAAACCTCCCAGCTCAGAAGGCGGTTAGCCAGAAGGTGCCTGGCCTCAATCACCTTTAGCAGTTGCTCCGCGGCCTTGGTGTGGGAGATGGAATCGGCCCGGTCCCGGTAACGGTATAAAGGGAAGCTCAGGTTGGTAAACCTGGTTTTCTCGATAAGCCGGGTCCAGAGTTCAAAGTCTTCCACGTGGGTGAAGGCGGGGTCGTAGCCTCCCACCTCCTCCAGCACCTGCCGGCGCAGCATCACCGTGGGGTGGGCCAGGGAGCGCCCGAAGAACAAAGACCAGACAATAAGGGAATGGGACCGGGGCACCTCATAATTGTATAAGAATGCTCCGGCGGTATTGATCACCTCCATCTGAGTCCCCAACACGCCGATCTCCGGGTGCCGCTCCAGATAATCCAACTGCGTAGCCAACCGGGTAGGCAGAGACAGATCGTCCGCGTCCTGGCGGGCGATGAATTCCCCCCGGCTCACTGCCAGGCCCCGGTTCAGGGACGGGGTCAGCCCCAGATTAACAGGGTTTTCCAGCCGCACCAGGCGGGGATCGTCATAGCTGTCCAGGACCTGGCCGGTATTGTCGGTGGAAGCGTCGTTGATGATGATGAACTCAAAATCCTGGCAGGTCTGTTTGAGGATGGAGTCCACCGCCTCCCGGAGATAAGGCTCCCCGTTGAACACGCTCATGATCACGCTGATCTTGGGAGGCGCCGGTGAACTTGGCATTTTCTCTTCTGCCTGCTGACTCAAGATTTGCTCACTTCGGCCCAGATCTCCCCCCAGCGGACCTCCAGATGGTCCACCTTAAGGCCGGCGGCCGCCATCTCCTGGGCGAAGGACTCCAGGGTGTATTCCGTTTCATGGGTATTATCCGAGCGCCATTCCAAGCCCAATTCCCGGCGCAGGGGCACCCGCCATTCCCGCTCAAACAGAGGCACCCGGATCAGCAGGCGGGAGGGCCTGGCCGCGGCCTGGAGCTTTTGCAAAAACCGGGGGCGCGCCGGCAGGTGTTCCAATACATTGGAGAGGATCACCACGTCAAAGCCCCCTTCCGGCAGTTCGGTCAAGGCGTCCCCCCAAAGGTAAGTTATGCGGGGGTGGGAAAACCTCCCCCGGGCCTGGGCCAGATGGTCCGGGTCCAGGTCCATGGCCACCACCCAGGCCCCGGCCCCCTCGGCCACGGCGTAGGCCACCAGGCCGTTGCCGCAGCCCACGTCCAGCACCTTTTCCCCCGGGCCGATGCGTCGGACGAAAAAATCGTGATATTTGGTTAGGCGATGCTTGGCATGGACGCCCTGGCCGTAGCGCACCGCCTCCTGGTCGATAAACCGGTTCAATTCCTGGTCGGCGGTCAGCAAGGCCTGCAAAGCCCGGGCCGGCTCCCGCCGGGCCAGCCCCTCCCATCTCAGGCTATTGAGGCGCAGCCAGACCTTATCCGGCAGCAGATTGAGCAAACCTGCCACCCCGCCGCGGAGCACATTGCGCCACCAGGGGAGCTTGGACCGCCAATAGGTTTCCCGGAGCGTTGACATGCGGCCAGTCTCATTGCACCAGGCGGGCGAACACTTCCCGGTGCCTTTCAAGCCAGGGCTTGAGGTCAAATTTCTCCGCCGCCCGGGTACGGGCCGCCCGGGAATACTCCGGCCATTTCTCCCAGACCCGCGTAACCGCGTCCGCCAATCCCGCCGGATCAGGTGGAATATCCGCTTCCCAGTTGGCCCGGTCCGGCACTCCGATACCGGCTTCCGGCCCCACCAACTCCGGCACCCCGCCGCTTTGGGCGTAAACTACCGGCAAACCGCAAGCCAGGGCCTCCAGCACTACCGCCGGACACGGGTCGTTAACCTTGGTATGTAACATAATGTGGGCTTGTTGAAAAATAGTTGGCGCCTCACTCCGGGAATAGGGCGGCAGCAAGGTTACCAGGTCCCGAAGCCCTAATTGCTCCAGCAACCCTTGGGCCTCCGCCAGGCTTTTTTGGGGACGGTCATCCCAGGCCAGGTGGCCGGCGACCATGAGCCTGGCCTTAAGGCCCCGCCGGCACAGTTCCCCCAGGGTGCGCACCCCGGTCTCGAACCGGTAAAAACTCTTGGCCGTGCCCGCCTGCAGCAGCACCAGTTCGTGGGAAGGGAAAGGCGCGGGGGCCGGGCGAAAAAAGTCGGTATCCACCGGATTATACAAGATTTCCCAGGCCCCCCGGCCCGGTCCCAGGAAGTGATCCGCGCTCCGTTTGCAGAATTCGCTTTGATAGAAGATGTAATCCGCCTCTTTCAGGGCCGCCTGCATAGGTCGATTTACCGTCTGCCAGTCAGCCCCGGCCCAGGCGGGATAGCCCACCCCGTTCTGGTTTAAGACGATTTTGGCCCCTTTCCTTCGGGCCAGCCGGATTAATTCCGGCAAATCCCGGGGGAGCGTACTGCTGCCCAGATAGAGAATATTAAAACGCCACGGCGAATGGGGTAAAATCTGCTTAAGGGGCACAAATTTTACCATTCCTCCCACCATGACGCCCGGGGGGGCGGGTATGCGCTGGTGCTCGTAAGATACCCGGACCTGTCCGGCCGGGGGCCGGCCCCCCAGGTAGATCAAAACCAGCTTGCCCCACTTTTTCAGCCCCAGCAGCCAGCCCACCGGCAGACTGAGCCAGTGACGGTCCGGCCTGGCCCGCGGCTCCGGGGTGGCAGGGGTGGTATCCATTAATCCTTTGGTCCCCGATACGGTTCAGGCACAAAAAGCCTCTGCCCCGGGAAAATCCACAAACCCCCGCATGAAATTGCGCCATAAGGGCAGTTGGGCCTCATAACTGTTGGCCTCCGCGGTTAAGCGTCCTTCGGCCAGGACCCCGGAGAGGCCGCTGGGGTGGCCCAGGACGTATTCCACCCAATGGGCCAGTCCCTCCACATCTTCAGACTCCACCATCCAGCCGTTCTCTCCGGGGCGCACTAAATCCATGGCCTGCCCCACCCGGGTGGTCACCAGGGGCACGCCGCTGGCCATGGCCTCCAACACCGCCTTAGGCCCCCCCTCCTGCCGGGAGGTGACCAGGTAAAGGTCCAGAGCCTGAAACAATTGTCCCACTTCCGGGTAACTTTTAAAATAAAGATGCTTATAAGGCACCTTAAGGCGCTCCAGACCGGCTTTCACGTAACCCCGGGCCGGCCCGGAGAGCAGGACGAAAAGTTCCGGGATCTTCTCTTTGAGGATTTCCAGGGTTTGGAGAAAAATGTCCGGGCCTTTGACCAATTTGGGTTCCAGCCCCTCCCCCCAGCCGTTGCCGTCTTTTTGGAAAGAACCCACCAGCGCGGCTGACTGGGGCAGACCCAGTTGGTCCCGGGCCTGGCGCCGGGATTCCGGCGTCTGCATCGCAAAGAAGGAGGGGTTGACGGCGATGGGGATGAGAAAGACCTTTTCCGGAGCAATGCCCGACGCTAAGACCAGGTCCCGCATCTCGGTGTGGGAGGCCTGGATACGCTCAATCCGGGAGTGCTCCCGGCAGAGCCTCTGGTAACACTCGTCGAACAAAGGGGTGCCGGTGCCCGGCTTGCCGTGGAAGTAGGCCGTCCCCAGGCGGTGGTCCCGCCCCGGCCACTGCTTGGACCGCATCAGTTGGAAATGGCTGGCAAAAAAGAGAGACTGGCGTGCGGCTGCCTCCAGCCAGCCGGCGGCGGCCACCCGGATCCCCAGACGCCGGGAGAGAGAGGCCAGTTCCCGCATCTCCTCCGCCAGAACCCAGACCGGGGAGTCGCTGACCAGGATCAGACGGGAGTAAGGGCGCCAGGTCCGGGAAACCTGGCGCCGGGCGGTCTGAACCAGGCGCCCGGCCATGTTGTTGATAAAATAGCCCAGAGAATTCAATGTTCCCCACCGTAGCATTAACTTTGGGAAACCACCGGGTCCCAGCCGGAAAACCCCGGGACCCATGCGCTTCCGCCTAGAAGTATTCCAAAACTAGTTTTCCTGTCGCCCTGAGCGACCCGAATGGTCTCAAGTATTTAAAAATACGAGGTTCTTCGCTTTATATGAGAATGTAGCGCCGCCGCCCCCGGCGGCGCGGTAACCGCCCCGGGCGGCGGTTCTACAGTTTCATGGTTCGTGGTGACCCCCAGGTCATGAAAATTCGCCCAGGCAACGTTTGAAGGTTTTATCGTTGGGTGCGTTTTACGCACCAGAAAATACATCTAAGGGTTTTATGATTTGGCGCGCCAGGCGCGCCCTACATAAATTTTTGGCGTCGCGCTCTTTAAGGTTAAAGCTCTATCTTTGTCGTCAAATTAGTATGACCGGCCCTAGAGCCAATTATTATTTATTATTGCGCCTTTTCTTTCGATTTATGTCTGGTCAAATATCTCATTTCCGGTTCCGAAGGAGCGTAAGCTCTGGGGTCCCGGGCAAAGAGGCGCCGGCGCAAATAATAAAAGTCCCCCAGATCATTATCCAGGACTTGCAGAATGACCATGTCCGGTTCGCAATATTGGGCCCGGTGCTGAAATAAGGATAATTCATCAGCAATATTGTAACCGCAAATTCCCGCGTTGATGACTTCCTTGTCGGGGAATTTCTGCTGCAACAGGCCGGGAAAAGTATCATGATTGGGCAAATACGGCCCAAAAGTAAAGGAATCTCCCAGACAGAGGAGGCGCTGTTTCTTTTTAGGAAATTTCAGGTCATAATCCATTCTCAGTCCCTGGGAGTTGACCACCACCCGATAAGGCATGCTGGGAATATACAACCAGTCTTTATTCTCCCCGGGCCTTAGGTCACCAAAGATCTTGGGCCGCTCTTTAAAGGTGGTGGGCATCCGGTAGTGGGAGTATTTCCGGACATAGGGAGAGAGCTCCTCCGCCACCAGTCGGTTGCCGAATCTGGACAGGTGGGCGTTCTGGGGCAAAAAAGAGACGACTTCCACCGGGTATTGGGCAAATGACCTGGTGACATCGACGAAATCCAGCCGGTGCCGGGCGCTCAGCCGTTGGAAAAAGCTCCGGCAATGCTGCGCCTTGCGCGAGTCTTTGGTAAAGTCGGAAGGAATATACAACACCAGAAGCTTGGCCCCTGCTTTGTTGACCGCGGCCACAAGCCGGTCAAAGCTCTGTTCATAGAGATTTTCAAAATGGGCCAGCAGTTCCGCGCCCTCCGGGGCGAACAGGTTGACCCCCTGCCCCTGGTCCAACCCCAGCTCATCCCCTAGTCTCTTAACCTCACGCTGGGAAGCCAGCCGGGCCAGCCTGCCCTTGAGTTCCTCATAAGCGCCCTCCAGGGCCAGGGGATAGCTGGCGTACATTTGGTAGTAAACCAGGCGGATGCCCACTTCCAGGATCAGCAATAAGACGACCAGGGGCACTAGAGAATAGATGACGGTCTTGGACAGGGAAAAAGACTTTACCTGGGGTTTGGGGGAGTCCGGCATCTTAAGAAGGGCCTCCCAGCTTCGGCAAAGCTGATCTTTGGGGAAAGCAGAGACAGAGACGACCGGGATTGCCCCGGTGATGGCGCCACCTTTCCCTGATATCTCGGCCGATCCCCCTGACCGCCCTCATTTGGGGGAACCCTCCTTTTGGGCCATCTCCAGGTCCGCGTCCACCATCATCCTGACCAATTCCGGGAAACTTACCTGGGGCTGCCAGCCCAGGACTTGCCTGGCTTTGCGGCAGTCACCCCGGAGCGTATGGATTTCCGCGGGCCGGAAAAACCGGTCATCCACCACCACGTAATCCCGCCAGTCCAGGCCCACGTGGGCAAAGGCCAGTTCGGCAAAATCTTTGACCGCGTGTTCCTCCCCCGTGGCGATAACGTAGTCGTCGGGCCGGTCTTGTTGCAGCATCAGCCACATGGCTTTCACGTAGTCGCCGGCAAAGCCCCAGTCGCGCCGGGCCTCCAGGTTGCCCAAAGGCAGTTCCTTGAGCTGGCCGAGTTTGATGCGGGCCACCCCATGGCTGATCTTCCGGGTGACAAATTCAAAGCCCCGGCGGGGGCTTTCGTGGTTGAAGAGAATGCCGCTGGAGGCATGAATCTGATAAATCTGGCGATAATTTTTGGTGAGGTGAAATCCCGCCACCTTGGAAATGCCATAGGGGGACCGGGGGTTGAAGGGGGTGCCTTCGTGTTGCGGGGATTCGCCGGCAGTCCCGAACATCTCGCTGGACCCGGCAAAATAGAAGCGGCACCGGGGCGCGGCCTCCTTGATGGCGGAGAGCACAAAATGGGTGCCGTTGATATTAGTGCTGATGGTGGCGAATTCATCTTCAAAAGTATAACTGACGAAACTCTGGGCCGCCAGGTGGTAGCATTCGTCGGGCTGCACCTCAGCCATCACCTTGAAGATGCTGGGGTAACTCTCCAGGGAGACCGCGTGCAGGACCAGGCGGTCCATGATCGGTTGGAGACGCCAGAGGCGGTGCTGGGGGTCTTCCAGAGCCACCCGCCGGATGAGGCCGTGGACTTCGTAGCCTTGGTCCAGGAGGAATTCGGCCAGATAGGAGCCGTCCTGGCCGGTTATCCCGGTGAGCAAAGCCTTTTTTGTCATCATCCCCACCTTAGCTCACGATCAGCGGCAGAAAAAATTGCCACTTCAACTTTCCCGGAACTTGACCTAATGCTTAGCTGCAAAAATCGACGCTTAATAGATGATGGAAGTTTAATTTCCCCCCTTTCCTAAAGGGGGACTTTAAGGATTCACCTTGGGGAACCCCACCTTGAATTATCATCCGTTGATTTAGCTATAAAAACATTCCCATTATTAGCAAGGCATAAGCGAATGCGCCTGTGCCACATTATTTTCAGATGATATGTGGAACAGCCGCCCTCGGCTGTTCATGATTTCCGGTTGTCCTGGAAATTCCGGGATAAGGCTTACTGGCTGAGGCCCAATCATTTATGTCGTCTAGATCGTTATGTGTTAATAAACCCCCTGCCGGTCTCTCTTTTGGGCACACCCAGAACTTCCAGATAACGCGCCGCCACCTCCGCAATGCCGGGCACCTTAATCTTGGCCTGGCGCTCCTCGTATTCGAGCACCAAACGTTCCAGTTGGGCAAGGGCTTCCACCGCCGTGTTAAAGGGCAGACCCGCCTCCCCCACCAGTTCCGGCTGGCCGCCGCTGTCCAGATAGAGGCAAGGCAAGCCGCAGGCCAGAGCCTCGATCACGGCGTTGGGACAGGACTCATGCCGGCTGGCGGAGATAAGAATGTCATGCCGGCGCAGAATTTCCGCCAACCGGGGTTGGGGTATGGGGTCCAGCATGCGGATGCGGGTAAAACGAATCTTGGACCTGCCGATGAAAGTATATTCAAAGCGGTCCCAGTCCAAGGCCTCTTCCAGTTGCTGATAAAAAGCCGCGCCTTTATTGGGGTTGTCCGACCAACTGATGGAGATCAGGGCGATCTTCCGGTCCCGGGCGAAGGGGCGGCGGCCCCGGGCATGAAAAATCCCCGGGTTGGTGGCGTTATGGATCACCACCGGGGCGCGAAACTCTAAACCCAGTTCCGCATGTTTCCTCAAACTGTACCGGGACTGGAAAATGGTGGCGTCGGCCAGTTCCTGGTTGATCTCCCAGATGCGGCGGTCGGTGCCGTCGTCCCGGCCCCGGTAAACGCCGATGGGACCGTCCACCCGGTGCACCATCCGGCAGCCGGGGCGACGGAACTGCCGGAGCCGGTCAAAGTCGAAGTTAAAGGAGTTGTACAGGCAGGCCCGGGCGGTCCGGGAAATGGCGTTGGCCTCGGTGCGCCAGCCCAGCCTCTCAAACTCCTGCCGCAAAGTGAGGAGGAATTGATTGCCGCCGCCGTAGGGCGGCGGCATGAACTGGTGGAAAATGGCGATGTCCGCTTTACGCCACCGGGCCGCCAGGCGATCTTGGGTCCGGCTCCACCAACGCCTGAGGGGGGAGAGATTAAACATTCCTGGGGCCTTCTGTCCGACGACAGAAAGGGTGGTCTGCCCAAACATGCTGCCTCAACATCTTATCTGGTTGCCTCCCCTTCTGCAAGCCCTCCGATCCCGGGGACCGGTCTCCGGTGAGTTGCCATTAAGGCCATGACTCAAGGAGCGGCCTCAATCTTCCGGGCCACCGCCATGAGCATGTGGGCAATGAAACCGCCAGGCAGCAGGCGCAACAGCAAGATTTCCCCGGCATGAAACAGGCGGGTCTCCGGGGTCAGTTTTAAGTCCCACACCAAGGCCCGGCGCACCCCCTCCTGGCGATGGAGAGGCTTAAGTTTCAAGACTTCAAACCCCCGCATCTCCAATTCCTGGCGCAAGTCCGCCTTGGTAAAGCGCCACTGATAGAAGCGCAGGCGGGGCAGCGGGCCGGGCTTCAGGTTAAAGCCCTCCTGCCAGCGATACCGGGAACGGGCTTCCCTCAAGATATGCCGCCAGTTTTGATAGGGCACGCTGACAAACAGCCAGCCCCCCGGCTTCAGAAGCCGATGGGCTTCGGCAATGCACTCCCCCGGCCCGTTCTCAAAATGCTCAAAAGTGCCCCAGGAAAAATAAGCGTCAAAAGAGGCCCCGGCAAACTCGGTGGCCCGGAGATCCCCCCGCACGAACTGCTGCCGGGGGAAGAGTTGCTGCAGCCGGGCAATAGTCCGGGCGCTGATATCCAGGCCCACCACCTCGAAACCCTGCCGGGCCAAGAAGACGGTCCATTCCCCCAAACCACAGCCGCCGTCCAACAGGCGGCTCCCGGGGGGCAGGCTCTTTAAATAAGGGAGCATGAGCTCCATTTCCGGACGATGCGCCACCGACTCCGGGGAGGGCGGGCTGGACTGCTGGTCCCAGCGCTGGGTCCAAAACTCTTCCACAAAGGCCAGCTCATCCGGCTCTCCCCTGTCTTCGACGACCACATAATCCTTTTTCATGAGCACATGCCGAGATATTGCCTTAAAGGCCCAGCCAGGTAGGGATCGGTGCTAATCTCAAAGTCATCTAAGTATATCGGCCAGAAATAATTATTTTCTTATATTACAATGGGTTAAGCCAGAGGGCAAGGGAAATTTGACCCGGTTCTCATTATCGTTTATGATAATTTTTGTTATTTCTATTCCAAATGACCGGGAATGCCAAGATAACCGAGACGGCCCACAATCTGCCTGGCGCCGGGGGGCGGGTCCACGAAGAAGAGTGGACCACCGTTATCCGTCCCCGCCACCCCTGGTTCCACCTGGAACTTTCCGAACTCTGGCGCTATCGGGACCTGGTCCGCCTTTCGGTCCGCCGGGACTTTGTGGCCCAGTACAAACAAACCATCCTGGGCCCGCTGTGGTTTTTCCTCCAGCCCTTGTTCACCACCCTGGTGTTTACACTCGTCTTTGGCCGCATCGCCAAGATTCCCACCGACGGTATTCCGGACTTCCTCTTCTATCTTTCCGGCACGGTCTGTTGGGCCTATTTCTCCGCCTGTCTGGTGGAGACCTCCGACACCTTTGTGAAACACGCCGGGGTTATGGGCAAGGTTTATTTTCCCCGCCTGGTGGTGCCCCTGGCCCTGGTTATCTCCAACATCCTGAAATTCCTCATTCAATTTTGCCTGTTCCTGGCGTTTCTCTTTTACTATTATTTTCAGGGAGCGGCCATCGCCTCCAACTGGTGGATCCTGACCCTGCCCCTCTTGATCCTGCAGATGGGCTGCCTGGGTCTGGGCTGCGGCATCATCATCTCTTCTTTGACCACTAAATACCGGGACCTCAGCATGCTGGTCAATTTTGGCGTGCAACTCTGGATGTTCGCCACCCCGGTGGTCTATCCCCTCTCCCAGATTCCCGAGGCCTATCGGGGCATCTTCCTCCTTAACCCCATGACCGCGGTGGTGGAGGGCTTCCGCCTGGCCTTCCTGGGGGCCAGTTCGGTGACGTTGCCGGACGTGGTCTTGAGTGTGTCGGTCACCTTAATTCTGTTGTTCTTTGGCCTGGTGCTGTTCACCCGCATCGAAAAGACTTTTATGGACACCATTTAAGAGGGGTTGTAACCGATTAACCAAGCCATCAAGCCGGGAAGCCATGACCATCGCCATCCGCATTGACAACCTGTCCAAACTCTACCGCCTGGGGGTGATCAGCACCGGCTACCTTTTCAGCGATCTGCAAAGTTGGTGGGCTAAAATCCGGGGCAAGGAAGACCCCCACTCCCTGGTGGGGCTGCACTCCGGCGGGGACGGCGGCCGGAGCCAATATATCTGGGCCTTGCGGGACCTCTCCCTGGAGGTGGAGCAGGGCAAGGTCCTGGGCATCATCGGGCGCAACGGCGCCGGCAAGTCCACCCTGCTGAAAATCATCTCCCGCATCACCGCGCCCACCGAGGGGGAGGTCCGGCTCAAGGGCCGGGTGGCCAGCCTTTTGGAGATCGGCACCGGCTTTCACCCCTATCTCACCGGGAGGGAAAATATCTTCTTGAACGGCGTCATCCTGGGGATGACCGTGGGGGAGATTAAGCGGAAATTTGATGAAATTGTGGAATTCTCCGGATTGGAGAAATTCATCGACACCCCGGTGAAACGTTACTCCAGCGGCATGTACGTGCGCCTGGCCTTTGCGGTGGCGGCCCATCTGGAGTCGGAGAACCTGCTGGTGGATGAAGTCCTGGCCGTAGGGGACGCCGAGTTCCACCGGAAATGCCTGGGCAAGATGGGGGAGATCACCCAAGCCGGGCGCACCGTGCTCTTTGTCAGTCACAATATGGACGCGGTGGCAAGCTTATGCGACCGGGTGGCCTGGATCGACAACGGCCAACTGCAGTTGGTGGGGGAACCCAAGGAAGTCATCAACCGCTACTATGACGCCATGATGAGCCTGGGGGCCGAAGCGGGGCAAACCGAAAAATCCCTGAGGACCGGGAAAATCTTCACCTTCCAGCGGTCTTACCTGGTGGACGACGACGGCGCCCCGGCGGATTACGCTACCCTGGGGGAGGCGGTGAATATGGTGGTGGAGTACACCGCCCACCCGGAAATCCGGGCCGCCCGCCTGCTCATCAATCTGGTCCTGGGACATGCCAAGGTTCCCACCCTCTTCTCCTGTCCCTATGAACTGCCGGCCCCGGAGATGGCCCGGCTGCCCCTGGCCGGACGCCTGGTCTGCCGGGTGCCGGTGCTCCCCCTGGCCCCCGGGCTGTACCAGATGAGTTATGCCGCCTGGGTGAACGAGCAGTTTGTGGACAACGGCAGCAGTCTGGTAATGGTGAAGGAGGATGAGGCCCCCACTGACTCCGGGGCCCCCGGCTTGGGGGGAGATCCCGGTTTAAGCCGCTATCGCAGCCATTTCCTGGTGCCCTTTAAGTGGTCCCTGGAGGCCCCGGCCCAACGGGAGCCCGCCCAAAAGCTGGCCTAACCCCGGAAACAGCGACAGTTTCAGTCCTGACTTCCTGCCGGCGGTTGCAGGGGAAGCACTCCGGCCTGGACCATCTCTCCCAATTCCTTGACAAAGCAGAAGCGCCGGCCGGCCAGGGTCTCCAGGCGCTGCCGGAGCCAGGCCACTCCCCCCAGCACCAGGTCCCGGTCATGGCAGGGAAAGACCCGGGTGTCCCCCAAAACCACCAAATCCTGAGAAAACCGGGGAGGGGTCTGGCAGGAGACGTAGCACAGGCCCACCTGGGACGCGGCGGTGAGAGTCTCTTCGGTAAAACAGTTGCCGGGGGGCACCAGGGTGACGATCTCCGTTTGAAAGAAATCCTGGAGGATTCCCTGGGAACGGGCCAGGTGCTCAAACTGCTCCTCCTGGGGCAGCCAGTCCCCAAACTCCCGGTGGAACCGGCGGTTACTGGAGAAAAGGCGGGGTTTAAAGGCATTATCCTTGAGCACGCAGTGGGTGAGGCCGTGGTTGGCGATCTCGAGGAGGCCCCCTTGCAGCCCTTCCTTGAGGACCGCGGCCTCCTGGGGAAATTTTTGGGGAAAGGGAATCAGGCGGTGCTCGTCTTCGGGCCAGGCGGCGGTCACCGCCACCGTCAACTTAGCCCGAAAGTCCGCCAACAGGCGATAGACCATGAGCCATTCACTTGGCTCCATCTCCCGGTATGGCCCCCAGGCCCTAAGGCCCGGCAGATATTTGAGAAAGAGCCAGTTAGCGGGCAAGGTGAGGGGGCCCAGGTGCCAGGCCCGGTCGGAATAGACTTCATAGCGCTTGCTGCAGGCGCCCACGTCGTCCAGGCGCAGGGCGATGACCTCGTCCGGCCCTTGCTGGCTCATGGCAGGATGGCCCTATTGACCACCGAGGCGCCGGCCCCAGGCCATCAGCTTCCGGCCCAGGGCCTGCACCAAGGGATGGGGCCGCCTGGCTGGGGAAGCCGTGCTCCCCCAAGGACCGGCGTAATCGTAGTTAGGCGGCTCCGGGGCTTGGCTTAACCAGACCCAGGTTTGGGGGACCTGGAGCTTTTCCCGGGGTAAAGAGGCGGTGGTGGCCACCAGCAAATGCTGGTGCCCGGTAAAAAAGCCCTCCAGCCCCCGGGAACCCGACCCCTGCCAGTGCGACGGCGGCGTTAGGTAAGCCACCGCGGCAAATCCGGCCTGGAACAGCAGATAAACCAAGGCCGGAAAACTTAAGACCAGGGCAAAATCCTCAATCCCCTTCTTATGGTGCTTTAAGGCCCCATGATTGGTGATCTGGCAGGAAGCCTGGTAAAGCCAGTTGTTCCCCGGGATGAAAATGGGTTCCGGGCACGGGGGAGTGTAAACCGGGGTCTCCAGAATCAGGGCGTATCTGGAGCGTTGCCGCAAATCTTTTAAGGTCTCCCCGGGATTTCCCAGGACCTGGAGGACATTGTAGCAAAGGCTGACTCCCCACTGTCCTTCCAGGGTGTGGAGAAGGCGGTCCGACCCCACCTGGAACCGGGGCGGCGGGAAACCCTCCGCCACCAGCCCCCCCAAAAAAGAGGCCTGCCGGATGTGATGCTCCCGGGGATCCAGGCCGGTGGCCTGCCAGTGCCGCGCCGCCGCGGTAAAACAGTGGAGGCCGGAGGCGCAGCCCAATTCCAGCAAGGTCTTTTCCTCCACCCCCGGTTCCAGGACCCCTAAAATTTCCTGGAGGAGGGCCGCCCGGGCCGCAAAGAATTGCGGGGCCTGCTCCGAGCCCGGGGGGACCTGGGTCTGCACGGACCCGAAGTCATGGACCTGGAGCCAGGGGGCCAGGGACTCTAGTTCCGCTTGCGTGGGCGGGCGCTTCCAGAAGGTCTCGGTCATCGCTCCCATCTTTTTTTCAAAAAGATATTCTGCTGGGAAGGAATGGCAAAGAGCCGGGCAAAGAGATACTGAAACCTCCGGTTTTTCCACAACAATAGATAAGGTTCGTTGATTCTCAGAACGTCCACGTTCCTCTGCCACAAGCGGCGATCCAGGTTAGGGCCGGTCAAGAAATTCAGGGTCCAGAAATACTCCGTGGGCCGCCCCCGCCATTTCAGGTACAGGGCCTGCAGCCACCGGGGGCCGAAAGGGATTAGCCAGACCTTATAGTGGCTTTCGTAGGGGAAGCGATAATCCGGCAGTTGCAGGAACACCAGACCCTCAGGCTTACAGACCCGGAGCATCTCGTCAAGGGCCCGGTCCACCTCCTGCACATGCTCCAGCACGGTGTAGCAGAAGACGAAATCAAAGGTGTCGCCGGGAAAGGGGATGGCTTCGGCTCTGCCCCTTACAAAGGCGGCGGGGTCAAGGTGGTGGTTCCCGGCCTTTAACTGCAAAATCCGGTGGGCCTGGGGATGAGGTTCGAGACCCCGGACCCGGGCGCCCCGGCGGGCCAGGACCACGGCTTCGGCCCCGGTGCCGGCACCCACCACCAGCACCTCCTGGCCTCGAAAGTCATAATCCAGCCAGCGTTCGATCTTACCCACAATGGGTTCGCCAAAATTCTCCTCTTCCTTAAGCCGGGCCTCCACCCGGTCCGGCCAATCCGGCAGACCCAGCTGCTCCCGGTAGTAGCCGGTGTAATAGTCCCGGAGACTTTGCTCAAGCGCGGCACTGGCGGCCATCAGGTCCTACCCCAAAAGGGATTCAGCCGTCGGGTAGATTGGCCAGCAGGAGGTCATCCAACCCGGGGAAACCGTAACTATGAAAGTCCACCGGCGGGCGCTGGTGGGCGAAGCGGGCTTCCCGCCATCTCTTGATTTTCCATTTATGTTCGTAGAGGAATTGCCGCCCCCAATCCCGGCGGGGTCGCTGGTGGACTTCTTCCAGGGCCGCGGCGATGTTGTCAAAACATTTCCACCCCTGGGTGTTTATCCAATCATGCAGCCAGATTTGCGCCAGCCTGGGAAGGTCATATCTATAAGTCCCGGAAAGATATTGGGGCAGGTGGTTAATGATATCCTGCTTAGATACCAGTTCCCCAAACAGATCGAAAGGCATCAGACTGTAAGGGTCGGTGAGATAAGGGTCCACTTCCGGGTCCAGCAGGTTCAGGGCCGGGATCTCCGCCAGATAGGCGTCAATCAAGGCGGTGGAGCGGGTGGCGATGACCAGGTCCGCCACCAGCAAGAGCCAGTTGAAATCCCCTTCCCAATTCAGAAAGACGTTGGGAGAGTCCTTGGTATTCTGGCCGAACATCTCCCGTAATTCCACGAATTTCCCCGGATGCAGCCGCACCAGGAAGAGAACTTCCGGGTAGCGGGGGGCAATTTCTTTAATAAGCTGAATATATAGGGCATTATAAATCTTCGACCAGGGAATGTTGAATTTCAGGTAATTATAAGCGGCCGGGTTGCCTTGGTGCCGGTTGACCTCCAGAAAGGCGCCGGGGAAACCGCAGGTCACCAGAACGATCTTTGAATGTGGATGATTCTCCCCTAAAATAACCGACTTAACCGCCTCTTTATCTATGACTGCCTGCATGAGGGGTATCAAGGACTGTTTCGGCGAGCCGGTGACGATAACGTTCTCCGCCTTCAGCCCTTCATTGACCGAGTGCCTTTTAAAGCCCTCCCCCCAGGCCAACCGCAAATCAATATATTTCTGCTGGAACCCGTCCTTGTATTTAAAAGCCCAACGGATGGTAGGCACAATAATCTGCTCCCAGGGGAGGTCGACAATCTTGAAGTCATGGTGCCTAAGTCCATAAAAATAAGGGTAAAAGTGTTCTTTCTGCCGGTTGGTGTTGTTGACCACGATATCCGGCTGAATCTTCCGGATCGTGGCATTGGCCTCCGGATAGCCCACAATGGTGACGGTGTGGCCCCGTCTCTCCAGGACCCGGGCCAGGACCTTCAGGCTGAGAATTTCCCGGGGCAGAAGCTCATATATCAGGAGAATGTTCATGATTTTTAATTGCTTATGTACTTAGCTCTACTGAGGACATGATCAAAAAACATTTTAGTGGGGGGAGGGCCAGGGACCTGATGTCCCTGCCCTCC
>JBFLZI010000025.1:0-27440 GCA_040756315.1 Thermodesulfobacteriota bacterium | reverse complement strand
GGGGAGGGCAGGGACCTCAGGTCCCTGGCCCTCCCCCCACATCACTTATACCTCCTATACCTCCTCCAACATCATGCTGCCGGACCAGAGTCCGGGCGCGGTTTCGTGAAAGTCCAGGTCGTTAATCCAGGCTCCGGTAAAGGTTTTGGGGCCGGTGGCCTCCCGGAAGAAGTCGATATCCGTCTGGGCCTGTTTGATGGCGGCCAGTTGTTCCTTCTGGGCAGTGGAGATTTGTTGAAAACGCAGCACCCATCTGGCTTTCATCTCCTGGGCGTAACTTCTCAAGGTGCCGTCCAGGGCCCGCTGCCGATCGCTGTCGTCCTGGTGCAGTTCCTGGTAGCCCCAGGTGAAGTTGACCGGCAGGGTGTAGCTCTGACGCCCGCCGCCTTTGGGGGTCCATTCCAATTTGGCCTTGGCCATGTCGCCTCCTTACCAGCGCCGGCCCATTTCTTTGGTCAGGGCGGGGAGCAGGTGCCGCTGCACCAGGCGGTCCCAATCCAGGCCCGCCACCCCCGCGGCGTCCAGGCTTTGCACCTGGATGGTGACGTCAAAGCTGGGTGTCGTTCCTCCTGAGCCGAGCTCAAACCGCCCGGAGCGCAAGGCCTCAAAATTTTGTTCTCCCAACCGGGCCATGCTTTCCCGGGGCAGGATGCCTTCCCCGGATTGCACCAGCACCAGTTGTTCGTCACCCAGGAGCACTTCCGGGTCAATGATCATCCCGCTGTGGGCTTCGACGACGCCGCCTTGGTGAAACCAACCACCAAAGTCCAGGCCCAGAGCGGCCAGCCAGGGGGTGCCGGCCTGGCCGGCCGGGCTTCCTTGCCAGGCCAGGGTCACCTTTTCCAGCACCCCCAGGAAGTGCTCCCCCCATTCGTCCGCAGCCCCGGAGATTTCCGAAAACGCCGCCTGCCAGCTTTGGCTCAAGAGACTGCCGGCGGATTCCCCCTTGGCGGAGATCTCCTCAAACTTGGCGAAGGCCAGGGAGGACATTTGCTCCAGGGTTCCCTGCCAGTGGAGCCCCAAAGTGGACCAGAGGTCATTCAGGCCCTGGACCTCTTTGGACCAGACGGCCAGTCGGGCCTGGCTGTATTCCCGGCTAAGGTTTAGCAGCTCTTCCTGGAGTGCCCGGAAATCCGCCAGCTCCTGCCGGCTGCTGCTTCTAGATCTGCTTTTGGTTTTGGGCAATTTTCCCTCCCCCCGCGGCCTCCAGCTCCCGCTGCAGCAGGCCCAAGAGCAACCAGATTTCCAGGCTCAGATCATTGGCCCGGAAAGGATAGCCGGCCTTCTGCAAGTGGTGCAGAAAGAGCAAATGCCAGGTCCAGGGAGAAATGGCCTCCGGCCTTAAAAATTCCTCGCAGACCTCGCAGGCCCAGTCCGCGAAAGCGCCGTTTTCCATCCGGCATTGCCGGCGCCACTCCTCCCGGCACAATCGGCCGGTGGCCAGGGCCTTGATCTCCCTTTTAAGAGGCCAGCCGGCCAGCCAGTCCCCACCGGCGGACTTCCCACTTCCGGTCAGTCCCATTCCGCTTCTCCCCGGCCCGCCACCCGCAGGCCTTCAAAGACCTGCTGGGCCAGGTAGGACAACAGGTCGGGGGCATGGCGGACCAGTTGCTCCCGCCAGTCTCCATGCCGGGTCGGATCCAACGGCACCGGCTTCCCCTCTTCCTGCACCAGGAAGTCTCCCGGCTCAAAGCCCAATAAAATTTCCAAGGCGAACTTAAGGCGGGTCTCCCCTAAGCAAAACCGCCGCTCACCCCCCTCCAGGCGAAAGGCCGATAACTGATAGGCCACCCGCTCCTCGGAAGTGGGTAAGCGATAATAAAAGGTGACCTCCGACCCCGACACCGGATCATGCACCACCAATATCTGGCGCTCTTCCCCTAAGACCCTGGCCATACGGCGTTCCTTGTTGGAGTGAGTTGTTGTGGGGGAGGGGGCCATTAACAGTGATCAGTGATTAGTGATCAGTAATCACTGATCACTGATTACTGATTACTGATTACTTATTCCCCCCGGCCCTCCCCCCACAACTATCCTGCTACCCGGCATACCCGCTCACCTGGTTTTGGACGTAGGCGATGGTGGAGCCGTAGGTATCGTCTTCCAGGATGGCGAATTCCGCTTCTTCCGCCAGGCGGCGTTGGGCCGCCCGCACCGGCGCGCTCACCAGCGCTACCCGGGGGAAGACCAGTTCCACCTGGTAGTAAAAGCCGGTCTCGAATTCCGGGCCTACCGCCTTCAGGTAAAGGGCCAGGTAATCGTTGTCTTTCAGGTGTTGGGCCAGGAGGAAGTCCCGAAAATCCCGGTCGAAGACCAGTTTCTGTTCCCGGCCGGTGCGAAAGGCCCGGTTGGCGTAATTCACGCCCGCGCCGGGGGTGCGTTCCGGGGTCAGGTGGTTGTTCAGGGTCCAGACCAAACGACGCAGTTCCGCCGTCAGGGTATGGCCTCCCTGAAAGGCGCTGCCGTCCCAGCGCCCCCCTAAATTCACCATGGTCTGGCTCACTTTTAATGGCGGCTCTTCCACCCGGGGGGGAAAAGCCATCCAGTCGCTCTCCACCGGCAGGTAATAGACCCGGTAGGAGGTGGATTCCCCGGTGCCTCCGGGGGGAGTAATGGTGATGGCCGCGGGGGTGGCAGCCGACACCGCGCTATAGCTCACTTCCTCCCAGGCCAGGGTGGCGGGGTTATTGACCTGAACGGCCTGGACGTTGCTGAGTCGCGCCGCCGGGGTGTCCCCCGCCACCCCGTTGGCCGCCAGGGTCAGGCTGGCGGCGTTATAAGGGGCGGTCACCTCCTCCGTCTGAGTGTTGTCGGTAACCTTGCCGGTGCCTTTCACCGTGCCGGTGATTTTGGCCCAACCGTCCTTGGGCCACTCCACCCGCACCTGGTCCAGAAAGCAGGAGGCAAAGCGCCGTTTCATCACCTGGCCGCCGTAGCGCAGGGCCGCGGTAAAAGAAGGGTTGGACCGGGCCACATCCACCTCCCCTTGCCGGGGACGGATGGTGTGGCGAAAGCCGCTTATCCCTGCCGGGGCCGTCTCCACTGCGCCCAGGGCATAGGCCAGGACAAAGGCGAAATGCTGGGGCTGGGCCCGGGAGAAAGAGAGGCTGCCCGCCACGGTGCCCCCCAAGTCATGGAGGCGGTCCGCTTCTTCCTTGCCGGTCACCTCCTCCCGGTTGGGATATTTTAAGGCCTGGTAGTTGAGCATGGAGTTCAAGTCCACCAAGAGAGTGGTGTCCAGTTCCTGCTCCTGGTTCAGGGCGGCCTCCTGGTGCTGGGCCGACACGGCCAAAAGATTGTGGGTAGCTAGGAAATTCCTGATAGACCTGGTCATAAGCCTTACTCCCTAACAAAGACGCCGGAGGTTTCTCCCTTAGACCTCCTGGACCGCGCCGGTGCGATAATCCGCGGCATACACGGTGAATTCCTGGGTGTTGAGCAACGGTTCCTCCTGGATCAGGGCCAGGGGCAGGATATTCAGGCCCAGGTCCTGGTTCCACAAGGCCTCTCTGATCTCTCCCAGTATCTGGTAAACCCCGCCTTCTTCCCGGCGACCGGCCTCTTCCCCCCGGAGTTGACGCACCACCACCAGGAGGCGAAAGTCCAGGGTGACATCGAAAGAGCGCGCCGACACCTGCTCGGCCCGGCTTCGCTCCAAGAGGAGCAATACGGCCGGCAGCCGCCAACCCTGCCGCCGCAGGTCTTCCAACCAATCTCCTTGATAGGTCCTCAAGGTATGAACCAGGGGACCGACCCGGGCCTCCAGGGCCGCCAACATGGCGTCCTCCACCGCGGTCCAGGAAAAGCTGGCCATGTCCGGCTCTCCTCCTACCATTCCCCCAGGTTATCCCGGGAGAAGACCCGGGCGGCGCTCCTGATATCCGTTACCTCCCGGGAAGACCCCGGGGGCTCGCCGGCCGGCCCTTCCACCACCGTCCGGCCCGCGGCCACTTCCCGCAAAAAGGCCAGGGCCGCCTCATACCTCTGGCGCCAGCCGGCGGACACGAAACCGCGCCGGGAATAAAGGTAATAGATGGCGATATCCACGGCTAAAGCCTTGATCCGGGCCGGCACCGGGGAGAAGGGCACTTCATAGCGGCTTCCTAAATAAGAGTCGATCTCCGCGTCAGCCTTGGCGATGGCCTCCGCCACCACCAGGCCGTCCGGCACCTCTCCGGCTTCAGCCGACAGCTCTGCCAATTCCCTGGCGGGAATTTGCTTGAGAAGGTCTTCCTGGATGCAATAGGCCATCTCTTAACTCCTTCAGTCGGTCACCGCCGCTTCGATGAGCACCAGCCAATCCGTGCTCTTTTCCACCACACTCCCGGGAAAGGCGGCTTTCAGTTCCCCCACATAGGCCCCCGGCTCCCGGTCGGTGTCGGCGCCGGTCAAGAAGACCGAGACCATCCCCTGGGCTGCCTGGGTCTTATTAAAGTCCCCGTCATTTTTCGAGAAGGTGTAAGCCGTATCCGTCTTGTAACGCTTCACCCCCAAAAACAGGGTGGCCCCGCTCAGGTCCACGGCTTGCCCCGCCTCCGTCACCGTCAGGGTGAGGGTCTTGGCCTCCCCCTGCTTCAGGGTCACTTGACTAGCCATGCAGTTCCACCTCCAGGCGGGCCGCCCTTAAGGCCGCCTCCAAAGGGGCCAGGCCGGGCAGTTCCACCTCCAAGGGATGCCTCGGTTGGTAAGGGGCCAGGGCCACCTCCAGGTCCAATTTCCGATCGGGATTAAACCTATCCTCATAGGCCTCATAACCCGCTTTGCTGATTACCAGGCGATAGGGATAATAATCCTGGGTCTGAGTGCCGCCGTCATAAAAGTAACGTTTATAGGTAAGCCGTTGTGGGGGGATCTTGCCGTCTGCCCCGGTGGTCAGGTCCGCCGCCAGGTTGGCGTCCTTATCGTAAATCTTCACGTTGGCCCCGGAGAGAGGGCTGTCGCTCTTATCGCTCACTTTTAAATCCAGGGTATGTTGCCGATACAGCCTCAGATTTTTCTGGGCACCCTCCCACTCAATCTCATAGCCCGCCATGGTGCTGTTAATCAGATAGAGAGCCGCACCCTCAAAGGTGTTATAGGCGAAGACGCCGGTGCCGTCCGTGTCCGAATCCCAAATTTCCAGCAGCCCGTAATATTGGAGATGGTAGGGTTGCCAGACGCCTTGGGGGAAAAACCGCCGGATAACTACCGGTGACCCCCCCGCCCCGGGCTGCACCTCAGGGGAACCAAAGGCTTCCTGGGAGGTGAGGGCGGCGGGTTGAATACTCACCAGCCCCGGCAGGATCAGGGCATAGCCAAGAGCTTCCTGGGAAACCAGGCCCTCCGGTTTGATAATCTGGGCGATCTGGACAAGAGTCGGAGTGCCGCAGACCTCTCCCGAGCCGATTCCTTCCGGTTGTAAGACAACCGCATCGGGCTGCGCCTCAGGGGAACCAAAGTCTTCCTGAGAGGTAATCCCCGCGGGCTGCAGGGTCAGAATAATCGTGGCAGTGCCAAAGATTTCTGCAGAAATAATCCCTGCGGGGATAATGGTGGGAAATACCGCCGGTGTGCCAAATTGTTCTAAGGTTGGGATCCCTGCGGGGAGGATTGCTAGATCACTGCTATAGGCTTCTGTCGGCGGGGTAAAATTTGCCGTCCATCTGGCTATCCCTTTGGAGAGGCGCAGCTCGTCAATATAGCCTTGATAATAAGCGTTAGCATAGTAGTTCCCAATGATTAACGAGGAAGATGAAGCGAGAATTGCCGCGGAGGATTCCCAGGTGGTAGTAATGTCGCCATTTTTAAAAAGATACCAGGTGTTTCCATGTCTAACCACGGCCAGATGGACCCACTCATTGAGGGTGATGGCCCCCATTGATTTGTTGTTGGCGATGTCCCAGGTCGTCCCGTTGCTGGTGGCAAAAAAGGTGAGATGGCCGCCATTGGCATACCCCGCGAGAAAGGGAGAAAAGGCGTCAAGGCTTCTGGAGATGGCCGCCTTATTATCGCCTGAGGCTGTTCTATATTCCCACCAGTCAATAGTAAAATCTCCCGAGCCGAAGTCCCAATCTTCCGAGTCCGGTGAAGTCAGGTAATCCCCAGCGCCGTCAAAATAAGCGGATTTTCCCCCGAACTTACTTTGATCTGAGGTTTGTGTTGCGTCCCCTACGGCAGTTAGCGAATGTCCGGCAAAGGAAGAATCCGTGAAGTCATTGCCGCTACCGTCGGCATGGAGCATTAGTTTGGTATAGCTATCAATACCGCTCATAGGAGTCTCTGATTAACGGTGGTGAGTAAGGCCTGGGCGGAGGTCTTCCCCCACCCTCCGCCGGTTAAAGTTTGAAAATCTTGTTGGCGCCATCATCCCACTGGATTTGGATGTTGCCGCCGTTGGGAGTCACGGGCAGTCCGGTGGCCGTGTCAATGAGGGCGATCAAGGGTGAAGTTCCGGCTACTCCGGTATCCTTGTAAATAACCACAAAGCCGACCTGGTCCCCGGTGACCGCGGCAAAGGTCACATCATTGGCATCCACCACCCCGGCCACCGGGTCAATGAGGTTGAGGGCTTCGGGGGTTCCCACTACGTCGGCGGAAACATCCGACCACCATTCATGGGCGGCCAGGTTCGGGCTGTGGGTCGCCTTGAGCAGCGCCGCCTTGATGGTGTCGCCGCCGCTGGCCAGCCACTTGAGGTCGCCCCGGGCAAATTTGTTCCGTCCTTTGTCGTATAGTGCGTTGCTCATTGTCCTTCTCCTTTAGGGTTTTAGGCCCCCGCGGTGCAGGTAATGGCCTGACCGGCGTTTTGCAGGGTGATGTTGAACAGATCGGGAGTAGTGTCATCCAATTGGAATTGCAGACAGTCAGCCACTAGATTCCAAGCCCGGGTGGGGTTGATAATCCTACAGGCGGCACCGGGAGTAACCCCCTTGAATCCCGCCCGGAGGCGACAGGAATAGAGATATAAAGTCCCCCCGTTATTATTGATCAGGTTATAGGAATTGGCGGGCCCTACCCCGAAGATCAAGGCGCAGCCGCTATGGGTGAATTTTTTAGCGGCGTCCCCCAATAAGCCGAACTGGGCGGTGGCCTTGGCCTTCACCTCCCAGATGGTCGTGCCCCAGGCTGCTACCGGATCGTTAATGCTTATCTGGCTGACCGCTTCGGTGAAAAAAGTGCTGGTACTGCCATCCCCAAACTGTAAATAAGCATCCAACTGATACTGATTGCCGCCTTGGTCCCAAATCACGCCCCACTGAGGCTGGCGGATGGTCAGGGTGCCGGTGGCAAAGCCGTTGCAGTTCACCTGGGTGATGGTGCGCCAGCGTTTGCTTGTAGTAAAGGTGCCGTTGGCCTCGGCAACCAGGGTCTCATCCTGCGCCTGGCCCCAGGCGTCCGTGCCGGTGAGGCCGATGGTGTCCCCGGCCCCCATGTCCGTGGCCCCGGCGATGACCAGGTCCAGAGGCAGGGCCAGCTTTTCGCAAGGGCGCACCGGGGTGGTAAGAGTGATGCCGGTGGTAGGAGTGCCGCTCCAAAGGGTCAAAGTCCCGGCCCGGTCCGCCGCCACCCAGGAAGCAAAATCCGCCGGGGAGGCCTCAGTGCCGCCGGTGACGGTGACCTTGTGGGTGGCCGGATCGTAAGTAAAAATGCCGGGCATCAGCTAGGCGCTCTCCAGTGATTTTTATCGGGGGGGGTTCCCGTTTCTCAATCCTTCAACCCTTCGGTCGTTTTAGCAATCCCGGCCCGGAGCGCGGCCAACCCCAGGGAGCCGCTCAATCCCATAATGATTTCCAACTGATTCTGGTCCAGCCACCCCACCCACCGGGCAAAGGTGGCCAGGGCCAGTATCCCCGCAGAAATGTATGTTTTCCTGCCAGTTAACATGGTCAGTCCTCCCAGGGGTCAGTCTTGCTGAAATAATGCCCTTCAGGTTCAGCAGCTTTACTGCCCCGGCTGGATCGGCAAAATTGCCGTCATTCCCACCCGGCGTTTCCGGGGGAGATCAGAGATATGCGCCGATCTTCCCCCGGTTTCACCTGGTTAAGCCAACTCCGGCACCACCAGCAGGTCCGCGGTTCCTTGCCAGATATTCGACTTGGCGCCGCCGGCGGCGGGGTCCCCAATAATAACCTGGGCGTGAAGGATTTCCCGGGCCTGGGCCTCCAGAGAGGGCGGCACCACCATCAGGGTGGGTTTGATTCCCAGGGGGCGTCCCTCGGCGTTGGTAAAGGACATCATCGCCGCCCGGGCCGCGGCGTAATTGGTGGCGGTCAAATCCTGGGTGGAGCCGTAGGCCAACTGCCAGAGGCCGTAAGCCGCCGCTCCCCGGTAGTCCACCCCATAGCGGAACTTTTTCCGCATGAAGACCTGTTCGTCATCCATCCGGTCCATGCGCACCAGTTCCACCCCCCGCCGCAACTGAAAGATAAAGGGCCGGATGGCCCGGGAGGTGTCCAGGAGATACCAGGCCGTGGCCGCGCCGGCGTCAAAGTTGGCGGCGCTGCCGGAACCCACCGGATGGTCGGTGTCAAAGAAGTATTGGCCGTCGTAGCAGACTTCAGTGAAGCCGTCTTTAAGCAAAGTGGCAATGAGCTTTTCCGGATGTTTCCGGGCCTCTTCGGCCAGGGCGGCCACGATGGGGTTATAAAGCCCCAATTGCTCGTCTTCGATGTCGTTCCGCTCAATTTCGATGGTGGCTTCCCAGTCTTTGGTTTCGATTTGATAGGCCTTGGGCTCCAACGAGCTGATCTGCCGGTCCCCCAGCCATTCCCGCACCATGGGGAAATCCAGGAGGAACTTGTAATCCATAATCCGGGTGGTGGCCGGAACGGTCATGGCCACCCGCTCATACCAGGTCTCAGTGGCCTGGAAGGCATTGTTGAACACCGCGGTGAAAGCCGTATAAACTCTTGCCAAAGCCTCTGCATTGATGATCATCGTTTCTGTCTCCCTTTACCTGCCGATGTCGATCCAGCCTCTGGTGGCGGTGACATATTTCACCAGAACCCCCACCTTGATATCGTTGGTGGTCCCCCCGGCGTCGTCGAAGGTATGGTCGTCCACGGCATACATGGGGTCCCCCACCATGGCCTGGGTAAGGCTGGCCGCGTCAAACTCGAAGGCCCCGGCCCGCCGCACTCTGAGGCTTTTGGCCCCGTCCGCTCCGGGATCATTGTCCACCTGTTCCAGGGCCACGCCGATAAATTTGTGGCCGGCGGTATCCGCCGCAGGCACGGCGAAGCCGTTACTGTTCACGCATACCAGGCTGCCGGCATAAATTTTGGTATTGGTGGCTACCGGAAAATCCAGCTCAATGCCTTCCCGGTAGGAGGTAGCCCGGTCTTGGGTTAATGCTGCCATTTCTTGACCTCCTTTTAATTAATCTGATTAATCCGCTCCTGAGCCGCCCGGAATTGAGCCGGAGTGATGTTGAGCTGTCGGCAGATTTCCAGGTCCGCCGGGGTCAGTCCCAGGGTCCCTTCCTCTTCCTTAAGCCAGGTCAGTTGCGTCCCCACCGGCACTAAGGGCGGCGCTTGGGCCACATAGGTCTGAAAACCTTCCGGGTCCCGGCGGCAATACTCCCAGGCCCAGGTCTTTTGGGCCGGGCTGATCTTTCCGGCTCTGAGAGCTTCGTCCACTGCCCGGGCCGTGGTCTCCTCCGCCAGTTGGGTTTTGAGGCGGCTTAGCTCCTGTTCCAGGGCCGGCCCGCGTTCCGCCCCGGCCTTGAGGGCCGCCAGCCCTCCCTTGACCTGGCCGGCGGAAGCCTCTTCCGGCAGATTCAAGGTTAAGGCCAGCTCCCTTAAGAGCTCCTGGACCGAAGCCAAGAGGGATTCCTCCCCTGTTTCCGGCGCCAGCCCCAACTTTTCCCTTAAGGCCTCCCACATGTCGTTTTTCTCCTTCCTCTCGTTAGATGCTGCTAAGGGAACACCCTGCTCTTCCTCCGAGACGCGGCACAGGAGGTAAACGGCCTGATCACCCTTTCCGCCTTTCCGCTTTTTCCCCTTTACCCCCTCATACTTGGCCACCAACGGGGCCAGGCCCTGGATGGCCGGCACATTGGTCAAGGCCACCTGCAACAAGGCGGTGGGTCGGCGGCTCTGGGCCTCTAGACGCAGCACCGGGGAAAAGTAGCGGTATTCCCGCTGGCCCAGAAACTCCCTGGCCTGGGCCGTCCATTCCACCCGGGCCCAGAGGCCGTCCTCCCGGGCCTTAAGCTCTTTGATCCATCCCGCCGCCGGCGCTTTGGCCCCGGTCAGGGATTGATGTTCATAGTCGATGACCAGATCCACTCCTCTGGCCTCATAGGTGGCCAGTATCGCCGCCAGGGCCTCCTGGTCCACCTCCAGAGGGGGGCGGCCGTCCACCAGTTCCACCCGGCCTACAGGTAAAAGGAGGATCCATTCCGGAATCGCCGATCCTTGGGCTTCTGTTTGCATCCGCCTCTTCTCCCTTTCCCCTTAAGGGCGACCCTCTGATTTGGTCTCCAGCCCTTTAGTCACTCCCGCTTCCCGGGCCAGTTCTTCAGTTTCCTTTACCTGGAGCTCCAACTGTTTCACCTGCCGGGGCGCGGCGCACCATTGAGATTGCAGCTCCCCGGCCAGGAGCAGGGTGGTATCCGCGGCCACCACGGCCCGGCGCACCTTCTCATCCTGCAGGTTCCCCTGAAGTAATGGTTCATAGTAGGACTGCACCGTTTTTAAAGACCGGTCCAGCTTCTGGAAGACCCCGGGTTGGCTGCAACACCCGGCGAACAGGCCGAATAAGGCCAAAATCCCGCTCCACTTAATCCTGGTCATATTTCTTCCCTCCTTGCTGTTCCCCTAACCACAATCTTCTCACCGCTCTGGGCCACCGGAATGCCGAAACGCTCCGCCACGTGTTCCAGGCTGACGGGCACCCCCATCTCCACCAGGTGCCGGTAAACCTCCGCCAGGGTCTTGAGGTCTTCTTCCTCCTCAAAGCGGAAGCGGAACCAGGGGACGGGCTTGTCCCAGCCGAAGTTGAACCCCACCAGGGGGCGGAGTAATTGTTCCCGCACCGTCTGGGCCAGGGCTTGGGCGTCCGCCTCCACCAGATCCCGGCGCACCAGGGCGTGCACCTGCGCCGCGGCATAGGTCCCGGTACTTCCGGCGGTGTCCGTGGTCAGAGTCTGCCCCAGGATGGCCTTGGACATCTCCCGGTTGCAAAACTCCGCCAGCAACTGGTAAGTGTTGCTCTGGCCGCTTTGCCGGGAGGCCGCCTCCACAAATTCGATTTCCGTGTTCTTGCTGATGACCCCGGCCGCGTCCGAACCCAGGCTGCGGATGGCCTGAATCAGGGCCTCCCGATCCGCCGGGGTGGCGGTGGCGTCATACTTCCCCAACCTTAAGGGCATGCCGCAGACCTCGTTGAACGCGGCCCAGTCCTTCAAGGCGTAATTTTTCAAGAGGTACATGTAACCCACCACCCGCAGCACCCCCGCCCGGCTGTCGTAGCCGCTCCGGGCCTTGTAGCGGTGGTAGATCGCTTTCCAGCGGGGCAGCTCGATCCCTTCCCAGGGGGCTTGGGCAGTCAACAGGCGGGGCTCCAGGTCTGCCACCAGGGTGACCTTTTTCTGGGGAATCCATTTTAAGTCCAATACCCGGGCCAGACCGCCCTCAACCGCCCAGGTGATTTCGCTCAAGGCGAAACCCTTGCCTACCGCGTCCAGCAAGTCCAGGAAGGCTTCCTCCAGATTGGGGATGCTGTAAATGATCTGCCCCACCGCGGCGGCGATGCCCTCGTCCGCCGGGGTCTTGGCATAGGGCAAAACCTCGTAGTCCAGGCTCAACACCGCCAGTTTCCGGGTCTGGAGCAGGGCCGCCAGGTGTGCGTCTTTTTCTTCCATCTCCTCGAAGAGCTCCATCTGGCGCTGCACCACCCCCTGGTCCGCCTCCCGAAAAATGGCTGCCAGCCGCCCCGGAGTCAGGCCCACGCTGGGATAGCTGCTCCAGCGGTCCTTAAGGCTCACCGCCCCCAATTCCCGGGTCTCCGGCTGCCGCGCCGGTTTAAAGACCCTGCCGAAATAATCCCTTAAGCCCATCTGCTCTCCAGCCCTTCTCTCAAACTCCCCTCCCAACCCCCCTGTAAGGGGTTGGGGGAGGTGGTTTGGGGGAGGGGGCAGGGGTCTGTGACCCCTGGCCCCCTCCCCCAATAACTAACCACCCCCTCAAAACGCGCCCCGCCCCCCAAACAGGCGGGGTTTCAGGGGTATATAGGGTACGGCCTGTCCCGGCACCTCCTGGGCCAGGCGGACGGCTCCTTCCAGGGCGTCCGGCCCGTCGTCATGGATAGTCCGGGAGGGGAAAAAGAGGAGCTGCTCCACCAGCAACTCCTGGTCCGAATGACCTCGGATAAAGCGGATTTTGCCCCGCTCCAGTAGGGGGGAGAGGCTGGCCACCCTGGTCTCCTTGGCCAACCTTTGGGTTACCCCTCTGATGGGCAACACCAGGCCCAGTTCTCTGCCCATGAGGTCGAACTCCTTTATGAGGAGGCGTTGGAAGAGGTTGTCTTCCACCCCGAAGAGTCGATAACGATGTTCCTGGTGGCGATTGAAAATGGCCCGTAGGGTCTGCTCCAGGGTGGTCTTCTGAATAAAGGCGTCCAGGACGTAAAAGACCATCTCCTGGGGGCAGAGGCCCACGGTGACGCAGGCCTTGTAATCAGCCGTGCTGCCGCTCTCCAGGGAGGGGTCGAAAAAGCCCACCACCAGCAGATCCCGGTCCTTTAAAGAATCGGGATGGTAGTAGTGGACCCACTCTTCCTGGAATAGGCCGCTCTCCGGGGCCGGTTCGTTCATCTTTTCCCGGTTGAACGCGGCCGTGCCCATATATTGCTTTTGTTTTTTGAGTTTGCTGGCCGGGTGGCGGGCCTCCCACAGGGAGGTGCCGTCTTCCTGAAGGGCGCGATAGATGCGGCGCTCAAAATGGCAGTAAGGCTCCTCCGGGCAGGTGAGCAGATGGTGCAGGGCGCTGCGTTGCTTTAAGATGGTGCCGATGATCAAGAGATTGCCCCCGGCCCCCACCGCGGGATAGACCGCGGCCTGGACCCATTCCAGGATCTGCTTGACAATCTCGGGGTTGCGCACGTTCAGGTCATTTTCCAGGTCGTCCAGGATGACCAGGTCCGGGCGCCACTGCTTGTGCTTCAGTCCCCGCAGGCGCTGTCCCCGGCCCCGGGCCTTGACCCGCACATCGTTGGTGGTGACAAAGTCGTCCACGGCCCGGTGGGCCTTTACCAGCACCCCGAAATCCTGGTGGAGCCGTTCGTTGTAAAGCAACTCCACGTAGATATAGCTCGTCAAATCGCTGGCCTGGTCTTCGCTGTCGCTCCCCAGAATGATGAAATGCCGTCGTCCTAAGCAAATTTGGTGCAGCACGTAACCGAAGGCCAGGACCGTGGTCTTGGCGAATTCCCGGGGGGCCGCGGCCACCACCGGGGTGACCACTTCCCGCCGTTCCTCCAAAAGATTCACCAGTTCGTAATGAAAGGGAGCCGGGGCCTGGGAAAAATAATGGGGCAGATAGGTCCGGCAGAAATAGAGGGGGTCAGCCCCGGCCCGCCTTAAGCGCTCCTCCTGCTTTTCCGGGCTGTCCTCCCAGAAAGGGGTCACCTCCAAAGACAACTTGAGCAAGATCTCAGCTACCTTTTTCTGGAACTCCCCTTTGGTCATCTTTTTCTTCAGGGTCATGCCCGACTTCCCACCAGGTTCACCCGGTATCACCGTCGTCCTCCAGCTTCTCGAAAAACTGCTGCATCCAGCCGGACAGGCGCTTGATTTCTTCCGGGTCCTGGACCCAGGTCTGCATAAACTCCCGGAACCGGTCCATCACCTCCAGAGCCGCGGCCCGCATATCCCAACCCTGGCTGCCCAGCCGGTCGATCAGGGTGACGATCTTGGTCAGCTCTTCCAGTTCGCCGGGCTTGAGGTCCCCCTTGGTCAACAATTTTCCGACTTTTTCCCGTAAAACCCCTTTCAAGGCTTTTCCCAGCCACCGGGGTGAGACCAGGGCCTGGCGCCGTTTTTCGTCCCACTGTCCTTCTCGGTGCCAACGCCTTAGGGTTCCCAGGGCTACCGGCACCAGGCTGTGGATCTCTTCCAGAGACTTGCCTCCCAGGTAGGCCGATTGCGCTTCCTCGAAATAGAGGTCTTTTTTCCCTTGCCGCCGCCATCCTTGTCTCCCCGCCATGGTGGCCTGAGGTTACGGAAAATCCCTAAATTTCTCCAGCACACCTGCAACACTTGACCCCCGGATTAATCCGGGTCCCCATCCGCTTCCAGAAGTAGCTGCTTTACGGAACTCTCCAGGATGCGCACCGGCCCCCACCCCAGTTTCAGGCCCCGGAGCTTTCCCTCCCAAAACCACCGGTACACCGAGGAGCGGGAGATGCCTAATCGACTGGCAACTTCTTTGGGTCGCAACAGACGCTCTTCTTCCACTTGTTCCGCCTTCTTAAAGTTTTTCCGGGTCCCTTTCAAAAATCGGAGCAGTCCCCGGCACAGTTGTCCGCCTTTGTCTCAAAAGCCGATTCGCCCCTGCCTTTTATTCGGGTGGGCTGGGGCGCCAGTACCGGCCCCTCCGGGTCTTTCTGCCGGAAAACCTCTAGAAGGATTCTCTTTCCCTGGGGGTTATGGCCCGGCGCTCCCGGGAACCCCTGGGGCCTTTTGCCGGCGCACATTAATTTTGAAGTTATTTAAACCGGTTGGCCAGGGCCCTGTTGTTGCACGACGGCCCAGGAAGGCCAGGATTGGGAAGTTTTAGGAATCAATTAAGGAAGGGAGACAGACTGCATGGAACATTGGCAAAAGAAGCGGTTTTTTCGCCCGGATGAGGTGGCGGCGATCATGTCCCTCTCCCGGCGCACCATCTATCGTATGATTCGGGACGGGCGCCTCCCCGGGGTCCGATTAGGTGCCGGCCCCTGGCGCATCCCCAGGGAAACCTTAATTTCTTTGCTCCCCCAGTTGCCCCAACTTCTCTAGTCCCGGCGGAGGCGGGGAGGGGACTTAACCCGCCCCGCCTCTCTCAACCCCCTGGTTCTCACAATTTCCTTGCCGAGGCATTCTTTTCTAAATATCTGCCGGTTTCTGCCGATAAGGTGAAATAAAGCTCCTAAGAGTCCACTGCGCCATTATGTCCCACTACTTCACAGATTCCCTATCTACCGGTTTGGGCGACGAACTCTTCTCCAACCTGAAAGTCATGGTGGTGGATGATGTCCCCACCATCCGGCGCATGCTTCGTCAAATGCTCTATCAAATCGGCTTCCGCCGCAATATTTACGAAGCCAGCGATGGCCAGGAAGCCTGGGATATCCTGAAGGATATTCCCTTTGATCTGGTGATCTGCGATATTGCCATGCCCCGGATCACCGGTCTGGAGCTCCTCAAAATGTTTCGCGCCTCCCCCCGGTATGAAAATACCCCCTTCCTGATGATTACCGGGGAAGTAACGGACGACATTGTCGCGGCCACCGCCGAAAGCGAAGTGAGCGGCTATCTCCTCAAGCCCTTTAAACTCCACACCCTGGAAACTCGCCTGTACACCATTGTCTCCAGCCGCTATCTCCCCGGCAGCGGTGAGCAGATGTTTATCCAGGCGAAAAAGCTGATAGCCGATAACCAGGCCCACCAGGCCTTGGCAATTTTACGGAAATTGCTGCGGCCCCCGTTTAAAAAACAGGCGAAGGTCATCAGTCTCATCGGCGAGTGCCACCGGATCTTGGGTGAGACAAACCAGGCCTCCAACCATTTCTCCATGGCTCTGAACCTTAACCCTCGCCATCTGCGGTCCTATACCAGTATGGCGGGCTTGCTGGAAGATCAGGGCCAATATTTGGAAGCCCGTTACTATCTGGAAAAAGCCCAAAAATTAAGCCCGTTAAACCCGGAACGGCTATTCCGCTTGGGGCAGAACTGTCTGCAAACCGGCGATCAGGAACTGGCCCAGCAATACCTTCAGGAAGCCCTGCAACGCGGCTATGGCAATAACTCCTCCAAGCGAAGCCGCCTGGAAACCGCCGATGTATTCCTGCAGGCGGGATTGGACCAGATCGCTGAAGAATTCCTCACCCAGGCCATCGTGGAACAACCTGCCAATGTCAACCTTTATAACCGCCTGGGTATTGCTTTAAGACGCCAGAAGAAATATGACGAAGCCCTGGAATGCTACCGGAAGGCCCTGGACCTGGCTCCCCAAAATGAGAAGGTCTTCTACAATCTGGGCATCCTGTACTTCGACATGGACGATAAGGAAAAATCCTTACAGGCCTTTCAAACCGCCTTGAAGCTCAAGCCGGATTTTCCCGAAGCCCAGGAATTCATGGAGCGCAGCTTTCCGGCCCCGGACGCCGAACGGGAGGCAGTCTGAGTTAAACCGGGCTTGAATTCAGGCTCGCAGCAGCTTAGGGATTAATCCCCGGCATTTTTCGCCGAAGTCGGGCCGGTCCGGGCCGACCGCCCGGCCTCCCCCCCCATAACTCCCGCCCCGCCGGATTTCCACTCCCACCGGGTTCACTAGAAGAATGACCTTGCATTTTCCTTAAATCGTCATAAAATAAAAATAAAGAGATATCCCCTTCTTACCGGATTTAGAGATCTAGATGAATAATCGCTTAAGCCCCTTCTATAAAAATATTGCCTTGTGGCTGCTCATCAGCTTGGTGATGATCTTTCTTTTCAACTATTTCAACACCGCCGAGCACGTCCGGGGCAAGGCCAGCATCAGTTACAGTCAATTCCTGGAACTGGTGAAGGCCGGCAAAGTGGCCAAGGTCACTCTCCAAGGAGAGGAAATCCTCGGTGAACAGGAAGACGGCAAGACCTTCAAAAGCTATGCCCCCGCCGATCCGGACCTGATTAAGAGCCTCCAGGCCAAAAAGGTGGAGATTACCGCCAAGCCCAAGGAAGACTCCCCCTGGTATACCACCCTGTTGGTTTCCTGGCTGCCCATGCTGGTCTTGATCGGCATCTGGATCTTTTTCATGCGCCAGATGCAGGCCGGGGGCGGTAAGGCCATGTCCTTCGGGAAAAGCCGGGCCCGGCTGCTCACCGAAAATTCCGTGAAGGTCACCTTCAAAGACGTGGCCGGCATCGAGGAAGCCAAGGAAGAAGTCGCGGAAATCATCGAGTTCCTCAAGGACCCCAAAAGATTCACCCGGTTGGGGGGCCGCATCCCTAAAGGCGTTCTGTTAGTGGGCGCGCCGGGCTCCGGCAAGACTTTGCTGGCCCGGGCCATTGCCGGGGAGGCCGGCGTCCCCTTCTTCAGCATCAGCGGTTCTGATTTTGTGGAAATGTTCGTGGGCGTGGGTGCCGCCCGGGTCCGGGACCTGTTCATCCAGGCCAAAAAGAATTCCCCCTGCATCATCTTCATCGATGAGATCGACGCGGTGGGCCGTCACCGGGGCGCCGGTCTGGGGGGCGGCCACGATGAACGGGAACAGACCCTGAACCAACTCCTGGTGGAAATGGACGGCTTCGAAGCCAACGAAGGGGTCATTCTGATTGCCGCCACCAACCGCCCCGATGTCTTGGACCCGGCTTTGCTGCGTCCCGGCCGGTTCGACCGTCAGGTGGTGGTGCCGATTCCCGATCTCAAAGGCCGGGAGGCCATTTTAGAGGTCCATACCCGGCGCACCCCCCTGGCCGATTCCGTGGATCTCTCCATCCTGGCCCGCAGCACTCCCGGGTTTTCCGGCGCCGACCTGGAGAACCTGGTGAACGAAGCGGCTCTCTTTGCCGCCCGGGACAATAAAGAGACCATTTCCATGGAAGACCTGGAGAAGGCCAAAGACAAGGTGCTTATGGGGTCCGAGCGCAAGAGCATGATCTTGAGCGAGCGGGAACGGGCCAACACCGCCTACCATGAGGCCGGCCACACCCTGGTGGCCAAACTGATCCCGGGCACCGACCCTATTCACAAGGTCACCATCATCCCCCGGGGCCGGGCCTTGGGCCTGACCCAGCAACTCCCCTTGGATGAGCGCCACACCTATCCCAAGGATTACCTGATGGCCACTCTGACGGTGTTGTTGGGGGGCCGGGCCGCGGAGGAGTTGATCTTTAATCACTTCACCACCGGCGCCGGTAACGATTTGGAGCGGGCCACGGAACTGGCCCGGAAAATGGTGTGCAATTGGGGGATGAGCGAGGAATTGGGGCCGGTCACCTTCGGCAAACGGGAAGAGCACATCTTTCTGGGGCGGGAGTTTGCCCAGCCCAAGGACTTCAGCGAAGACACGGCCCGGACCATCGACGCGGCCATCAAAAATTTGGTCCTGGGTTCCTATCAGCACGCCAAGGAACTCCTCGGCCAACATCAGGACGAACTTCAGGCCCTGGCCCAGGCCCTGTTGGAAAAGGAAACCCTGGATACCCAGGAGATTGACGCCATAATAGCCTCTTTTCAGCCTCCCCCGGAAGAACCGGAACACCAGGAAGGCGACTCGCAACCTCTCCGTCAAGTCCAACAGGCTTGAGAATGACCGGATATTCCCAGGCCTCCTTGGTTTCGAAAAATACCAAAGAGACGTCTCCCGGGGCTAGTTTTCTGGCTGGTCCCGGCCCCTTAATTATGGGGATCATCAACGTCACACCCGATTCTTTTGCGGACGGCGGCCGCTTTTTTGACCAGGAAAAGGCCCTGAGCCAGGCCCGGACCCTGGCCGCAGCCGGGGCTGACATTCTGGACGTGGGCGGGGAATCCACCCGCCCTTTTGCCGAGGCGGTTCCCCTGGAGGAGGAGTTGCGCCGGGTCATCCCGGTCATCCAGGGAATCCGGGCGGAGCTCCCCCTGCCTATCTCCATTGACACCTATAAGGCCGAAGTGGCCCGGGCCGCCCTGGAGGCCGGCGCCAACCTGATCAACGATATCAGCGCCTTAAGGTTCGACCCCCGGATGGCGCCTTTGGCCGCCCAGCGGCAAGTGCCGGTGGTGCTGATGCACATGCAAGGCACCCCCAAGGATATGCAAACTAAGCCCCACTACCAGGACCTGCTGGGGGAGATCAAGGCCTTCTTCCGGGAACGCCTGGATTTTGCCGTCTCCCAGGGCCTGTCCCCGGACCTCCTCATCCTGGACCCGGGCATCGGCTTCGGTAAGACCTTTCAGCATAACCTGGAAATTATAAATAACCTGGACGTCTTTCTGGACCTGGGGTGTCCTCTGTTGGTGGGACCCTCCCGGAAGGCCTTCATCGGCCAGATCCTGGGTCTCGCTCCCGATGACCGGGATATCGGCACCCTGGCCGCCCTGGCGGTGGCGGTGAGCCGTGGCGCCCGTATCCTTAGGGTGCATAATGTGGCCTATACCCGCCAATTCTTTACTATGATGGAGTCCATCTGTCAGGCCGCCCCTAACCCGTCCCCGTCTTCCGCCTGAAATCATGTGGCAATTTTTTTCCTCCCTGAGATGGCAGGACGCTCTGGACATTGTCCTGGTGGCGGTCATCATCTACCAGATTTTCCTGATGCTCCGGGGCACCCAGGCGATTCAGGTCTTGCTGGGCCTGTCCCTCTTATTTCTGGGTTATCTCGGCGCCCGCCACCTGGAACTCTTCACCCTGGAATGGCTCCTGGACGGCGTGGTAAAAAGCTTCCTGCTGATTATCATTATCCTCTTTCAGACCGATATCCGCCGGGTTTTGAGCCGCATGGGGCGAAAAGCCCTGGCTCCCACCGGGGTCCCGGAAACCGAAACCTTGGAAGAGATTTGCGAAGCCGCGGAAACCCTGGCCAGCCATCGCATCGGCGGACTCATCGTCTTGGAGCGGCAAATCGGCCTCTCGGATTACCTGGAAGGGTCTGTCCGCATGGACGCCCTGGTGTCCCGGGACCTGCTGATCTCCCTTTTCTGGCCCCATAACCCCACCCATGACGGCGCGGTGATGATCCAGGGGGACCGCATCGTCGCCGCGGGCTGTCTATTGCCTTTATCCAAAGACCCTAGTCTGGTCCCCACCCTGGGTACCCGGCACCGGGCCGCGGTGGGTGTTACCGAACCCACCGACGCCCTGGCCCTGGTGATTTCTGAAACCAACGGCCAGATCTCTTTGGCCCGGGGAGGTAAATTAACCCAAAATCTGACCCGCCTGCAACTTAGGCAGGCCTTAAGGGATGTTTTTGAGACTAACGAGCGAAAGGGATCGTGGTTTGACCGGTTGGCTCGCCTCATTGGGGCGCAATAAGTCCCTTAAATTTCTTTCCCTGCTCCTGGCCCTGGCCCTGTGGTTTGCCGTGGGCGGAGAGGAACGCACCGAAACCACTCTGAACCTCCCTCTGGAAGTAATCAACCTGTCCCCGGAGATGGTGATCACCAGCGAGGTCCCCTCAGGTCTTCAGGTCCGGGTGATGGGACCCCGGAGCCTGATTCGCAGCCTTTCTCAAAGCCGCCTCGTCCATACCCTGAACCTGGCGGGGGCCAAGGGCGGCGAGCATAGTTTTCCCCTGGGACCCAATAGCTTCTCCTTTCCCAGAGGGGTGCAAGTCACCCGGGTGCAACCCAACCCCCTGTCCCTCACCCTGTCACCCAAGTTGACCCGGACCTTGCCCATCCATCCGGTGCTGGTGGGTAATCTCCCCAAAGGTTATGAAGTCAAAAGCATCAAGACCAGGCCGGAGAAGGTCACCGTCAAAGGACCGGCCCAAGAACTCGCCGGCCTCAAAGCCATTGATACCTTGCCCATTGATCTGACTAATCTCACCAGTTCCATCACCCTGGCCACGGATGTGGATTTTGGCAACTTGCATCTCTCTTTGCAGGAACAGGTGCCCATCCTGGCCGACCTGACCATCGCCCCCAAGATTATCACCCGCAAACTTAACGGTGTCCCGGTAAGCCCCGTCCCTCAACCGGCCCGCCTTTCTCCTCCCCGGGTAACCCTTACCCTCCAAGGCCCCTGGCGGCAAATTAATGACCTGAAACCCGAGGATATCAAAGCCACGGTGGATACCCAGGACCTGACCGCCGGCCGCCATCGCCTGAAGGTGGACATCCAGCTCCCCCAGGGCATTAACCTCCAGCGCCTGGAACCGGAAACCGTCACCGCCCGCCTGGTAAAAGCTAAGTGATTTTTTGGTTTTGAAGGGAGGGCCGGGGGAGCAGTGGCTCCCCCGCCCTCCCCTCAAACTCCCCTCCCAACCCCCTTTATGGGGGCCGGTGCAGAGAGGGCCTTTGGCCCTCTCTGCACCGGCCTTATAAAGCGGCTTGATTCAACATGTCATGGCCGATATGGAAGACGTTCAAGTGATGGTCTTGGACTTCGACACCGAAGGCGTAGACGACGAGCGCATCAGGGAATTTGAGGGAAACCCGGCATTCGGTTCTGCTCAACAAAAAGCGCCGGCCGCTATCGCCGGCCAGACAATTACTTTTCCAGCGAAATTTGGGCTATCATTGGTAGGGATCTGTGCCCCGCGGTCCCTTGATCGTGACTTTCGCGAAAACTGTAATCTGACCGTAACATACAGTTAGGCGTGGCCGCATATACGGTCTAGTTGACCCCATCCGCAGGTTGGGTGGCACCACCCAATTCCATGAGCCGCCCACTTCATCATCAGGGGAGGTAATAATATTCACCCCTGCTACATACCAACCGTTTTTCAACTGAAAGTCCTTGTAAGCCTCCGGTTCCGCCACCGTGTCTATATGTTCTTCCTCTGTCCAAGGTAAAAACAACTCCCACCATTGTCTGTAATCATCAGTGAGGTAAAAAGTGACAAAAGGCGGCTCCGGAGCGCTAACCCAAAACATAATGTCGCTATTATCGTCGTAGCTCGTGTATGCCCCACCGCGAACACGGGAATCCGGTGGATCTTCGCTCCAGTTGCCATTGTTGAGATAGTTATGTAAAAACTTTGCCCCGGCCGCCAAAGCTCTTTCAGGATCCAAATCTTGTGTTTCGTATTCAAAAATATCCACAACGATTTTTGCCTGGTTGTTTCGCTGCCCCTCGCTGCTTTCACCAAGGGTATTATCCGGGTCCACTGTGGCGGTAAAACTCAGGGGGCCAGGAAAGAGGTTATCTAGATAATTTCCGGGCACTTCGGCCATAACCATAACCTCAGCCCCGGCAGGAACTGTTTTAACCCCGGAGGCCATTTCGATTGCGTAGTCATCCGCCATTATCTGCCAAGGGATATCTCGAATGTCTCTACCCGTAAGGTTGCGCAAAGAAAAGAAGAATTTACAGAATTCCCCCCGATGCAAGGGATTGGGTAAGACAGCGAGGCCATACAACTCAATACAGTTCTCTATTTCATAAATCTCCCCTGGTCTTGGCTGTGGACCAACAATTAACCGCCTCCATAGAGTTATATAAGCATAACCATTTATCGAGGGGTCGGACATTAGTTGCGCGACTACGGTAGCTTCCCTGGCGTCCGAAAGAATTGATGGTGCTTCATACCGCATAATATTGCGATAAGGGTCTATGACTCCGGGCTCGGAGGTAATAGTCCCGCATGCGTCTCTCCCTGCATTCTCGACATGCCAGTCCACATATTGGTGTTGGGAACTGATGCCGAAGATGATGGCTCTTAATTGAACCCACCCCTCTGGAATAGTAGCCACGGTAAACGTAGGTTCGATTCTGAGGCCTTTTGGGGGAGTTTGACTAATAGAGTGGAAAAGTCTCCAGCGTAGCCTTCGCAAAAATCTCGAAAACCACCTGTTCATCATGAGTTCCTTTTTTTCTCATCGTAACGTCTCTGCCTGAAATTATATGGCAGCTTTATACACCACAGTCCAAAAATGATTTTATATCTTTTATCCTGTAGGATAAAAGATAATTTTATCTCCTTTTATCATAAAGTTATGATAATTTCCATCAATTCTTGCGGCATAATCCAGGATAAAACCCCCCTAAGGGATTGGGGGAGGGGGCTTGGGGGAGGATTGTGAGTGGGCCTGTGGCCCTTACCCCCCTCCCCCAAAAAACTCACCGGCTCTTTGGCATTGCTAGCCCTGGGGTCCCGTGATAAACTGCCCTCCTATGAATTCCCTTACTGCCGTCCTCCTGGGTTTCGTCCAGGGTATTACCGAGTTCCTGCCCATTTCCAGTTCCGGTCATCTGGCTCTCCTGGAGCATTACTTGCATACCCCCGGTGGGGGCCTGAGCTTCGATATCCTGCTGCACCTGGGCACTCTGGCCGCGCTCCTCACTTATTTCGCCTCGGATTGGCTGGCCATGGGGCGCTCCTTGCTGCAGCCCTCTCCTTATAACCGTTTCGACCGCCGTCTGATTATCTGTCTGATGGTCGCCTGTATCCCCGGAGCTTTGGCCGGGGTCTTGCTGGAGCATCAGGCGGAGACTTTGTTCCGGGAACCCCTACGCATCGCCTTCCTGATGGGGTCAGTGGGGATTCTTCTCATTGTGGCCGAAAAGAAGGCCCGCCACGAGCGGCCCCTGACCAACCTCAATCTGGGAGACGCCCTCCTCATCGGCCTGTCCCAGGCCCTGGCCATCATGCCGGGAGTTTCCCGGAGCGGCATCACCATGACCTGCGCCTTGTTCTTAGGTTTCACCCGGGAGACCTCGGCCCGTTTCTCCTTTCTCCTGGCCACCCCCATCATTGCCGGGGCCGGTATCTTTCATCTCCGCAAGTGGTTTACCACCCCCCCGGAGAATCTCTCTTGGCTGGCCGGCACTTTGGGATTCCTGGCCGCCCTCGTTTCCAGCTACCTCACCATCAAATATCTGTTGCGCTTCCTGAAACGCCATACCTTTATCCCCTTTGCCGTTTACCGCTTGGTTCTGGCAACGCTGATCCTGGGTCTGAGCCTGTTTTTTAGTGTCAAATAATTCCAGGGCGACCGATCCCGGACAAATAGCTTGACTTATATTATTCACTAAAATAAATTTTTCACTTGGACTTAAAAACCGCCCAGCAACCCTGGGATTTTCTACAGGTGCCCCGGTGATCCTACAGAATATCCTGGCCAAAAGCCCCCGGTTAGAAGCCTGGATGGAACTCCTGGAGCTGGCCACCGGCTTGCTCCTTTTTTTCTTCCTGCAATTCCATCTCTTCGCCGTCTCCTCCATTATCTTAGGGCCGGCGGCCTTCCACCGGGATGTGGACTTCATGGAGAAATACTACATCGCCGCGGTGGGTATTCCTCTGGTGATCCTGGCCATTCTGTTCCACGGCCTGGTGGCCATGCGCAAGGCCCCCTGGAGATTTCAGGAGATGCGGGTCTTCATGCAACATTCCCGGCGTCTGGCCCACCTGGACACCTGGGCCTGGCTGGTGCAGATCATCACCGGCATGGCCATTCTGGTGCTGGCGGCTATGCACATCTGGAGCGTCCTGCCCCATACCTCCATCACTGCTGCCGCCAGCGCCACCCGGGTTCAATCCGGCCACTTTTCCCTGCTTCTTCTCCTCCTATTGGTGGCGGAGGTTCACGCCATGGTGGGTCTCTACCGCATCCTGGTGAAATGGAGCTGGTGGCACCGGAGAAAATTCGCTGCCTACCTGGTCTATGCCACCTTATTCTTTGTGGTGTTGGGCTTTGTCGCCCTGCTGTTTTTATACTTCCTTAACGTCAAAGGTCTAACATGAGGTGGACAGACGCCCATATCTGTGACGTCCTGGTCATCGGCGCCGGCCTGGCCGGGGAGCGGGTGGCCATTGAAGCGGCCATGTCCGGCCATCTGGCCACTATTCTGAGCCTGGTGCCTCCCCGGCGCTCCCACAGCACCGCCGCCCAAGGCGGCATGCAGGCCTCTCTCGGCAATGTGGCCATGGGCTATGGGGATAATCCGGACATCCACTTTGAAGACACGGTGAAAGGGTCCGATTGGGGGTGCGACCAGGAGGTGGCCCGCCTCTTTGTGGAGTTGGCCCCGGTGGCGGTGCGCCAGATGTCCCATTGGGGCGTGCCCTGGTCCCGGGTGGTCCCCGGCAAACGCACCCTCCCGGACGGCACCGACATCGAGGACCTGAAGGAAAAGGCCGGCCTCATCGCCCAGCGCCAATTCGGCGGCACCGCCAAATGGCGCACCTGTTTCGCCGCGGACGGCACCGGGCATGTCCTGCAATATTCCATGGATTCCCTGGTGGTTAAGTTGGGGGTCACGGTGCACGATCGCACCGAAGCCATCAGCCTGATTCAGGACGGGGAAAACTGTTACGGGGCCGCGGCCCTCTGCCTCCGCACCGGCCGCGTGCGCCCTTACCTGGCCAAAGCCACCGTCATCTGCACCGGCGGATATGGCCGCATCTACGGCGCCTCCACCAACGCCGTCATCAATGAGGGCACCGGCATGACCATCGCCCTCAATACCGGCGTGGTCCCCCTGGGCAACATGGAAGCGGTGCAGTTCCACCCCACCGGCATCGTCCCCGCCAATATCCTGGTCACCGAAGGCTGTCGAGGGGACGGCGGTTACCTCCTGGACAAAGACCTGCACCGCTTCATGCCCGATTACGAGCCGGTGAAAAAAGAGGTGGCCTCCCGGGACGTGGTCAGCCGCTGGATGGTGCATCACATCCGCCGGGGCCTGGGGGTGGATAGTCCTTATGGCCCTCATCTGTGGCTGGATATACGTCACTTGGGCAAGGAACACGTCTGGACCAACCTCCGGGAAGTGGCCACCATCTGTAAGAACTTTCTGGGCATCGACCCGGTGGACTCACTAATCCCGGTGATTCCCACCCAGCACTACTCCATGGGGGGCGTCCGCACGAACCGGGACGGCGAGGCTTACGGCCTCAAAGGTCTTTTTGCCGCGGGGGAAGCCGCCTGTTGGGACCTCCACGGCTTCAACCGCCTGGGGGGCAATTCCCTGGCGGAAACCATCGTCGCCGGTATGGTGGTGGGCGAGCGGGTGGCTGACTTTGCCAGCCGGCAATCCCTCCAGTTTCCTTTCGCCCTGGTAACCGACGCGGTTAAGTCCCAGGAGAAGCGTCTGGAGGACCTCCGCACCAATTCCCCCGGCAATGAAGATGTCTTCCAACTTAGGCGCCGGATGGAAGAGACCTTGCTGGAAAAAGTGGGCATCTTCCGGACGGGCCCGGAATTGGCCAAAGCCGTCCAGACTCTCCAGGATCTCCATCAGCGCTCGGCCCTCATCCGCCTGCGCTCCAGCGGCCTGGGTCCCAATCCCGAACTCTTCGCCGCCCTGCGCCTGCCGGGGATGCTGAAACTGGCCCTCTGCATCGCCCAGGGGGCGCTTCTGCGCACTGAAAGCCGGGGCAGCCACTACCGGGAGGATTTCCCCCAGCGGGATGACGCCAACTGGCTCAAACGCACCCTGGCTTACTGGCCCCCGGGGGCCGAGATGCCTCGGTTGGCATATGAACCCGTGAAGATCACCGAACTGCCCCCCGGGGAACGGGGCTACGGCATGATGCCCATCAAGGGGGCCCAAGAAGATGAATTTATGGGAGGGCCTTGATCAAGTGCCCGGTTGCCCAGGTTCGCCTTTTTTTATGGCCGAGGCCTTTCCTGTAAAAAGAAACCTAAAGTCCCCCTTTCTTAAAGGGGGATTTAGGGGGATTATTAAGGGGTTATTCATAATCCCCCCTGACCCCCCTTTAGAAAAGGGGGGAAATTCGGTTCTGTTTGGAGCAGCGTCAATTCTGCAACTGAGTACTATCCCAAAATTCCTTGGCCCTTCATTTTCCAGGGGAAATTTTTATCAGAGGTTGATCAGACCATGCCCCGTCTTCTGACTTTGGAAATCTTCCGTTATAATCCCGCCACCCCGGAGATCGCCCCTCGCCTGCAGGAGTTCCAACTGGAAGAAACCCAGGGCATGACCTTGTTCATTGCCTTAAATCGCCTTAGGGAGGAGCAGGACCCCTCCTTAATGTTCGATTTTGTCTGCCGGGCCGCGGTCTGTGGCTCTTGCGCCCTCCTCATCAACGGCCGCCCCGGTCTGGCCTGCAAAACCCTGACCCAAGACCTGCCCGAGAAAATCACCCTGATGCCCTTGCCCGTCTTCAAACTGGTGGGAGATCTCTCGGTGGACACCGGCGTCTGGTTCCGCCAGCTTAATGTCCATACCGAGGCCTGGATTCATACCTCTAAGATCTTCGACCCCAAGGCCACCGAAGAGCGCATGGACAATACCCGGGCCCATGAGATTTATGAGGCGGAGCGTTGCATTGAATGCGGCTGCTGCATTGCCGCCTGTGCCACCGCTAATATGCGGGACGATTTTCTCGGGGCCGCCGGCTTGAACCGGGTGGCCCGGTTCTTGATCGACCCCCGGGATGAACGCTCCCCCTTCCAGGTCTTCGACGTGGTGGGCACCGACGAAGGCGTCTTCGGCTGCATCGGCCTCATGGCCTGCGACGACCTCTGCCCCATGGAGATTCCCCTCCAGGGACAGTTGGCCTTCGTGCGCCGCAAAATGGCCGCCGCCGCCCTCCGGGGTAAATAGGATTATTGGTGGTGGGGGGAGGGCCGGGGGAGCAGTGGTTCCCCCGCCCTCCCCCC
>JBFLZI010000024.1:0-28656 GCA_040756315.1 Thermodesulfobacteriota bacterium | reverse complement strand
TCCCAACCCCCTTTAAGGGATTGGGGGTGGGGGTTTGGGGGAAAGGGTAAGGGTCTGTGACCCTTAGCCCCCTCCCCCAAACCAAGGGAATTTATATGGAACTTAAGGTAGTAATCGCCAGCGGCGGCACCGGGGGCCATCTCTTTCCCGGCATTGCCGTGGCCCAGGAATTCCGGTCCCGGTTGGGCGCCCAGGTCACCTTTCTGACCACTCCCAAGGCGGTTACCACCCGAATTTTGGAGCAGTATCATTTTGCTTGGCAGGCCGTTTCCAGCCGGGCCTTAAAGGGACAGGGGTGGTGGGGCCGCGTCCGGGCCTGGCTCAGCCTGCCCGGTCAGGTCCTGGCGGCCATTGCCAATCTCAAAGCCCTGAAGCCCGGTCTGGTGTTAGGCATGGGGGGCCATACCTCCGGGCCGGTGGGTCTGGCGGCCCATAATTTAGGCATCCCCCTGGCCATTCACGAACAGAATGCCATTCCCGGGGTTACCAACCGCTGGCTGTCCCGTTGGGCCGGCCGGGTGTTTCTATCCTTTCCCGAGTCCCAGGACTCTCTGCCCCGGGACCGGTGCCGGTGGACGGGGAATCCCATCCGGGAGGAATTTTTCCGGGAGACCCCCACTAGGCCGGCCACGCCTTTTACCGTGCTGGTCATGGGGGGCAGCCAGGGCGCGCACCACCTGAATGTGGAAGTGCTGGCGGCCCTGCCTTTGCTGGCCGACTTTAAGGACCGCCTACATTTTTTCCATCTGACCGGGGAGGCGGATCGGGACTTGGTGGAGGCCGGTTACCGTCAGGCGGGATTTCCCGCGGCAGTGGCGGCCTTTACCCCGGAGGTGGCCGGGTGGATGGGCCGGTCCCATCTAATGGTCTGCCGGGCCGGGGCTTCTTCGCTGGCCGAACTGGCCGCGGTGGGCCGGGCCGCGGTTTTGGTGCCCTACCCTTTCGCGGCCAACAACCATCAGGAGCATAACGCCCGGTTTTTCGAGGCCGCGGGCGCGGCGGAGGTCGTCCTTAATAAGGATTTTACCGGGGAGGTCCTGGCCGCCAAGATAAGAAGATTTATCTCCGACCCCCAGGCTTTGGCCGACATGGAAGAAGGCAGCCGGCGTCTGGCCCGGCCCGACGCGGCCAAAGAAATCGTCCAGGGATGCCTGGAATTGCTGGGAAAAACCATGTAAGGTGCGCCCGGCGCACCGTTTAAAACCTATCTCGATCAGGAGTCATAGCAATCAAACATTACCACTTCATCGGCATCGGCGGCATCGGCATGAGCGGCCTGGCGGAACTCCTGGTGCGCCAGGGGCACCGGGTGAGCGGCTCCGATTTGGCCGCAGGTCCTATCACCCAGCGCCTGGAGGGGTTAGGGGTGAAGTTTCATCTGGGACACCAAGCGGAAAATCTGGCTGAGGCCCAGGTGGTGGTCTATTCCTCCGCCGTCCGGGAGGACAACCCGGAGTTGGCCGCGGCCCGGGCCAACGGCACCGAAACCCTGCGCCGGGGGGAGATGCTGGCCCGCCTCATGGAAGGCCACTTTCAGGTGGCCGTCACCGGGGCACACGGCAAGACCTCCACCACGGCCATGGTGGCCGCCGTCCTGAAGGCCGGAGGGCTGGACCCCACCGTGCTGGTGGGCGCGCTTTGGGACAGCCTGGGCAGCAACGCCGTCTTGGGCCGGGGGGAGTATTTCGTGGCCGAAGCCGATGAGAGCGACGGCTCCTTTAACTATCTCCGTCCCCAAATCGCCGTGCTCACCAATATTGACCGGGAACACCTGGACTTTTACCGGGACCTGGCCCATATAAAGGAGGTCTTCGCCCAATACCTGAAGGAACTCCCGGCGGACGCCCTGGTGGTGGCCTGGAAAGACGACCCCCACCTGGCCCCCCTGCTTGAGGGACTGGACCGGCGACTCCTGACTTACAGCCTCAAGGCCGGCGCCGACTTCGGCGCAGCGGAGATTCAGGTACAGGGCTTGAGCTGTGCGTATCACTTGCACCACCGGGGCCGGGAGTTGGGGGTGATCCGCCTGCCCCTGGCGGGACCCCACTACGTCCTCAACTCCCTGGCCGCCTGCGCCGTGGCCCACGGCCTGGGGCTGGATTTCGCCGTCTGGCAGCAGGGGCTTAAAGAGTTGGGCCAGATTCACCGGCGCTGCCAGGTCAAAGGCGAGGCCCAGGGGATTTTGGTGCTGGACGATTACGGCCACCATCCCACGGAAATCGACACCACGATCAAGGCCCTGGTCCAGGCCTTTCCCGGCCGGCGTCTGGTGGTGGCCTTTCAACCCCATCGCTACACCCGCACCCGGGCCTTGCTGCCGGAATTCTTTCCGGTCTTTGCCGCGGCCGGGCTGGTGTTGGTCACGGAAATCTATAGCGCCGGGGAGCCGGTGATTCCCGGCCTGTCCGGACGGCAAATTTACGAAGGCATTGCCGCCTCAGGCCATCCGGCGGTGTACTTTGCCGAAGAAAAGGCAGCCCTAACCGATCTGCTCTTGGACCACCTGAAACCCGGAGACGTGGTCCTGACATTGGGGGCGGGAGACATCTGGCGCACCGGCGAGGAGCTTTTGGCCCGGCTGGACGGCCAGGCCGCCGGCCCGGCCCCGGCCTCGCCCCAAGGAGTATCATCATGTCACGGCGTTCGCGCCTAGTGCCTCAAAAACCGGTCCGGAAAAAGACCGTTTTGGGGAGCAGCCGGCCCCGGAACAGCTATCGCCGGCGCTTAAAACTGGAGGGAGGAAAATTCTGGCGGAGCCTGATCTGGGGCGTCTTGGGGGTGAGTTGTTTAGCGAGTCTCTGCCTGGGTCTAGTATTATTGTATTATCAACTCTTGACCTCTGACCTTTTTTCTATTAAAGATATTAGAAATATTAAAATCGAAGGTACACAAAGACTAGATCCCGCAGATATACTGCAAATGGCCAATCTGGGTCCCGAAGCCAACCTCTTGGCTCTCAGGCCTGGCCGGGTAGAGCAGGCGTTGCTGACCCATCCCTGGATCGCCCACGCGGAAGTTACCCGGAAATGGCCCAACCGCCTCTATCTTCGCCTCCAAGAACGGGAACCGGCAGCCCTGGTGCAACTGGGCGAGCTCTACTATGCGGATCGCCAGGGCAAGCTGTTGAAACCTCTGGCGCCGGGGGACCCCCACGATTATCCCATCATCACCGGACTGACACCGGAGCTCTTCGAAGCCAGGGCAGGGTCGCCCCCCCTGATTCTGACCCAGGTCTTCCAGTTGCTGGACCTCCTGAAAAATACTCCGCCGCCTCTCAATCTGGAGAATATTTCTGAAGTGCACGTGGACACGGAACGGGGATTCACCCTTTATGCCAACGGCTTAAGGGGGAGAGTGGAGATCGGCTTGTCGGATTTCTCCGAAAGACTGGATAAGTTTCAACGGGTCTGGCCCATCTTGGCCCAGAAGGGTTATCTCAGACGGGTGGGACGGATCAATCTTGCCTCGAACCAGCGAGTCCTCCTCAGCCTGGAGGACGGGAACCTCAACCCTTAGGACGTCAATGTGGCTCAAGAACTGATTGTCGGCCTGGATATCGGCACCACCAAAATCTGTGCAGTGGTGGGTGAAGTGCGGGATAACCAGGTGGAAATTGTCGGCATCGGCTCCGCCCCCACCGCCGGCGGCTTGCGCAAAGGGGTGGTGGTGAATATTGAAAACACCGTCAAGGCCATCCGCAAAGCCGTGGAAGAAGCGGAAAACATGGGCGGTTGCGAAATCCGCTCGGTGGTTACCGGCGTGGCCGGGGCCCATATCCAGGGCCATAACACCCACGGCGTGGTGGTCATCAAGGAACGGGAGGTAACCCCCGCGGACGTGGACCGGGTCATCGAGTCCGCCCGGTTGATGGTGTCCATCCCCTCCGACCGGGAAATCATCCATACCCTGGTGCAGGATTTTATCATCGACGGCCAGGACGGCATCAAGGACCCGGTGGGGATTCACGGGGTGCGCCTGGAATCCCGCTTGCATATCGTCAGCGGCGCGGTGACCGCCTTAAATAACATCATTAAGTGCGCCAACCGGGCGGGGTTGGAAGTCAGCAGCATCGCCCTGCAAAGCCTGGCTTCCTCGGAAGCGGTCCTCGCCGATGAGGAACGGGCCTTGGGGGTGGCCCTGGTGGACTTCGGCGGCGGCACCACGGACCTGGCCATCTTCTCCGGCAACTCTCTCAAGTATAATGCCATCATTCCTTTGGGGGGCAACAATCTCACCAATGATATCGCCGTGGGCCTCCAGACTTCCTTAAACAGCGCCGAACATTTGAAAAAAAACTATGGCGGCTGTCTCAATGTTCTGGATAATCCCGGGGAAAATCTGGAAATCCCCGGTCTCGGCGGCAGGAAGTCCCGCACCTTGCCCAAAGAGGAGTTAGCCAGAATCATCGACCTCAGGATAACCGAGCTCTTATCCATTATTGCCAAGGAAATCCATCGGGCCGGCCCCACCATCCCGGCATTGGCGGGGGCCGTGCTCACCGGCGGTTCTTCTCTGGTAGCGGGGCTGCCGGAACTCTTTGAGGAGGTCTTAAATCTGCCGGCTCGCATAGGCTATCCCATCGTCGTGGGGGGATTGACGGATGTCATCCACAATCCCGCCTATGCCACCGGGGTCGGATTGGTCTTATATGGGCATCGGCTGCAACAAGCCAGCCAGAGCCGCCAGCGGGGCGGTCGGTCCAGGGCCTCCAAAGGCGGCTTCTGGTCTAAATTCAAAAATTGGTTCAAGGAAGTGGTGTAACGCACCAAGGGGGGTAGGACTATGAAAATCCAATTAGTGCCCAATGAGTTATCCGCCAAAATCAAGGTTATCGGCATCGGTGGGGCGGGCGGCAACGCGGTCAACGACATGATCGCCTCCCAGATGGTGGGGGTGGATTTCGTTGCCAGCAACACCGATGCCCAGGCCCTGGAACGGAGTCTGGCCCCGGTGAAGATCCAGTTGGGCCCCAATCTTACCCGGGGGCTGGGGGCCGGGGGTGACCCCAAGGTGGGCCGGGAGGCCACCCTGGAGGAAGCCGACCGCATCAAAAAAGTCCTGGAAGGCGCGGACATGGTCTTTATCGCCGCGGGCATGGGCGGCGGCACCGGCACCGGCGGCGCGCCGGTGGTGGCGGAGATTAGCCGGGAAGTGGGGGCCCTCACCGTAGCGGTGGTGAGCAAACCCTTCGAATTCGAGGGCAAGATGAAGATGCGGGCCGCGGAGGGGGGCCTGGAGGAGTTGCGCCAGGTGGTGGACACCATCATCGCCATTCCCAATGACCGGCTCTTCGGCTTGAGTTCCAAAAATTCCCGGATCAAAGACGTCTTTGCCCTGGCCAACGAAGTCCTGGGCTATGCAGTCCGGGGCATCTCCGACCTCATCATGGTCCCCGGTTTCGTCAACATGGATTTCAACGACGTCCGGGCCATCATGCGGGAGGGGGGCATGGCCCTGATGGGCACCGGCATCTCCCGGGGCAACAACCGCTCGATGGAGGCCACCCAAAAGGCCATCAACAGCCCCCTGTTGGAAGATATCTCCATCAAAGGCGCCCGGGGCATCCTGGTGAACATCACCGCCAGCCAGGACATCTCCATTGAGGAACTCAAAGAGGTCAGTAGCCTGATCCAGGATGAGGCCCACGACGAAGCCAACTTCAAATGGGGGCTGGTCTATGACGATAATCTCGGGGAGGAGATGCGGGTTACGGTGATCGCCACCGGCATCGGCAAACAGGCCCAGGCCGAAGCCGACCTGGGTATATGGCAGGTTACCCCCGTGGAAGAGGTGAGCACCGAAGACCTGGAGATCCCCACCATTCTGCGTAAAGGCGGGGAAGTGCCCCGAGCGGCGGAGTCCCGGACCGGCGACAAACGTCCCAGCCTGGGGGTGGTCACCGGCAAGAGATACGTGGTCCACCCGGACCTGCAATACGAAGAAAGCCCCCTGGACACCCCGCCTTTTCTGCGCAAGGCGGATTGAGGTTGGGTATGATTTAGGGGGGGAGGGGCGGGGGGGGTTGGGCCCCGGGGACCCACCCCAAAACCCCAAACCCCCTTCCCCAACCCCTTACCTAAAAAATCGGTAGCACAGGCTTCCAGCCTGTGCGGGCACGGGCAAGATGCCCGTGCTACCAAATTAAAGGGGGTTGGGGGGGAGGTAGGGGCGAGACAGGTAGCGGGTTTAAAACCCGCCCCTACTCCCTGGCCTTCATCCCGGCAACTATGTTTTTCTAGCCGTGCGAATCACCCCAGCCAGCCGACGCTGCTATTCCCCTTGACTCCAGGAACCTGAGAAGATAGCCTGCTGATATGGCGAATTACCTGGTGGCCATCCCCACTTATTGGACCTATCCGGCGGGGCGGGGGGCCGAAGAGGTGATCTATGACCACCCCAGCCCCCTGGATACCCCGGGGACCTTAAGGCGCACCCTGGAGAGCCTGACGCCCTTAATCCGCGAAAAAGTGCGGGTGGCGGTGGTGGCCGGGGCCAGCGCCTCCGGCCTGGAGGGCGAAGTGGAGGGGCGCGTCCGGGAAATCATCGCCACTCCCCCCCTGCCCTACCCGGTGCTCCTGTTGGCCGCCTCCCACCGGCAAGCCCTTCAGGACTTTTTCCGCCGGCAGGGAAAAACCGAATGGCTCCCCTGGCTCTCCCCGGCCGGCTACTCCCAGATGCGCAACCTCACCTTGATCCTGGCCACCATCTGGGAAGCGGAAATATTGGTCAGCCTGGATGATGATGAAGTGATTGATGACGGCGATTTTCTGATCAAGATAGAGGAGGATTTTGCCCTGCTAAGCCGGGAGCACCCCATCTGCGGATTGGCCGGGATTTATCGCCAGGCCGACGGCGGGGTGCTGTTGCCGGAGCCGGCCGGGGCCTGGGCCGCGTATTGGCCCAAGCTGAAGTGGATGAACGCCGCCTTCCGGGAACTAATCCTGACCGGCCCCCGCCTGAAACCCACCCCGCTGGGGTTCGGAGGCAATCTGGCCCTGAGCGCCCCTCTCTTTCGCCGCCTGCCCTTTGACCCGGCCCTCACCCGGGGGGAGGATACGGACTATATCCTTAATGCCCGCATGTTTCAGATCCCCTTTTTTCTGGACAATACCCTGGGCATCCTGCACCTGCCCCCGAAGAAACCCCATCCCACCTGGCTCCGCCTGCGCCAGGACCTGATACGCTTCGCCTATACCCGGGTGAAACTCAGGCAACAAGAGGCGGCCCCGGGCCTGGCCCGGGTGGCCCCGGAGGAGCTGAAACCCTATCCCGGCAATTTCCTGGATGATAACCTGGAGTCTCTGGCTCTTCGGAGCCATGCCCTTCTGTCCCTGGAGTATCTGGACGCCGGGGACGCGGAGGGTGCCCGGCAGACCCTGGAAAATCTGCTGCTGCTGGACCGGATCACCAGGTCCGATAAAAATGTCTTCCAGGCCTACTTAGGTCTGGCGGCTCAATGGCAAGACCTGCAAACCTGGCTGGCCTACCCCCCGGTGGCGGCCCAGGCCCGCCAGGCCGTGTGGGGCACGGCATGATCAGCCCTCCCGAGGTGATTAACCCTTATCAATGGGATCGTCAGGCCTGGCTGCCCCCCCTGGGGCTGATTCCCGGGGGCAGCTTTGCCCTGGCCGACCTGATCGCGCTGAAGACCTTGGAAAAGCTCCCGGTGCACCTGGTCTTTCCCGTGGCCAGCCCCCGGGAGGGGAAAAACCTGGCCCGGCTTTTGGAAAAGCTGCGGCCCCTGTTGGGCCGGCTCATCGACCGGGTCTGGGTCGCCTTTGGCGGCAAAAAGTTGGGCCAACTGCCCCAAGCCTTGGCCGCCTTCCCCGAGGTCAGCATTTTTCCGGCCCGCCAGGCGCTCCCCCCGGACCAGAAATTCACTCCCCTGGGCAAAGGCGCGGTAATGCGGGCCTGGCTCTATCATCTGGTTATTAACGAGAAGGTCACCCACCCCCGGGCGGTGATTCAGTTCCTGGACGCGGATATCCGGCCCGCCTACTTTCAGCCCCATTGGGTGGTGGACGCGGTGGGCGCGCTTTTTCGGTTCTCCGTGGTGGAAGCCGTGAAGATCGTCTATCAGCGGCCCCGGGGAGGGCGCCTCAACACCATGCTCCGGTCCCTGTTGGCCCTGTGTCCCCACGCCGGGGTGCAGACCCTCCTGAAACTGGCCTATCTCCTTTCCGGGGAAATAGCCGGCACTTTGCACTTTTGGACCTCCCTGCCCTTTAAAAGCGGCTATGGCGTGGAAACCTTGACCTTGCTGGCCTTCGCCCTGGACCGCTTGAAACTGGCGCCGGACAGCGCCGACCTGGAACATCTGGTCCAGGTTTACGTGGGCCAAATGGACCACCGGCATGCGCCCCTGACCTCCACCCGGAGAAAACGGGGCCTGGACCAGATGGCCGGCAACGTCTTCCATACCCTGGAGGAGACCTTGAGAAAAGCCGGCATCTTCTCCTGGCAGGGGACGCCGGTGGAGAAGCCGGTGTTGAGCCTCCCCATCCAAGAGGACCCCGGCGGCAAGACCCCCGGCTGGCTGGAGGTCCCCATCACCGACGTGACTCTGCCCCCCTTGAGGACGTGTGTGGAGATCCGGGCGGCCTTGGGCAAGGCGGGCCTCTGATGCGGGTAGCCCAGATCGCCACCCCCTGGATTCCCATCCCCCCCGTAACTTACGGGGGCACCGAACTGATGGTGGCCGACCTGTGCCGGGGTCTTATCAATCGGGGAGTGGCGGTGGTCCTCTTCGCCGCCCGGGACTCCACCCTGCCGGTCCCCTGTTTCGGACCTTTTCCGGAGGCTCTCTGGCCCCCGGAGAAATTCTCCGAGAATCTGCACCTGTCTTACGCCTTCGCCCACCTGAAAAGCGATCCTGTCCGGATTATTCACTCCCACCTGGAAAATGCCGCGGGGTTCTGGAATCTGGGCTTCTCCGGGACGCCCCTGGTGATCACCCTGCACACCCCCCTGACCCCGATAAAATGCCGGTATCTTTTAAGTTTCCCCCAGGTGCAGGTGGTGGCCCTGAGCAACTTCCAATACCGGCAATTGGCCGGGCACCCTCACCTGCACCTGATTCCCCACGGCCTGGACTTGGCGGCCTATCCCTTCAAAGCCGCCAAAGAGGGCTTTCTCCTGTTTTTAGGGCGCATCTATGCCGACAAGGGCCTGCATACGGCCATCCGGCTGGCCCAAGAGCAAGGAGAAAAGCTTCTCATCGCCGGGCCGGTGTGGGGGCCGGACCAGGACTATTTCGACCAAGCCATCCGGCCCCACCTGAACCAGGATACCATTATCTATCTGGGCCCGGCGGATTTCCCCCGGAAGGTGGACCTGTTGGGCCGGGCCAAGGCCCTGGTGCTGCCCCTGGAAGTGGACGAGGCCTTCGGCCTGGTGATGTTGGAGGCCATGGCCTGCGGCACCCCGGTCCTGGCCTACGACCGGGGTGCGGTCCCGGAAGTGGTGCGCCACGGCGAAACCGGCCTGGTGGTGCACACCTATGACCAACTGCGGGAAAGCCTCTCCTATCTGAAAGAGTTAAACCCAGAGCTCTGCCGCCGACACGTGGAACAACACTTCTCCCTGGAGCACATGGTGACCAACTACCTGAACCTGTATCGGGCGTTGGGGTAAGGTTGGTGGGTGCTGATCAGTGATCAGTAATCAGTAATCAGTGATCAATAAAAACCACAGGTATCAAACCTGCTTAATGCTTAGTTTTCTGATTACTGATTACTGATCACTGATTACTAATTCTCCCGGCCCTCCCCTCAATCATCTCCCTTCAACTCTCTTTACTTTTCGGGCAACCCAATTTATTCTCAGTTAGGCCATGATTATTAACCCGTTAGTGTTGAAGTTAGGCATGGTGCGCTTTGCCACCTCTTTTCTGGTGGTTTTGTTGGTGAACGTCCTAAACCGGGTGTTGGTGGTGGACCTCCTGGTGCCCACTGCCTTGGTCACTTTCAGTTTCGCCTTTCAGCACGTTATGACCCCGGTGGGTTTGGCCACCGGCTACCTCTCCGACGCTTATCCCTTGTGGAGTCGTTATCGGGCCCCTTATATCTGGGGAGGCATGCTGTTGAGCCTGGCGGTCATGCCCTTTTTCCCGGGGTGGGCCGAGGCCTTGGGGGCCGCGCCGGAAAACCGCTGGCTCCTGTATGAGGGGGTTCTTCTCTTCTCTTTATTCGGCATCGGCACCACGGTTTCCGCCACCGCGATCAACGCCCTCCTGGTGGACCGCTTCCCGGAGCCGGAAAGGGGGTCGGCTTTGACCCTGGTCTGGATCATGACCCTGGTGGGCTTTATTGCCGGGTCGATCCTGATCAGCCTCCTCTTTCCCGAGAATAATTCCCCGGCACTGGCCCGGATGTTCGGACTGGTCACTGTGATGGTGTTGGCCATCACCGTCTGGGGGGCCTGGGGAGTGGAGCCCAAGGGGGGGGTCAATCATCTGCCCAGAGAAAGGCATTTACAGCTGTGGCCCACCCTGAAATTTTTGGGAAGTAATGGCCAGACCCTGACCTTTTTCTTATTTCTAGCGTCCACCATTTTTTTTCTGGCCATTCAGACCTTTATCCTGACCCCGTTCGGCGGCCAGGTCTTGTCCTTGCCGGTGGGCCAGACCAGTAAATTCGGGGTTTACACCACTTACGGGGTCCTCCTGGGCATGGTGGGCATGCAATTCTGGCTGGGCCGGCAAAGCCGCCTGGGGGAAAAGGCCGTCTTGGCCCTGAGCCTGGTGGGCGGCGGCCTGGCTTTCATCCTGCTCAGTTGGACTGCCTTTAAGGCCAGCCCGGTATGGGGCATCTATGCCCTCTGGCTCCTGGGGCTGACCCGGGGCCTGTATAACGTGGGCCTTTCCCACCTCACCATGCGCCTGGCCCATCCGGCCTTAAGCGGCGTCTTCATGGGCCTGTGGAATCTGGTGAGCGGCCTGGCCCTGGCGGGGGGGGAGATGTTGGGCGGGTTTCTTAAGGACTTCCTGTTCCAGATTCTCGGGGACCTGCCCCGGGCTTATGGCTGGGTCTTTCTCCTGGAAGGAGTGGGCTTTCTATGTTGCCTGCTCCTCTTGCTGCCTTTGAAACAGGAGAAATACCGGCCGGCCCTGGCGGCGATGCTGGCCCGGCAGACCGGCCCGGCCAATCTCCCGGTTCATGGCGCAGCCGGCCTTAAGGCTTACGATGACCCCAGGTAAGGGTTTTTATTGTTTTCGGTTTTCAGTTTTCGGTTATTAAAGTAGATGTAGGGCGGGAAAGCGAAGCGCATCCCGCCTTCGGCAATTTGGGTTTGACCCCACTTACCGCAATTTGTTCGTCTAGACAGAAAATGTTAATCGTTAGAAGTCTATAGATGGCTAATACTAAAGGCGGGATGCGCTTCGCTTTCCCGCCCTTGTCACGTGCTGGCCGGCCTGAAGGCGTACGATGACATCAGGTAAGGGCTTTTTCGGTTTTCGGTTAAAAGATGATTAATATTTAGATGATGCCTCTAAAAAAATGGTTTCTAGCGCAGGAAGCCTGATGTTTTTCTCCCCCTCCCCCATCAAGGGGAGGTGACTTAAGGAACATTCTGGCGAGTTCTGGTATTTTTCAGAGTTCTCTCAGATGTTCCGCTTATGGTGCGCCGCCCTTGAAAAAGCAAATGGCCTTCACTAGTCTCTTGGCTTTAGCTCTTTGCCTTTGCCTGTCCGGCTGCGGGGGCAGTGAACCCCCGCCCCGGGACACTATCACCTATACCTTCGACGCCCAGACCCGGGAATTGATCGACCGCTTGGCCAAGAAGTCCCAGCGGCCCGTTTATCTGGAATTTGACCGGTATTTCAAAGGGGTGTTTGTGCCCCAGTCGCTGTTGCCCCTGGAACCCTTTGTCCTGGGACTGTCCACCGAGAGCCGGATTCCCACCGTGTTGATCCTGGACGCCCCCTGGGTGCAGCGTTACGGCCTGGCCGGCTGGCTTTACGAATTGGAGCGCACCGGGGTCTTTGCCCGGGAGGAGTTGGTGCCCGCCGTGGCCGAGGCCTTCTCCTTATCCCTGACCCGGATTATCGGCCGGCCCCGGAAGGAATTGATGGCCGTGCCCACCTCCATTAAGGGCAACATCCTGTTTTATCGCCGGGACCTGCTTGAGCGCCATCAACTGGCCCCGCCCCGGACCTGGGAGGAACTTAAGACCATCTGCCGCAAGGTCCTGCCCCAGGAAAAATCCCTGAAATACGGTCTGCTGGTTCACCCCACCAACTTTATCAACGATTTTTATCCCATCTTTTGGGGCTTCGGCGGCCAGGTCCTGGATGGCGAAGGCCGTCTGGCCCTCTCCCAGGATAAGAACCTCTCCGCCTGGGTGGGGGCCTTAACCGAGGTCGTAAGTATGCAAGGGTCTATCATTCCGGGCCCCAAGGAGCTGCCCCGGTTTGAGGAGCCCACCGCCCTGAGAAAGGCCTTCTACCGGGGCGAAGCCCTGTTCATGATCAACTGGAACACCCGCCTCCAGGATTTAAAGGGGATGATCCAAAAGGGCGAAGGCAAGACTCCGGCTGGGCTTACCCGGATCACACAGGTAGGGGTGGCCCCCATCCCCTGCCGGCGCGGCCAGAAGCAGCGCTACTCCAACATCGGCTCCTTCGGCTGGGGGGTCAACCGTTTCGCCGTCATCAGCCCCCGGGTCATCGACAATGCCAAGAAGTTTATCAACCTGGTGACGGATGAGCCCTCCCAAATTCTGGCCGCGGAGACCTTAGGGCAGGTGCCGGCCCTCAAGGAAGCCTTGAAAAAAGTGACTAACCCGGAAGTCTTACAGGTCTATCAGGAGACCTTTGCCTCCCCGGACATGGTTTTGCAGCCCCGGCCTTTCAGTCGCCGGATTAACAACGTGCTGGAGAGATACCTCCAGGAAGCCTTGTACGCGCGCCAGCCCCCCGGGGCCGCCACCCAGGCCGCGCTCAAGGAACTGCAAGAAACCGACACTACGGAATAAGACGCCCATGGAATTGCCCTTCATCAAGTATTCCCTTAGGGGCCGGCTGCTGGTCCTGGCCGGGGCCACTTTTCTCTTGTGCGTCTGCGTTATCCTCCTGTTCTTTCCCCTCCTCAATATTACTCTGGACGGCCTCCTGGATCGCAGCATGCGCTCCATGGAAGAAGAGAAAGAGATGGAGGCCACCACCATTACCCGGTTGATGGTCCTGGAATTCTCCCGGCTGAAAGAATTGTTGCGGGTAAGCCCCGGGTCGGAGCGGGAGGTGGACCAGACCATCAAAAATCTCTTGTGGGAAAAGGTCACCTTCAACTCCATCATTGAGGGCATCGAACTGATCCAGGCGGCGGCGGACCCCCAGGACCGGCACGTGACCTACCTCTTTTACCGCCGGGACGCCCCGGAACTGAAGCCCATGGACGGGCCCCAGAAATTGCTGAAAAAATTTTCCGGCCAGGAAAATGAACTTATCAATATTGTTAACCAGCAGCAATGGGTGGACAAAAACCTCCTGGAGTCGGTGAACCGCGGCCCCAAAAAAGAAGGGGAGATGCTCCTCCGCTATATGCCGGTGCACGTGCTTCTCCCGGACCTGGGGGCCATCTATTGGGGGGTGGCCAAAATCGGCATCTCCACCGAAGGGATGCGCCGGTTGCTTTTCCTGCAAAGCCAGGAACAGGACCAGCTCCGCCGGGCCATCTGGCTGGAAATCGTCTTGAGCCTAACCATCTCCGGCCTCTTGGCCCTGTCCCTGCTCTATCTCTGGGTGCGCAGTCTCACCGAGCCTCTCCAGAACCTGAGCGACACCGCCGCGGCCCTTAAAGAGGCCAGTCCCCAGGACTTTGACCTGTGGCTGGAAAACCTGAAACGGGTGGACCCTAAGGGGCAGGCGGAAGTGGCCACGGTAAGGCAGGTCTTGTGGCGCTTGGGGAGCGCCATTCCGCAAATCGGACAGAAATTACTGGAATTGGCGGGTCAGGCGGTCTGGGGCCGGGTGGCCGCCCGGGTCCTCCCTTTATTTCAGGCCCAAATCACGGCGGGCCGCGCCCGGGAAAACCCCCAGGAGGTAGCGGCCCTGGTGGAGGAACTTAACCGCGCGTTAAAGGACTTGCAGTCCTTCCGCCCCGCCCCGCCGGGGGAATGGCAGGAGGTGATTCTAACCCCGGTATTGGAGAGCGCCTGGCGCTTGCTGACCTGGGGGTTGCCGCCCCAGGTGCGCCTGTCCCAGGAGCTTCAGGACCTGCCCCCGGTCTGGGGCTCGCCCAGCGAACTCAAGCAAGCCCTGTTCCTGCTGTTGAACTTTGCCGTGGAGCAACTGCCCCCGGAGGGAGAGTTGTCCCTGCAAACCAAGATTTTGGCCGACGCCGCCGTGGAACTAGTCATCCGCATCTCCGGCCCCGGCCCTTCCCCGGAAGACTGCCGGCAATTGTTGCACCCCTTTCAAGACCCGGGCAGGGTCCCAACCGATCTGGGTCCGGCCTTGGCCGCGGCCATCGCCTCCCGGCATCAGGGCCGCCTGAAGATACACCCCGGAGAGTCGGGGGGGATGGTGCTTTCCCTGGAATTGCCCACGATCACGGAGTCTCATGCTAGCCGCCAGCCTTTTATTTAAGAGTAAAAGAGCCCTGGGCCGGTTCACGGGGCGGTTCTGGAACGCCACTCTGGGGTATGTCAGCCAGTTTTTGTGCATCTGCGCCCTGTTTTATCGCCTGCTGGTGAATACCTTCTCCACCCTCACCGGCTTCCGGCTGGTTTGGCGGCAAACCGCCCAATACGTCTATATCACCGCCATTAAGGGCGCCCATGTGCTGATCTTCTCGGCCCTGATGTTGGGCCTGATAGTAATCGTCCACGCCACCCAGCAACTGGTGAAGATTCAGGGGGAAGAATTCGTCGGCTGGCTCCTGGTGACCATCGTGGTCCGGGAGTTGGGGCCGGTTTGGGCTGCGTTCTTCGTCCTGCTCCATTCCGGCGCGGCCATCACCGTGGAGATCGGCACCATGTCGGTGACCCACCAGATGGACACCCTGAGGATGATGGGCATCGACCCTTACCGCTATCTGGGCGTCTCCCGCCTCTGGGGCCTGACCCTGGGTCTGATGGGCCTCTACATCCTGTTAATGATCACCGCGGTGATGGGGGGATTTATCTTTGCCCAAATCTTTGCCGAAGTCTTCTGGGCCAAATTCTGGCTGTCCCTGGTCAATGCCTTGCAATGGATCGACCTGGCCATCGGCCTGGCCAAGACCGCGCTCTTCGGCCTGTTCATCGCCACGGTCTCCATCTATTACGGCTTTCAGGCCCGAGACAACCTGGATGAAGTGGCCCAAGGCGCCGCGTCCGCGTCCCTGACCAGCCTGGTCCTGTGCGGCTCCCTGGATATCATTATCACTACGGCTTATTATCTGTAAGAAAAAGATAGAGGGGGAGGGCCGGGGGAATTAGTAAACAGTAATCAGTGATCAGTGATCAGTAAGAACCACAGCTATCAAACCTGCTGGCTGCTTAACTTACTGATTACTGATCACTGAATACTGATCATCCCCCTCCCCTAACCATCATCCCTATGGCCATGCTACGCTACAGTCTGATTTTTAAGGACGTGGTCCTACCCGCTCCTCCCCTCTCTTGGCCGGGTCCCCTGGACCTGGCGGTGGGGTTGAACGAGTTTCTCTTGATTGAAGGGGTAGGCCCGGAAGAGAGCGAGGCCTTGCTGGGGGTGGCGGCCACTTTGCTGGCCCCGGTGCAGGGCCAGGTGTGGCTTTGGGGCCAGGAATCGGCGCAATTGGACCGGGAGGAACTCTATGAACTCAGGCGCCGCATCGCCTATGTCTCTCCCCGGCAAATTTTCCTGGAACGCCTGACTCTCCAGGAGAACCTCACCTTAGGCCCCTGCTACCACCAGGGAAAGAGCGAATCCCAGGTCCTTCAGGAATACGCCCCATTGTTGGAACGACTGGCCTTGGGGCCTTATTTATCCCTCCCTCCGGCCCAGCTTCCCCCCCACCTCTATTTTCGCGCCCTTTGGGCACGGGAGTTGTTTAAAGGCCCGGAACTGATCCTGGCCATCCTGGAGGAAAGCCAGCGGACCATGAGCACTCAGGAGATGATCATCGCCTTGCTGAACGACTACCTGGCCAAGCGGCGCAGCGCGGTCATCCTCATGGGCCGCTCTCTGGGAGCCTTCCATTCCCTGGCCCACCGCCTCCTCAGACTAAGGTCCGGACGTTTAACGGCAGGCCGCCTCCTGGAAGCCCGGAGCCGCCCCCTGGTGGATTTTTTCCCCTGGTTTTAGAAGAGCTAGGTGGGGGAGGGGGCTAAGGGCATTGAGAGAAGGGGGGAAAAGGCGAAAAGGCGAAAGGGCGAAAAGGATTTTAGGTTCATTAAGTTATTCCCTTTCCTTTTCGTCTTTTTCCCTTTTCCCCTTTTCGCCCTATTTTTCCCCGGCCCCCCCCTCAAATCTTTTCAAAGAATGGCCCAGGCGGCCCTGGGTGTTGGCCTCCTCCAGGCGTTTCCGGCAGTCGGCCAGGGGGGGCTTTCTCCCCAAGGCCGCGTAAACGTCAAAGGCCCTCTCAAAGTAGGAGAAGGCCTGGGACCAGTCGCTTCTAAGCCGGTAGGTCTCTCCCAGGTAAAACAGATCCGCGGCCATGGCGGCCCGGTCCAGGACATCCCGGTCGAATTTCAGGGCCTGGGTGAAATGTTTCACGGCCGTGCCGGTGTCCCCTTGGGCCAGGGACAACCGGCCCCATTGATGCTCCAGAGCCCCTTTCAGGTCCGGGGTCCGGGCCAGGGAGCGGGCCTCCTCCAAATACCGCCGGGCCTGGGGCAGGCGCTGCTGGTCCAGAGAAAAACCGGCCCAACGGATATAGACCCGGCCTAAGGCCGGTCGGGATTCGGACCTCCGGGCCGCTTCCTCCGCGGCCCTAAGGTGTTCTTCCGCCAGCCCCGTCTCCCCGGCCTTTTGGGCCACGGTGGCCAGGTTGGCCTGATTGGTGCTGGCCTCCCTCCAATGCCGCTGGCTGACGTTGATCTCCCAGGCCTGGGTAAAGAGTTTCCGGGCCTCCTCCAACTCCCCTTTCTCCAGGGCCACCGCCGCCAGGTTGTTGAGTTGTTGGGCCACCCCGGTGGGATAGTCAATGGCCCGGCTCAGCTCCAAAGCCCGGGCAAAGTCCCGGTGGGCCCGGGGGTAATTGCCCTGGGAGAACCAGTTCTCCCCCTGCTGGGAGAGGCCCTCCACCCGCTTGATCTGCTGGCCGTAGGGGTCCCGATGCGCGCCGCACCCCCAGAGGAGCAGAAGGGCCAGGCCGAGTGGCAGCCAGAGCCTAAGGGAGATGCCGGGGTTCCACATGGATGGGCGAGCTCTTCTGCCCTTTGGGCAGGGTCATCCGGATCAACGGGTTGGCCTTGATGGCTTCCACCACCTCTTTGCCGCCCTGGGCGGCGCTGGTGGCCGATTCCATCAAGGGCGGCAATTCCTCGGTGCCTTCCTTGATATTTGCCAGAATTTCTTTGATGGTCTGCTTTTCCTGGTCCAGGGTCTGGGTCAGGGACTGCAAATTCTTGCTGGCCGGTTCCATATTGCCAGCGATCTTTTTCGCTTCTGCCAAGACCTTATCCACCTGGGTCAGGCTCTGGTTCAGGCGGGCATAGAAGTCCCGGCGCATGAGCAGTTCCCCCAGGGTCCCCTGGGCCTTCAGGAGGGAAACCATCACCTCGTCAAAATTCTTCAGCGCGCTTAACAAAGTCTTTTCATGTTGCTTCAGGCGTTCGCTCAACTCCGCCAGATTACTGAGGATGGTCTGGGCCCGCTGAATATTCTCTTCATTGAAAAAGCTTTCCAGAGATTCCGACAAAGTCCGGCGCGCCTGGGAAGGAATGGTGCCGTACGGCTCGATGGGGGGATAGCCTGAGGAGCCGGGGCTGATCTCCACGTATTCGCTGCCGATCAGGGTGGGACTCACCACTTCGGCCACCGAATCCTGGCGGATCAGGTCAGCATATTCCGCCAGGACCTTGATGGTGATTTCCACCTGATTTTCATCCATGACGCGACTGATGCGCATCTTGGTGACTTTGCCGATCTCGGTGTTGAACATCTTCACCAGGGACCCCTGGCGCAGGTTGTACCCCTGCTTAAATTTGATGAGATAGGTCTTTTGGGACAAAAACCAGCCCTTGCCCTGGGCGATCACCAGCATGGTCACCGTGGTCACCAGGACGACCAGCAGGAGAAAAAAGCCGGCCAGCTTTTCCCTGGGGGTGAAGCCCTCTTCCATGGGTTTAATACCGGTTTTCGGTTTTCAGTTTTCGGTTAAATAAATTAATATTTTCCAAATGTTACCGGATAAGTTGGTTGCATTTGCCAGGGACAACGGGTTAATTCCTTAATCCGCCGCCGGCCCCATCATACCACCACCCCTGGGCCTTTGACAACGACTTCTCCGGCACTGCCTTCGTTCTAGCTGTGGATGGTTGCGCCATTACCTTCCGGAGGAACACAGCTATCCCCTCTGGGACATTGGGTTGGGCAAATTTATGTAGGGCGGGCACGGCCCGCCAAACTAGTCTTTCGGCCCCGGTCCCTCAGACCGGCACCGGACCCAGTGGGCCACCCGGGCCTGGGGATAGGCGTCTCCCTGGGGCAGATAGGGTTTCAGGTCCAACACCGGGGAATCCGGGCGGGCGTCCAACCCCTCCACCTCCACCCGGGTGCCGCTCACCTGCACCAGGCGGCAGGCGCACAGGCCGATAAGATTGGGGCGCACCGGGGCCCGGGTGGCGAACACCCCGGTCAAGGGATTGGCCGGGTCCCGCCGGGGATGGACTTTCAGGATGCCCCGGTCTTCCGGGTTGTCATGCTCATGGAACCAATAGAACACCCAGACATGGGAAAAGTCCTGGAGTCCGTCCAGGGCCGGGGCGAATTCCGGGAAGATCTCCAGAAAGACCCGGTCATCCCGGTGGAACACCCGACCGATGGGGGATAAGCTGAGGGGTTGGATGGCAAAACCTCCTGGTCTTCTTAATCAATTCTTACGGAAAGCTTATTTCAGTCATAGGAAAATCTCAGGCCGAAAAACAACCTCAACAGAGAAGTGGCGATCAAACCGGCGGCGATGAGCAGTAACCCCGCGGCCAGGGGATAGGCCAGAATTTTCAAAGCCGGACGCTCCTCCAGTCTGCCCTTCAGCCATTGACATAACCGGCGGAAATCCTCGGAAAAGAGGATGAGGATCAGAAAAAAGCCGGCATAAGTGAGGAAGAGGTCCACGAAGGCTCTGAAACTCATGAATGACTTTCTTTAATAGATTCTTCCCGGTTAACCATCTTCTGGTAGGGAAACGGTGTGATTATCCCCTTTGTCTTTATAACGGCAGCAGCTCCACCTGCCCCCAGGCCCCCAATTTGTCCCCGGCGATCACCACCGCCCCCAGAATGTCTGCCACCGTGGCGAGCCATTCCAGGGCCGGGGCGATGGCCGGGGCGTCCGCCACCCGGTTGCCCAGCGCGGTGGCGGCCGCGTCCGCCAGCGCGGTAGAGTGGGCCACCACACAGGCGGCGTCGGCCCGGCCCAGGCTCAAGGAATGGCCCACCGTGCCGGAAGAGGTGCACACCCCCAGGGGACTCAAAGCCGGGTCAATCTTCAGGCCCACCTTATGGCTCAAGGGAGACTTGCCGGCAAACAGGGACACCGTGGCGGGCTGCTGCACTTTTAGAAAAATATCTCCGCCGTTCTCCACTATGACTTCCTCGCTAAAGGGAGTCAAGGCCCGGCCAACCCGCTCCGCCAGGGCCCCGGCCACCGCGGCCATAGGCCCAACGCCTACCCTGGCCGCCCCGGCAATCATCTCCCGCACCACCTGAGGGGCATAGGGGTCCTCGGGCCAGGGTTCCAGGGTGGTTAAAAACTCCGGGTGGCGGGCAATATAGGCCTCCAACTGCTGCCTCTCCTGCACCACCAGATTGCGCACTTCCTGGGTAAAATCCCGGACCGCCAGGATCAACAGATCCGTCTCCTTGACCTCCACCCGAAAACTCACCAAACCCGGGCGAAACATCCGGGTGCGATATGTGCGTGGTTCGTGATGAGGTTTAGGCATAGTTGTTTTGGGGGAGAGGGCTGATTAATAATTAGTGACCAGTAGTCAGTGATCAGTGATCAGTAAAAACCACAGGCATCAAACCTGCATGCTGCTTAACATACTGATTACTGAATACTGATTACTGATTACTAATTCCCCCGACCCTCTCTCTCCGCTTCTCCGCCAACCGGTTACTAAGGGCCACGAATTGGGGGACGCTCAAGGTTTCGCCCCGTCGGCCCGGGTCGATGTTCAGGGCCGTCAAGGCGGCCCGGATCTCTTCCGGAGGCAAGCCGAACGCGGCGGACTGGGCCACCAGGGTATTTTGCAGGGTCTTACGCCGCTTCGCAAACGCGGCCTTGACCACCCGGCTCAGCAGGGCCTCATCTTGGGCCTGGGGACCGTCTTGCCGGGTCACCAGGCGCAGGACCACAGAGGCCACCTGGGGGGGCGGATAGAAATTGGCCGGGCTTAAGGAAAAGAGCCGGGTAAGCTGAAAATGATACTGGAGCAAAACCGTGACAATGCCGTAATCCTTGGTGCCCGGCCCGGCCAGGAGGCGGTCCCCCACTTCCTGCTGCATCATCAGCACCGCCCGGCTGATAGCCGCCTTCTCCTGGATCAGTTTGAACAAAAGGGGGCTGGTGATCTGGTAGGGTAGATTCCCGGCCACCTCCAGGACGCGCCCCGCGTCTTGCCTTAATTTCAGAAAATCGAAGGTAAGCACATCCTGGCAGACGATCTCCAGGCAGGGGTGGTGGGGCACTAGCTCGGCCCGGAGAAATTCGGCCAAAGCCGGGTCACGCTCCAGGACTACCAGCCTGTGGGCCTGCTTGGCCAAAAAGACCGTCAGCGCGCCCAAGCCGCCGCCGATCTCCACCACCACGGCCCCGGGGCCCAGCTCCAGGGCCTCCGCCAGGCGCCGGGCCTGATGGGGGTGCAAGAGGAAGTGCTGGCCCCAGGATTTCTTAGGCCTCAGGCCGAGACGCCGTAGGATGGTCTTGGGAGAAAGGCTGGGCACTGGCAACCTTATGCGCCTGGCGCCGCCGCTCATAGCGCTGGACGACCCAAAGAGTCAGAAAATAAGCGATGATGGCCGCCGGCAGGGCAATAATCAGCCCGCCCACCTGCAAGGCCAGGCCCCCCCGCCAGACAAAATCCAGGATATTGTGCAGGTCCAGGGTCTCAGGGAACCGGATATGTTCCCCCCGGAAGAGTATCCGCCGCCCCACTTCATAGGCGATCACATAAAGGGGCACCATGGTAACGGGATTGCTTACCCAGATGCCCAGATAGGCGGTCACCGGGGAGATGCGCAACAGGGGGGCCAGGGTTAAAGCCAGGATGGAATGCAAGGGTATGGTGGGGGTCATGCCGATGAACACCCCCAAAAACATGCCCCAGGCCAGTTTTTGGGGGCTGCCCTGGAGCCGCCGGAATTTAAGCCAAAAATAGCGCAGGGTGCGTTTTACGGTCATGACCGGGGCTCAGCCCCCTCAGCGTGGGCCGCGGCTGGAGGCGCGGCCTCCTCCCGCAACACCCGGCGCAGGACTTTGCCTACCTGGCTCTTGGGCAGCGCCCCCCGGAATTCGATGATTTTGGGCAACTTATAGGCAGCCAGGCGGGGGGTCAAATATTGGCTGATATCTTCGACCGTCAACGGCGCTCCGTCCTGGGGGACAATCACCACCTTGACCACCTCCCCCCGATAGGCGTCCGGCACCCCCAAAACCACGGCCTCCTTCACCCGGGGATGCTGGTAGAGAATCTCTTCCACCTCCCGGGGATAGACTTTATAGCCCCCATTGATGATCAAGTCCTTTTTCCGATCAATGATATAAAAATAACCTTTTTCGTCCATCCGGGCCAGGTCGCCGGTATAGAGCCAGCCGTCCCGGAGCACCAGGGCCGTCTCCTGGGGCCGGTTCAAGTAGCCCGCCATGATCTGGGGCCCCCGCAAGACCAGCTCCCCCACTTCGCCTACGGGCAATTCCCGCTCGCCGCTTTCCGCGTCCACCACCCTGGCCTCGGTGCCGGGCAAAGGCAGGCCCATGCTCCCCGGAGGCCGCTCCCCCAGGAGGGGGTTGATATGGGTCACCGGGCTGGTCTCCGTCAGGCCGTAGCCCTCTAAAATGCGGCAGCCGGTGATCGCCTCAAACCGGTCCCGCACCTCCTGGGGCAGGGGCGCGGAGCCGCTGATACAGGCCCACAGGGAGGACAGATCATACCGGGCCAGGTCCGGGTGGTTAATCAAGGCCACAAACAGGGTGGGGACCCCCGGCAGCATGGTGGGCCGGTATTTTTTCAACATGTCCAGGAACCCCTTAATCTCAAAGCGGGGCAGGACAATAATCATGGCCCCCTGGGACACCGGCCAGTTCAGGCAGGCGGTGAGGCCAAAGGCATGAAAGAAGGGAATCAGCCCCACCAGGCGTTCTTCCCCATAGCGCACCCGGGGGAGCCAGGCGCTGATTTGGGCCACGTTGGCCAACAGGTTCCCGTGGGTCAAGACCGCGGCCTTGGGGGTACCGGTGGTGCCCCCGGTGTATTGCAGGACCGCCGGGTCCTCCAGGCCGCCCTGGGGCGGGTCCGTCAGGGCCGGGGAGCGGAGCAGGTCCCGCCACTTATGGCGGCCCGAGCCGGGGCGGAAGCCGCCGGCTCCTCCCTGCCACCGGGCCTTAAGAGCATAGAGCCATTTCAGGGGCCAGGGCAGATAATCCCCCAGGCCGGTGACCAGGAGATGGGCCAGGTCGAGTTCCCTTAACACCGGCTCCACCTTGGGCCAGAGGTGGTCCAACATTAGTAAATATCGGCAACCGGAGTCTTTAAGTTGATAAGCGATCTCTGGGGGGCTTAACAGGGGGTTATTCAGGACCACCACCCCGCCCAGATGCAGAGCGGCGTAGTAGGCCATCACCAGTTGGGGGCAGTTGGGGAGGAGAATGGCCAGGCGCTCTCCCGGAGAGAAACCCAGGGTCTTCAAGGCCTGGGCCAGGCGGGCCGCCTGATCCCCGAGGCGCTGATAGGTTATGGTCTGACCGGCAAAGGCTAAAGCCGGCGATTGGGGTGACCGGGCCGCCGCCCGGATCAGCAGCCAGGACAGCGAGGTCTCGGCCGGCTCAATATCTAAAGGCACGCCCGGGTCATATTGCCGCACCCAGGGGAAGGTCATGGACAATTATCCCCAAACCTCAATGGTGGTGCGATTTATCATGGCAATGAGAACACCCGTGGTAATGCTGGAGATCTTCCGGGGTAGCCTCACGCACCTGCCGGATGGTAAAGGCAATGTCCAGTTCCAGGCCCGCCAGGGGGTGGTTGAAATCTATGGTCACTTTTTCGGGGTGCACCTCTCGGATAATAAAATGAATGGGGTGATTCTCTTCGTCCATGGTCTCATAGACCAATCCCGGCCGCAACTCCATTTGCGGGTCAAAATCGGTCCGGGGCACTTCCACGATCAAATTCCGGTCGATCTCCCCATAAGCCTGCTCCGGGGTCAAATGGACGCTCTTATGGTCTTTCTCCGCCATGCCCAGCATGGCTTCCTCCAGGTCCGGGGGCATCACCCCCCAGCCCAGACAGAAGGAGATCACTGCCGGCTGGCCGTCTTGGGGATAGAGATCTCTGCCTTCCCGGCTGATAAGATAGTCTATGGTGACAAAGGAATTTTTCTCTACTTTCATTTTACTTTCTCCTGGCGCCTGGGGCTGACCGGCTAAGGTGATCCTGGTCCCCCGGCCTTCGGGGGAAGGAGGGGTTACCGAGGGGATCTGCATGCTGACAGGAGGTTGGCAAAGGTAACCGGGGCGCAAGCCTTAAAGGCAGGTGGAACTTGGGGCAAAAGACTCCGGCAACCGGGGACCGAGCCGGGAATGGCCGTCTGATGGTGAACCCCCTTACATCTTGGTACCCAAGATGATCCGGCCGGTATTCAACAAATTACACCTCACTGCTTTATGCACCGTAATGCCGGTCTCCTCCATAACGCGAATCACGTCCAGGTCGGTGGTGAAACCGATACGGATACAGACCGGCGCCAGCAGGTCTTCGATCTTCCCCCAGAGACTGCCGTTTTGGGAACGGGTGTGGTTGACCACGATAATCTGCCCCCCCGGCTTCACTACCCGAAGAATTTCCCGGCACACCTGGTGGGGGTCCTGCACGGTGGTGATGACATAAGCCGCCATCACCGCATCGAAGTGGTCGTCGGGGAAATTGAGCCGGGCGGCGTCCATCACATAAAAGTCAAATTGGCTGCCGCCGTTAATGCGATCCGCCTTTTCCCGGGCCCGGTCGATCATGGAAGAGGATATATCAATGCCGGTGAACCGGGTCTGGGGAGGGTAAAACTCCAGGGTGGAACCCGGCCCCACCCCGATCTCCAAGACTTTCTGGTGCGGGCGGGAATTAAGATAACGGAAAGCGCGACGGCGGCCCGGTCCCAACAATTGGCCAAAGACAAAATCATAGAAGGGAGAATAAAAAGAGTATAATTTTTCCATATATTTAGGATTAACCCGGCATTTCATTTTTTATCCTCACCGCCAATGTCTTAGGAGTTTAAGGGAAAGTTTGGAGAAAAAAGGCGTGGCTCCCCCAACCGGCCCAATTTTATCGCAAATTTTTCACAAAAGTAAAACGATTTTTTTCTAGAGGTTACTGAGGCTTCTTTCCGGACCAGAGCCGGACCTCCCAGTTCTCAGAGGACTGATCATAGCTCAGTCGGTAGACCCGCCCGTCGCTGGCCTCCACTTTAAAGTGGAGGGCCCCCGGCTCCTGCCAGCGATCCAGGAGGCGGCGCACCTCCAGCCACTCTTCCTGCCAGGCGAAGCGCCGGGGCCGCTCATGCAGCCGAAAGCCGGAATAGGTTTCCACCTGCCCGGACACCACCCTAACCTCCCTGGGGCAGGGCCTAAAGGGACCAGGGAGCCTTACCCACCCCGATCTCTTAACCCCGGTAGCCGCGGTTTTCCGGGTTGCGTTAAATCCTTGCCTTTATAAGTATTGCCATAGTAGCATGGGTAACTTACAATGTTAAAGATCAAAATTTCACCCGGGGCCAGGGGACGGCGGGGTTTAGGCAGTTCAGTCGGGTCGGTTTTCCTCCGGGGCTTAAGAGGCGGTTTCACCAGGCTCCTAAACCCGGTGACCGGACTTTACGCCGGCTGAAAGATAAGACCGGCAAAATTACATGGATTACCAACGGTTAGTCCCGCTGGTTGGCTTATTTAAGGAGATGGGGTATCCTACCAGAAAACGCCTGCCTTTTTAAAAAGGGGGGAGTAATTCCTTCCGGTTGGATATCCTTAAATTTATTAACCAAGCATTAGAGTCTGGCATTATTGGTGGGGGAGGTTTGGTGCATGACCATTAAAAAAACCATGGGCTTAAGACGAGTGGTGGTCACCGGTTTGGGTATAGTCACCTCTATGGGTCTGGATGTGCCCACGGTTTGGCAGAATTTATTGGCTGGCAGATCAGGGATCAAGCGTCTCGATTCCTTTGATGAGAAAAGTCTCAGCACCCTCAAGGGCGCGCCGGAGGATTTTCCTTTGATCGGGGGAGATGTCAGCAATTTCAACCTCAAAGAGATCCTGCAAGCCCGGAAGAAAGATCTTACCAAAGAAGATATCAAACAGATTAAATATACGGACCTTTTTACCCAGTTCGCCCTGGCGGCCAGCCTGGAGGCCATCCAGGACTCCGGTCTGGACCTGGAGGAGGAGGACCCGGAACGGGCCGGGGTCATCATTGCCAGCGGCATGGGGGGAGTCAGATCCTGGGAAGAGTCCATGTTGAAGATGATGACCGACGGGGTGCGCCGGGTCTCCCCTTTTCTGGTCCCCAAGATGATCCCCAACCTGGCCGCGGGCAACGTCTCCATCAGCTTTAAGGCCAAAGGCCCCAACATCGCCCTGTCCACCGCCTGCGCCGCCGGTTCCCACGCCATCGGCATGGCGCTGCGCTCCATTCAACTGGGAGAGGCTGATTTAATGGCTGCCGGGGGCAGCGAAGCCGCCATCACTCCTTTGACGGTGTGCGGTTTTTACCGCATGGGCGCTTTGGCCACCGGCTACAATGACAATCCCCAGGCCGCGTCCCGTCCCTTCGATATCCGGCGCAACGGCTTTGTGATGTCCGAAGGCGCGGGCATTATGGTGTTGGAAGAATTGGACCACGCCCGGCGGCGGGGCGCCAGAATTTACGCCGAACTCGTCGGCTTCGGCATGACCGGCGACGCCTATCACATCTCCGACCCCCATATGGAAGGGGCCGTACGCTGTATGCAGTCGGCCCTAAACGATGCGGAAATCACTCCCGGGGATATTGACTACATCAACCCCCATGCCACCGCCACCCCGGTGGGTGACCGGAATGAGGCCCTGGCCCTGATGCAGATCCTCCAGGGCAGCAATCACCTCCCCCTGGTGAGCGCCACCAAATCCATGACCGGTCACTTATTAGGCGCCGCCGGAGCCGTGGAGGCCATCTTCGCCATCCTCTCCATCAGGGACGGCATGGTACCCCCCACCATTAACTTAGACGAAATCGACCCGGAGTGCGTCGGTTTCGACTATGTTCCGCACCAGGCCCGCAAAGCCGACATCCGGTATGCTTTATCCAATTCTTTCGGCTTCGGCGGCACCAATGCCGCTTTGATCTTTAAACGCTATGCAGGCTGAGTTTGACTCATCCGGTAAAGCCGCCTCTGGCTGCCGGGTCCGCCGGATAGGGAAATTGGGCTAAAGGCAATCTCCAAGCCACAGCAAAGGAGGAAGAAGAGATGAACGCCTTCTTTATCATCCTGGGAGCGCTGGCAGTGGCGGTGGCCGGTTACCGCTGGTATGCCGGCTTCATCGACCGCAAGGTGATTCAAGCTGACCCCCAGAGGGTCACTCCGGCCAAGATGTACATGGACGGGGTGGACTTCATGCCCACCTCCAAGTACGTCCTTTTCGGCTACCAGTTCAAGAGTATCGCCGGGGCCGGGCCGGTGGTGGGAGCCATCATCGCCCTGCAGTGGGGCTGGCTGCCGGCCCTCATCTGGCTTTTCCTGGGCGTGCTGCTCATCGGCTGGGTGCACGACTACGTCTCCGGTATGGTGGCCATGCGCTGTGACGGCCTTTCCCTGGGGGGGTTGAGCTACAAGTTGGTCTCTCCCCGGGCCCGCCTTATCCTGTTATCCTTTGTCTATTTTTATCTGCTCCTGTTGGCCGGAGCCTTCGGCGGGGTTATTGCCGGAGCCTTGATCAAGCTCCAATCCGGACCGGTGGCCATGTTGATTCTGGCCGCGGCCGGCGCCTTGGCCGGCCAGATGCTCTATCGCTGGCGGGCCAACATCCTGCTGATCACCGTCATCTGCGTGGCTCTGGCCCTGGTGGGCATCTATATCGGGGAACTGCTTCCGGCCAATAAGCTCATCGGCGCAGTGGCGCAAAATAAATTCACCTGGGGCTTGTTCGCCGTTATCTTCTGTTATTTCAGCGCGGTCTTGCCCATCTGGCGCTTTGCCCTGCCCCTTAATTATGTGGCCTTCTATATTGTCATGTTCGGCCTGGTGGGCGGCATCATCGGCATCATCGTCGGCCTGCCCCCGGTGCAGGCCCCGGCCTATACCCAATTCACCATCGGCATCGGCCCCCTGTGGCCCATTCTCTTCGTCACCATCGCCTGCGGGGCCATCTCCGGCTGGCATTCCATGGTGTCCACCTCCGGCACCTGCCGGCAGTTGGAGTACGAAACCGACGCCAAGCCCGTCCTGGCCGGCTCCATGTTCCTGGAGATGGTGCTGGGGGTGGTGGCCCTGATGACCGCGGCCGCGGCCATCCCTTTCGACCAGTATAAGACCCTCCTCAAAGTCAGTCCCGGGGCCGTTTTCGCCAATGGGTTGGGGAACCTGCTGCATATCATCGGCCTGCCCCTGGCTTACGGCAAGACCATGGCCGTGGTCATCATCATCGTCCTGGCCCTCACAGTAATGCAACTGGTGCTGCGCTTCATGAAAGTGGCCGCCATTGAACTGGTGGGGGACCAGGTGCCGATCATGCGCAACGGGCCCGTGGCCACCTTCGTGGCCGCGGCCCTGACCCTGCTGTTGGTGCAGACCGGCTGGTGGCAGTATCTCTGGATTCTCTTCGGCGGCGCCAACCAGTTGCTCGCTTCCCTGGCCCTGCTGGTGGCCTCGGCCTGGCTCATGTCCCAAGGGAAGAAGGCCACCTTCACCCTGATTCCCATGTGGTTTATGTTTGTCACCACCATTGCCGCCCTGCTCTACACCTCCTTTAACCTGCTGAGCAAGGTGTTCACCGGTCAGGTCAAGGCGGCTACCGGCCAGAGCCATCTGGAAGCAATCGTGGGGAACGGCCTCATGGGTATCGTCGCCCTCTTCCTGGTGGTGGCGGCCTTTTTCCTCCTGGCCGACGGCATCAAGGCCCTGCGCCGCTACCGGCAGCCCGAGGCCGGGGCAATGGCGGAGGCGAAGTAAATTTGAGGGGAGGGCCGGGGGAGCAGTGGCTCCCCCGCCCTCCCCTCAAACTTCCCTCCCAACCCCCTTTAGGGGCCGGGTATGGCGGGGCCTTTGGCCCCGCCATACCCG
>JBFLZI010000023.1:0-32133 GCA_040756315.1 Thermodesulfobacteriota bacterium | reverse complement strand
GGGGCAGGGGTCTGCGACCCTTGGCCCCCTCCCCTAAAAATTCATGCCCCCTCATGGATAAAGCCGGTCCAGGAGGCGGGGGAAAGGAATGGCTTCCCGGACGTGTTTCAGGCCGCAGAGCCAGGCTACGGTGCGTTCCAGGCCCAGGCCGAAGCCCCCGTGGGGCACGCTGCCGTAGCGCCGCAGGTCCAGGTACCATTCCAGGGGTTCCTGGGGGAGGTGGTGTTCCTTAAGACGGGCCAGGAGCGTCTCCAGGTGGGCCACTCGTTGGGAGCCGCCGATAATTTCGCCGTAGCCCTCCGGGGCCAGCAGGTCCACGCACAGGGCCAGTCTCGGGTCCTGGGGGTCGGCTTCCATGTAAAAGGCCTTGCACTCCCGGGGATAGCGGTGCACCAGGACCGGGCGGTCGAACATTTGGGAAAGAGTGGTCTCTTCGTCGCCCCCCAGGTCTTCCCCCCAGTTCATCTCCAGGCCCTGGGCCTGAAGGCGGGCCAGGACCTCGGTGTAACTGAGGCGGTAGAAGGGCTGGGCCGCCTTCTCCAAGGCGGCCGGGTCCCGCTCCAGGGTGCTCAGTTCCTCCCGGCGGTGTTCCAGCACCCGGAGGACCAGGTAGAGCACCAGGTCCTCCGCCAGTTGCATGATGTCGTCCAGGGTGTGGAACGCGGCTTCGGCCTCCGCCATCCAGAACTCCATCAGGTGGCGCCGGGTCTTGGATTTCTCCGCCCGGAAGGTGGGGCCGAAGCAGTAAACCTTGCCCAGGGCCAGGGCCGCGGCCTCCAGGTAGAGTTGGCCGCTTTGGGAGAGATAGGCTTTGCCCCGGTCCAGGTAGCTGGTCTCGAAGAGGTTGGTGGTGCCCTCGCAGGCGGTGGGGGTGAGGATGGGGGTGTCCACCAGGACAAAGCCCCGCTGGTGGAAAAAGTCCCGGCAGGCCCGGGTCACTTCATCCCGCACCTTGAGGATGGCCTGCTGCCTTTGGGACCTGAGCCAAAGGTGGCGGTGGTCCAAAAGGAAGGCCACGCCGTGCTCTTTGGGGGAGATGGGATAATCCTGGGCAATCTGGAGGGGCTTAACCCGGGTGACCTCCAGCTCATAGCCGCCGGGAGCCCGGGGTTCGGCCTTGACCCGCCCCGTCAGGATCAGGGAGGATTCCAGAGTGAGGCGGTCGAATTGTTGAAAGTCCGCTTCCGGGAGCCCGCCTTTAACCATCACTCCCTGGACCAGGCCGGTGCCGTCCCGGACCACCAAAAAACGCACTTTGCCGCTGGAGCGCAGGTGCACTACCCAGCCCCGGATGGTTACCTCCTGGCCGACGTGACGGGAGAGACGGGCGATGTCCGCCACTGGCGGGTTATCAGGGTTTTCGGTTTTCGGTTTTCGGTTTTCGGATGACAAAATATACCTCCAGCCTCCTCGCCCCCAATTTTGCGCCTGGGGCGCAGATGCCATTAAAAGTTCTGTTTTATTTACATGAGATATGGAAATTCAAGGCGAAACAACTGATTTTTGATAGCCCTTGAGAATTCAAAGAAAGGTGCTCTTTAGAATAACAAAAACGCAGAAGACACCCGGCTGTTCTTCTCACCGAAAACCAAAAACCGAAAACCGAAAACTTTTACAACATGATCTTGATATGGGCCTTTTCGCGGAGGCCTTTAACCCACTCGGAAAATTCTTTCCGCATTGCCTGGGTGCGCAGGAAGCGGCGAATTTGGGGCGCCGCCTCTTCAAAAGATTGGGGTTGGCCGGTCTTGCGGCCCACCAGTTGTATCAACTGAAATCCCTGGGGACTCTTGACGGGAGCGGTCTCTCCCGGGCGCAAGCCTTTTAAGAATCCCGCCAGTTGCGGATCCAGGTCGGACACGGGGATAAAGCCCAGGTCCTGCATGCTCAGGTCATGTTTCCGCCGCAGTTCTTCAAAAGAAACTCCCTGACGGGCTTCTTTGAGGAGGGATTCCACTTTTAACTGCAATTCTTCTTTTTGGGTGTGGGTGGCGCCGGGGGGATAAGGAAGGGTGATGATCCGCAGATGCATCATCTCCCCGGCAGTTTTGGGGAACTCCTGGTCATAGAAACGGCGCACCTCCCCTTCATCGACCTTCACCTTGGCGCCCACCATCACCGCCATCAATCGTTCTTGCATAATCTGGTCGGTGATCTGCTGCTTGAATTCGTTGAGAGAAATACCGGCCTGGCCGAGGACTTGAGCCAGTGCCGCATCGTCTGGCAAGTTGTGGCGTTGCCTGAAATCCTGGAGGGCCTGTTCCAGGTCTTTGTCGCTCACCGTAATCCCCCGGCGTTTGGCTTCGGCCCGGGCCAACCTCATGTCGATCAACTCTTCCAAGGTCTGGCGCAGAAAAGCTTTATCGGATTTGGGCCGGCGGAGGGCGCCGGACGCGTCCTGGTAAGCCCTGGAGGTCTGCTCCAGCTCCGACATGGTGATGATATCGTCATTGACCACCGCCACAATCCGGTCCACCACTTCGGCGGCGGCAGCCGCCGCCAGCCAGGCGGTTAACATCCAAGCACACAACCATATTTTTGGGGGGACGATCCGGGACTTTGTCATATCCTTTCCTCTATCTCCCCATTAACAAATGTTGCCAATTCTTTCAAGCAGTTTTCCAAAGACACCCAGGGGGTGCCATCTTCCTGGAGGCGCAGCCTGAGGGTTTGGTCCGGGGTGAGGCGCAGATGCTCCGGGCGTTGCTTCAGCAGGGTCAACAGGCGCTTCAGGTTCAGGCGCTCCGGCGCGGCAAAATGGATGACCGCAAAACCGTCCTGGACTTCCAGGCGTTTGACGCCCAATTGCCGCAAGCGATGCTTGAGGCGGACCACTTCCATGAGATTGCGGCCTTCCTGGGGTATCGGTCCAAATCGGTCCAACAGTTCCTCTTCCAGCTCCTGGATCATTTCCGGCGTCAACTGTCCCGACAGGCGGCGATAAAGCCCTAAACGCTGCTGGATATCCGGCACATAATCCTCCGGCAGGTAAGCCGCCAGGGGCACCCGGATCTCCGGTTCGGGGAGCCGCTCTGCCGGGGCTTCTCCCTTTAACTCCCGGACGGCCTGCTCCAGCAGTTCAAAATAAAGTTCATAACCCACCCCGGCCAGGTGGCCGGATTGGGCCGGTCCCAAAAGATTCCCCGCACCCCGGATCTGCAAGTCATGGAGGGCGATCTTGAATCCTGAGCCCAGTTCGGTAAATTCCATCAGGGCTTGGAGGCGTTTTTGCGCCTCCCGGGAAAGGGCCACTTCCTCCGGCACCAACAGGTAAGCGTAGGCCTGGGCCCGGCTCCGCCCCACCCGGCCCCGGAGCTGGTAGAGTTGGGCCAAACCCAGGGTATGGGCCCGGTTGATAATGATGGTATTGGCCCGGGGGACGTCCAGCCCGGCTTCGATGATGGCGGTGCAGACCAGGACATCCACTTCTCCCCGCCAGAAACGCAGCATCACCTGTTCCAGCTCCCGCTCCGGCATCTGGCCGTGGGCCATGGCCACCCTGGCCTCGGGCACCAATTCCTGCGCGTATCTGGCCCAGCGGGCCAGATTCCGCACCCGGTTGTGCACGAAAAAGACCTGGCCCCGCCGGGCCAGTTCCCGGCGGATGGCGGCCTGGAGCACCGGTTTTTCCGGGCGGCAGAGATAAGTGCGGATGGCCCGGCGATCCTCCGGAGGAGTGTTGATCAAACTCAGATCCCGAAGCCCGCTCAAGGACAACTGCATGGTCCGGGGGATGGGGGTGGCCGTCAGGGTCAGGACGTCCACCATCCGGCGCCACTCCTTGAGTCTCTCTTTCTGGCGGACCCCGAAGCGCTGCTCCTCGTCCACGATCACCAGGCCCAGGTCCCGGAAAGTCACGTCCTTCTGGAGCAGGCGGTGGGTGCCGATGATGATGTCCACCCGGCCCTGGGACAAGTCCGCCAAAATCCGCTTTTGCTCGGCCAGGGACTTGAACCGGCTCAGCGCCCGGACTTCCAGGGGATAGTGGCCCAGCCGGCGCCGGAAGGTGTCGTAATGCTGTTCCGCCAGGACCGTAGTGGGAACCAGGAGGGCCACCTGCTTGCCGTCCATGGCCGCCTTGAACGCGGCGCGCAAGGCCACTTCGGTTTTGCCGTAGCCCACGTCGCCGCAGATCAGCCGATCCATGGGCTTGTCGGCCATCATGTCGGCGATCACTTCCTGGACGGCCTCCAACTGGTCCGGGGTCTCCTCGTATTCGAAGGTGGCCTCAAACTCCCGATAGACCGGGTCCGGGGGGGTAAAACCATGGCCCGGCAGGACCCGGCGGGCGGCGTAGAGGTCCACCAGTTCCCGGGCGATCTTGGCCACCGCCTTTTTCACCCGCCCTTTGGTGCGCTCCCAGGACTTGCCCCCCAAACGGTCCACCCGAGGGGTGACGCCCTCCACGCCCAGATATTTTTGCACCAGGTTCAGGCGATCTACGGGTAGGTAGAGACGATCCCCTCCCTGGTATTCCAGTTCCAGGAAATCGTTGACTTCAGCCCCCACCGTGAGTTTGACCAGGCCCCGGTAAATGCCGATGCCGTGGTCCAGATGGACGATATGGTCCCCTTCCTGGAGGTCGGCCAGGGAAGTGAGGTATTGCAGCGGGCGGGATTCTTTGTGCCGTCGGCCCTCCGGTCGGAACCCCAAGGCCTCGTCTTCGGTCAGGACCGCCAGGGCCGCGGCCGGCAGGCGGAAGCCCCCGGAGAGCTCTCCCACTCTGATCTCCACCTGGCCGGGGGCGCCGGCCCCCGGCTCAGGATTCAGTTCCACTTCCAGGCCCTCCCCGGCCAGCAGTTGGGCCAGGCGCTCGCCCCGATGGCGGTTCAGGGAGACCAACACCGTGCGGTAGCCTTCCCGCTGCCATTCTCCCAGGCGATGGGCCAGGGCCGGCAGCAGGCGGCCGTCCTCGCTCCCGGCCCGGGCCAGTTCCTGGGCCAGGCCGTCGTTTTTCTCTACCTGGAAGGGAAAATACCCCGCCCCGGCGGGCTCTCCCCAGGGCAGCACCTGGCACTGGAGCGTGGCAAAGGGGCGGCGGCGCCTCTCCCAGTCTTCCTGATCCAACCAGCCCGCCGGTTCCGAGGCCGCGGCTTCCTCCAGCTTGCTTAACTCCTGGGCCAGATTCAGGGGATCCCACTCCACCACCACCGTCTCCGGGGGGAGATAATCCCATAGGGTTTGGGTCGCGGCGTAGAAATCTTGGAGATGCCGCTCCATGCCGGGGAAATGCAGGCCTTCCCGGACATAATGCCAGAATTGGGGGTCCTGGCGCCGGCTCCGGCCCGCCAGGGCAAAGTCCTTGACTTCGGGAGTGAAAACCACCTCATGGGCCGGGAGCACCACGAGTTCCTCCAGGTAGCCTTGAGAGCGCTGGGTGGCCGGGTCGAAGAAGCGCAGGGTCTCCACCTCCTCCCCCCAAAACTCCAGGCGCACCGGCTGCTGATACAGGGGCGGGAAGAGGTCGATGATCCCTCCCCGGACGCTGAACTCCCCCCGCTCTTCCACCAGGGGCCGGCGCTCATAGCCCCCGGCGGCCAGTTTTTCCAGAAAGGCCTGGCGGTCCAGCTCCGCGCCCGCCAGGACATAGGTCCAGGCCTGGCGCAAGACCGCCGCCGGGGGCAGCGGCTCCCGGAGAGCCAGCCCCGGAGCCGCCAGGAAAAAAGGCTCTTTTGCGGTCAGGGCGGCAAAAGCCGCGCCCACCCGGGCGCAACTCACCTCGGCGTCAAAGGACAGGGTCCGGAAGGCCAGGAGCTCGTGGGCCGGGAAACTGAGGATGGGGGGCCAGGGAGGGGAGGCCTGGCTCTTTTGCCAGCCGCCGTAGAAAGCCAAATCCTGGAGAAAAGTTTCCTGGCTGGAGAGGTCCGGGGTGATCAGCAGGAAAGGACGGCCCGTTTGTTGATAAATCTGCATGAGGACGTAAGCCGCCGCCCCGGGGGTGAGACCCTGGAGCCGGATCTCCCGGACTCCCTGGGAGAGAGCCGTTGCCACATCCTGCCATCTGGCCCCCACGGGGTAAGGTGACTCCATAAGTATAAAAATATCTTTCGGTGAAGGAATTTTCAAGGTAGGGGGGAAAACCCGGCCATCAGGCAAAGGAATTCTGGCCGGATAGGCAACTTTTTCCCCAGGGAAACCGGGACTCGGGGCGGTCAAGGAAATATCTCTGTGATTTCATTAAGATAGCCGATGGCACCTCCTTTGCAAATTAATTTCCCGAATCATTCCGGACTCCTTTCCATAAAGGTCTGGAAGGCATGAACCTAAAAGGTTTTCAACGCGCTGAGAGGGAGCCGGCGGCTTCCTGAGTCAGTGGGAAAATGGCACCCACCAAAGGAGACGAGAGGCAATGCAGGTAGGATGGGATATGGCGGCCTATATGGGGACCAGGGCCGTCCGGGAACTGGACCTGGTGAGCCACAATCTGGCCAACGCCAGCCGGAAAGGCTTCAAACAGGATCGTCTCTTCCTGTGGCAGGTGGAGCCTGCCAAGATCAACCCGGCTGAAGCCAATGAGCCCCAACCGGCCTATTACCTGGATGTCCGGGGGCGGGATTTCAGCCAGGGAGCGGTGCATTACACGGAAGGTGAGACCGACATTGCTTTGGAAGGCCCCGGCTTCTTCAAAGTGGAGACCCCCAGGGGTATGCGTTATACCCGGGACGGCTCCTTTGTCATGAACCCGGATCGGGTGCTGCAAACCCGGGAGGGTTACAAGGTTATGTCCAAGAACGGCGCGCCCATCGCCCTCAATTCCCTGGATCAGAAATTCTCCATTGATGAACAGGGCGGCATCCACATGGACAAATCTCTGGGAGACCAGTTGGCGGTAGTGGATTTTCCCAACCCCCAGGGCCTGACCCAGGAAAGAGGCGGGTATTATGTGGCGGGGGCTGAGTCCGGCTTTGAGATGGAGGCCCAAAATGTCCGGGTGCTCCATGGAAAGATTGAAGAGAGCAATGTGGACCCGATAATGATGGCGGTAAAACTCGTTGACATCCAACGGAGTTTTGAGGCTTACCTCAAGGTCCTGGACACCTTCGCGGATAACGACCGCAAGGTGGTGGATGAGATCGGCAAAACGGCTTAGTAGAAAAGGAGCCACACCATGTTCAGAGGGATGTTCTCTGCGGCCACCGGCATGGGGGCCCAGCAATTACGCCTGGACATCATCGCCAACAACCTGGCCAACGTAAATACCACCGGCTTTAAGAAAAGCCGGGGAGATTTTGAGGACCTGGTTTACCAAACCTTGCGCCAGGCGGGAGGTGAGCTGCCCTCGGGGGGCCAGGTGCCCACCAGTCTCCAAATCGGCCTGGGGGTGAGGCCCGTGGGCATCTCCAAAATCTTCTCCCAGGGGGATTACGTCCACACGGAAAACGAACTGGACCTGGCCATTGAGGGCAAAGGCTTTTTCAAGGTGATGAGCAACAGCCAGGAGTGTTATACCCGGGCCGGAAACTTTAAGACGGACAAGGACGGCTTTCTCACCACTCCCAACGGCGACCGCCTGCAACCGGAATTTACCATCCCGCCCACGACCATCTATACCTCCGTCAACAGCGCCGGCACCATCACTTGTTTCGGCCCCAACAACACCACCCTGGCCACCGGGAACCTTACCCTCTACACCTTTCCCAACCAGACGGGCTTAAGCAATATGGGCCGCAACCTCTTCCGGCCCACCGAGGCTTCCGGGGACCCCCTGGAAGGCCAGCCCGGCATAGATGGAGTGGGAACCATCGCCCAGGGCTATCTGGAGGTCTCCAACGTCAACGTGGTGGAGGAGATGGTTAATATGATCATCTGCCAGCGGGCCTACGAATTGAACTCCAAGGCCATCCAGACCGCGGACAACATGATGGAGCGGGCCTATCATTTGAAGGCTTAAATGAAGGGGGGTAACATGTACCGCTTGGGGCTGATTCTGATTCTAGGGATCCTCCTGGCCTGGAGTCCGGGAGCGCCGGCCCAGGAAACCTCCGACCCGCCACCGATAAATTTCCGCTCGGAGGCGGAGGTGGCCGGTGATTATATCACCCTGGGCCACCTGGCCGAGCTGCCCGGCGGGATGGCCCCTATGTATGGCCCGGCTCTGGTCTGGTCTGCCCCGCCCCCCGGGCAGATTTATACCCTGACCAAAGAATTTCTCCAGTATCGCCTGGAGCAATTGGGCCTGAAGGAAATTCTGGAGGGGGCCATGCTGCCCTCGGCCATTCGGGTGCGGCAAACCGGGGTGTTATTGCCCGCCGACCTGATCAGCACGGCTTTCCGGCGCTACATTCTGGAACACAGCTACTGGCCCAAGGAGAAATTGCGGGTGGAAGTCCTACCCCAGGAAGAGCCGGTGGTTTTGCCGGACAACCAGGTGACCCTGGAGGCGCTGCCCCCCAAACACGGCAAGTTAGTGGGCGACGTTACCCTGGAAATGGCCGTGCTCCGGCAAGGGCAGCCCTATAAACGCATCAAGGTCAACGGCAGGGTCTCTTTAGAACAACAGGTGGTCTGCACTACCAAAACTCTAAGACCGCATGAGGTGGTGGGAGCGGGAGACGTCCACCTCCGGCGGCGGGACGTGTCAAACCTGGAATCTCGTGACTTTTTCACTTCGGTGGATCAGGTCATCGGCCGCACCCTGGCCCGCATGGCCGGGGCGGAGGATATTCTCACCAGCCATCACCTGGGCCGCAACGCCCTGATCAAAAAGGGAGCTGAGGTCACCGTAATCCTGGACCAAGACGGGCTGGTCATCACCAGCAAAGGGGTGGCCCAGGAAGAAGGACATCAGGGGCGGGCCATCAAAGTTCTCAACCCCAAGAGCAAAAAAGAATTTCAGGCCCAAGTGGTGGACAGCAAGACTGTAAAGGTCAAGTTATGAGATTCTCCGGGAAGCTCAATCTTTGGGTTCTTTTGGCACTGGTGCTGGTCCTGGCGGGCTGCGCCCCGAATAAATCCTTCAAGGACCCCCTGACCCTGGAACCCATGATAGCCCCTCCCCTACCCCCGGCCCCGGCTCCCCAGGAAGGGTCCATCTGGAACGGCCAGGATACCATGGGGCTGTTGGCCGACACCCGGGCCACTAACGTGGGGGATACGGTAACCGTGGCCATCACGGAAAATTCCAAGGCCAGCGAAATCGCTGATACCGACACCAGCAAGACTTCCGGCGCCAAAGTGACCATCGGTTCCCTCTTCGGTCTCAACTATCCCTTGAATCCCTTTTCCGGCAGCAAGGATGTCAATGTGGAAAACCAGGTGGATGTGGGGGCCGGCCTGACCACCAAGGGGAACGCCAAGACCGAAAGGCAGAATATCGTGGTTTCTTATTTGACGGCCCAGGTGATTCAGGTGCTGCCCAACAGGAATCTGGTGATTCAGGGCCGCCGCCACATAAAAATCAATAATGAAACGGAAATCATGACCCTGACCGGCATCGTCCGGCCCCGGGATATCAGCCGGGACAATATCGTGCCGTCGAATCGGATAGCTGAGGCCCGCCTGGTGATGACCGGGGTGGGGGTGGTCTCCGACAAGCAGCGGGTGGGCTGGGTGCAGCGTATCTTTGACCATATCTGGCCCTTCTAAGGAAAATGGTACCGCCATGGGACCTAAGTATAACAAGAGTTTGGTGAAAGGACGGGGGCGTCCCCGATGGCTGCCTGGCTGCCTGGTCCTGGTCTGCCTCTTCCTCGCGGCGGCTCTCCTGGCCTCCCCGGCTCAGGCTATCCGTCTCAAGGACATCGCCTCTTTCAAAGGAGTCCGACCCAATCAGCTCATCGGCAACGGACTGGTGGTGGGCTTGAACGGCACCGGCGACGGCACCAACGTGGACTTCAATACCCAGGAACTGGCCAATATGCTGATGAATCTGGGCATCCAGGCCGCCCGGGACAAGGTCAAGGTGAAAAATATCGCCGCGGTGGCGGTCACCGCCCTGTTACCGCCCTTTGCCCGGGTGGGGTCCCGCATCGACGTCCTGGTGTCGTCCATGGGAGACGCCAAAAGCCTCCAGGGGGGCACCCTGCTCTTGACCCCCATGAAAGGGGTGGATCAACAGGTGTACGCCCTGGCCCAGGGCCCGGTGTCAGTCGGGGGCTTTACCGCCAGTGGGGAGGCCGGCGGGGGGGTTACCAAAAACCATCCCACTGCGGGGCGGATTGCCAACGGCGCCACCGTGGAGCGGGAGATACCCATGGACCTGCAAAACAAAGAAGAATTCACCCTGGCCTTGCATGAATCGGATTTCACCACTTCGCAACGGGCCGTGGCGGCCATCAACCGGCACCTGCGGGGCAGTTTTGCCGCCTCCAAAGACGGCGGCACCGTCAACATCAAAATCCCCCCCACTTATCGGAATCAGGTGGTGCCCTTATTGGCCTCTCTGGAAAATATCGAAATCCATCCGGATGCGCCGGCCAAGGTGATCATTGATGAACGCAACGGCACCGTGGTGATGGGGGCCAACGTCCGTCTCTCCACCGTGGCCATTGCCGCGGGCAATTTGATGGTGCAAATCAAGGAAAAGAAACTGGTATCCCAACCCATGCCCTTTGGCCAGGGCACCACCGCGGTGGTGCCGGACACCAGTATCACCGTGCAGGAAGGGGATAAACGCCTCATGGTCTTGCCGGAAGGGGTGAGTATCGGCCAGGTGGTCCAGGCTTTAAACGCCATCGGCGTCACCCCCCGGGATCTCATCAATATCTTGCAGGCGATTAAAGCCGCAGGGGCGCTCCAGGCCGACCTGGAAATCATCTAAGGACCCTTATATGGCCGGCAGATTCACCTCTTTACTGGCTACCGGGCCTACCGGGGCCGCGGGCTTAAGTCCCCTTTATTCCCTGGGCTTAAAGGCCCGGGGTAAGATTAACGACCGGGAAAGCCTGGCCCAGGTGTGCGTGGAAATAGAAGGAGTCTTTCTCAGCCAGCTCCTGGAGCAGATGCGCAAGTCCATGGTGCGGGGCCTCAGTTCCCCCAGCCAGGCATCACAGCAATATCAGGCGCTAATGGACCAGCATGTGGCCCGGGCCTTGGCCGCCGGGGGCGGCCTGGGGTTGGCCCGGCGGCTTTATGAAGACCTGGCCCAAAGGCTGCCCGCCCACGGGAAGGAGAACCAAAATGGAGGATCAGCTGCTACCCCCGAGTCAGGAGGAACGGCGGCAACTGGAGATCTCCCTCTACCGGGAGATCCTGGACTGTCTGGAGCAGGAGGCCCAAGCCCTGGCGAAGACTCAGGAAGAAACCATCCTGACCCTGGCCAACAATAAGGAAGCCATCTTAAGAAAGCTTCTGCAACTAAAGGCGGACCAGCCAGAAGAGCTCCAGCCCCCGGCAGAGGCAGCCGGCGCCGAGGAACTCTCCCAGCTCAAGCTCCGGGTAGCCAGCGCCAATGATCGCAATCGCCGGATCATCGCGGCTTCCCTGGAGGTAATTCAGGAATTTCTGGGCCAGTTTCAGCCCCCCGGTCCCGGCATCTATCGGGCGGAAGGACAGATGCAGCCGGGCTCCGGCATGACCTTGTTTCATCGGCGGGCCTGAAGCGAAAGTTTATCGGGGCTGTGAAGAATTATCCGGGATAGCTCAGGAAGGGTCAGAGTAAGAGCAAACTACGGCTTGGTTGCGTAAGTTGCCGAAATTTTCTGGCCGAAGCGTTTCATACCCAGGGAACATAAAGTCCCCCTTTCGTAAAGGGGGATTTAGGGGGATTATTAAGGGGTTATTCCTAATCCCCCCTGCCCCCCCTTAGAACAGGGGGGAATTTTCGGTCCCGGCTAACCTAGAGCTAATTTCTACAACCAAGTACTAGCCGGTAATCCGGGGGAAAGTCAGCATAAATCCCCCGGTTCCACTACCCGGCAACGTCAGCCGGCGCTTTTATTGACGGACCTGAAAAAGGAGTCCGGCCATGTCAGGTATCAGCAGCGTTTTGGATATTGCCGCCCAGGCCATGGCGGCCGAACAGGTGGGGGTGGAGGTCACCAGTCATAATATCGCCAATGTCAATACCCCGGGGTATTCCCGACAAAAGGTCAATTATGTGACCGCCTATCCGGAAACCTCCCCCTGGGGTCCCATGGGCCGGGGAGTGAGGATTTATAATATTGAGCGGAGTTTCGACCGCTTTATTCAGGCCAGTTTGGATGGCAAGACCGCGACTTTATGGGAATACCAGGCCAAACAGTCCGAAATGGAGCGAGTGGCCACGATCTTTAACGAAACCGAAGATGACGCGCTAAATACCCTGCTGTCCGAATTTTGGGCCGCCTGGCATGACCTGGCCGACAATCCCCAGGGCGCGGCGGAACGCCAGGCCCTCATCGGCCAGGCGGAAAGCCTGTGTGACGCCTTCAGCTCCCGGGCCGAACAGTTGGTCCAAGAACGCCAATCCATTACCCAGGAGATCGGCCCCATTCTAGAGGAGATCAACACCCGGGCCGCCCGCATCGCCGAACTCACCGGTCAAATCCAGGAATCGGAAGTCGGCACCCAGGTCAACAACGACTTAAGGGACAAGCGGCAAAACGAGATCACCGAATTGGAAAAACTGGTGGGCGTCAGCTACTACACCACCGGCGACGGCACCGTCAACGTCACCCTCCCCAACGGGCGGCCTCTGGTGACGGGCATAGACTCCTGGACCCTGGAATATACCATCGACGTCAACGATGAGATAGACGTCACCTGGCATGGCCCCGGCGGCACCGTTGATCACATCTCCGACTCTTTGACCGGGGGCAAACTCAGCGGTCTGATCCAGGTGCGGGACACCATCATTCCCCAATATCAGTCTGATCTCGACAACCTGGCCAAGGAATTTATCGGCGCGGTGAACAGCCAGCACTCCCAAGGAGTAGGACTGGAATTGTTTACTTCGGTGACCGGGACCTATGCGGTGGATGACCCCACCGACCCGTTGAATGCCACGGACCTGCCCTTTGGGGCCGAGATCACCGCCGGCACCTTTCAGATCTTCGTGGACCGTGACGGCGCGCCGCAATCCAACGCCACCATCGCCGTCGATCCCACTGATACTTTAGATGACCTAGTCATCGCCATCAATACCAGCGCCGTGGGCGCGGACGTCACCGCCTCGGTGGTGGACAACCAGTTGAGAATTGTGGCTAACGCCGGCACCGACACCTTCGGCTTCGCCGCGGACACCAGCAACGTCCTCATGGCCCTGGGCATTAATACATTCTTCAATGGGGACTCGGCTTATACCTTTGAGGTTAACTCCACGGTATCCAATTCTCCCAATATGATCGCCGCCGGGCAAATCGACACCGCCACCGGGGAGCACCCGGTGGGAGACAACCAGAACGCCCTGGCCTTAAGCGATCTGGAAAACACCGCGGTGGTGACGGTGGGCACGGATACCCTGACGGTGGCGGAGGCTTACCGCCGCCTGGTCGCCGACATCGGCCTGGAAGCCGAGCAGAATGCCACCCAAGCCCAGTTTTTTCAGGACCAGGTGGATCAGTATCAGGCCATGCGAGACGACGTCTCCGGGGTATCCCTGGACGAAGAGTTGACCAATTTGATTAAATACCAGCGCGCCTATCAGGCTGCCGCCCGCTTGGTGACCGTAGCGGATGAGATGTTTCAAACCTTGCTGAACACCAAGCAGTAATGGAGGTCTAGCATGCGAGTCTCCATGGCCACGGTTTATAGTTATATTCAGAGAAATTTGCAGAATTTATCCGAAGAATTGAGTAAAATAAATTTGAGCATCTCTTCCGGGAAAAAATATAGTAGTATCAGTGACAACCCGGTGGAGGTGGGGGCGCTCCTGGGACTGACCACCAGTTCGGATCAGGTGGCCCAGTATAAGCGGAACCTGAATACGGCCCAGGATTGGCTGGCCACGACGGAGTCAACCCTGAGTAATGTGGGGGAAATCGTCAAGTCTTGTACCGCCACCGCCGAACAGATGGCCACCGGCACTTATAATGCCTCCCAACGCATCGCCGCGGCCCAAAGCATCCAGCAGTTGCTGGAAGAAATCATGCAGGGCGGCAATGCCAATTATAATGGACAATACATCCTCAGCGGTTATAAAATCGATACCCAACCCTTTGTGGAAGGCGCCTTTACCATCCAGACCCCGGTGATGAAGTTACAAACGGGGTCCACGGGCACGGCTACTTCCGGGGGGGCCTATGTCGGCACCACCACCAAAACCTACGTGGTGGAGATCGTCCAGGGCGGGGCCACCGGGGTGGCCACTTTCCATTACTCCGAGGACGGCGGCCAGACCTGGAGTGATCCTCCCGTGGCTACCGGCGCGGCGGTGGCCGTCGGCACCGACGGCGTCACCGCCACATTCGGCGGCACCTGGGTGGAAGGAGACCGCTTTAGTATTCCGGTGTATAAACCGATAACCTACCAAGGGGACGACAACACCCTGGAGATCGGCATCGGCCGCAATTCCCGCCTGGAGGTGAATAAGGTGGGCAGCGACGTCCTGGGGGGGACCGGCGGCAGCACCGATATTTTTGAGATCCTGGCCCAACTCAAGAGCGCCCTGGAGGCCAACGATGCCATGGAGGCCGGGGCCAGCCTGGAAAATCTCAAGACCTATCAGGATCAGCTCAACGCCACCCTGGCCGGTCTCGGCGCCGCGCTCAATCGGGTGACGGTTAAAAACGAAGTCTATGACACTTTGCAACAATCACTTACTGATAATATCGCCGAAAAAGGGGACACCGATCTGGTGGAAGCCGCCAACGCCCTGGCCGCCAAAGAATTAGCCTATCAGGCGGCCCTGGCCTCCTCCACCCAGGTCATGAGCCTGAGCTTGTTGGATTATATGACGTCTTAAAGCAGCAGGTTAACCAGGAAGGTAGATTTGCTGATTTTAACCAGAAAATCAGGGGAAGGCCTCTTTATCGGGGATGAGATCCGGGTCACGGTCTTGGAGATCCGGGGAAAGCAAATCCGTTTGGGTATCGAGGCTCCGGCCCACGTGGTGGTTCTGCGGGAAGAAATCTACCGCCGGGTCCAGGAACAGAACCTCCAGGCGGCCGGAGTCAAAGAGGTAGATTTGCAGGAAATCGCCCAAATCTGGAGGCGGAAATAAACCTATGGCTCCTAAGCAGACCACCGCTTCAAAACTGCACCCTTTGACCATTGCCACCCGCAACTTTGGCAGCATCACGGTGAGGCCGGACCAGATCATCATGCTCTCCCCGGGGCTGTTGGGATTTTCCCAATTCCACCGCTATGTCTTGATCGAACACCAGAAGGAATCTCCCTTTCTCTGGCTGCAATGCGTGGACAACCCGGACCTGGCCTTCGTGGTCATCGACCCGGCCTTTATTGTGCCCGATTATCAAATGGGGCCTTTAGAAGAGATCATGACCGATCTGGCCGTGAAAACCCCACAAGATTTGAAAGTCCTGGTAATCCTCACCATTCCCCCGGGACAGCCCCAGGAGATGACGGCCAACCTCCTCGGCCCGGTGGTCATCAATCTCAAGGACCGCCGGGGCAAGCAGCTGGTGGTGGAAACTACCCAATACTCCCACCAGCACCGGGTCCTGCCTAGTGAGAATTGACCTCCTTATTATTCTCATAAGCCTAAATTTCTGTTAATATAGGCGGTGAAATTCTGGGTTGAGAGGGTCTGGTGAAGACATTGTTCCCCCTTGCCAGCACCGGCATTGTTAATGTCGCGACCGTTCCCCAGCGGAGTCCCTTCCGTTACCCCGGAGGCAAGACCTGGCTGGTGCCGGAAATCCGGGTTTGGTTACAAGACTTGCCAAGGAAACCGGTAATCTTTGTGGAACCCTTCGCCGGCGGGGGCATTGCCTCCCTGACAGTAATCTTCGAGGATCTGGCCGAGCGAGTAGTTATGGTGGAAAAGGATGAGCAGGTAGCCGCGGTCTGGCAAGTGATATTGGAAGACGCCCATTGGTTGGCGGATCAAATTGCCAGATTTGAGATAACTCTTGCTAATGTTCAGGAAGTGTTATCTTATTCACCGAGCTCTAAGCGCGAAAAAGCCTTCCAAGCTATCTTGCGCAACCGTGTCCAGCGCGGCGGTATCATGGCACCGGGAGCCAGTCTCATGAAGACAGGGGAAAACGGCCGGGGCATTGCCTCGCGCTGGTATCCCGGCACGCTGGCGAAACGCATTCGCTCTATCTTTGAACGACGAGACCGTATTACCTTTATTGAAGGTGATGCTTTTGATGTCATACCTAATTTCTTGGAAAATAAGGATGTGGCGTTCTTTATCGATCCACCTTACACCGCGGGGGGAAAGCAAGCGGGGAAAAGGCTATACCTGCATAGCAAAATGGATCATGAAGCTCTGTTCTCCATGATGGTAAAGGCTAAAGGTGACTTCATGATGACTTACGATGAGACGACCGAGGTAGAGGAGATGGCTAGAAGGTATGGTTTCGGCGTGCGCCGAATTCCCATGAAGAATACTCACCACGCTAAACTGTATGAGCTATTAATTCACCCCCCTCCTAAGACTTTTTACCAAGTTTCCGCTTAATTCGGCGCTCAAATTCCCCCAGAGATACAGGCGTACCTCCGGTTAGTCCCTCCACTGTCTTCTCTAAAGTTGTAAAGCTGACAAAATCAGGCTCCAAAATTGCTTTTGCCCCGTTTTCTTCATACTTGACCACAAACCAGGCAATATCACAATGCGATATATCTTTGACATGGTCCATTTGTCCGATTTCATCGAAAAAACTCCTGTCAACGATTACCGCCATTTTCTTGCCCCAGCGCCGGAGGGTAGGGACTTTGATTTGTAGCTGGGGCATTAAACGCTTTGGCCCACTGCTCCGATAATCTGGACGCCTTTTGCCGGCCGGGAAGGGAAGATCATCGCCATCATATCTGGCGATATAACCAAAATCTCTTCCCATGGCATCGCCGGAGAAGTAAACAGCCTGCATTTCCAGGGCACACCACGAAAAAATTCTGATATCCGGGTGGACCAGTACCATGTCGATGCGACCGACATCGTCCTTTCTTCCTTTACCTCCCACTGATCCACGAGGTTTTTCCAGAAAACCTATCTCTTTAATAATTATTGGGTCTGGGTTATCAAGAATGGTTTCTCCCACCCAATGGAATACCGTCATCCCCTCTCTAAAACGGTTAGGACAACTGGTCCTTAGAGCACCACCCAGGCCAGAAACCGGGGAAACAGATTGTCCAGACATTTGAAAAAGGCGAAGTGAACAGACGCCTCCTTTCTTGTTGCACCTTTCATTAGGATTCTCTGCCAGCCTTGGTATGCAAGGCTGCTCCTTCTGCTGGGCACGTGTCAAAGAAGCATAAGTCTGCCGCTCTGCTGGGGTTAGATGGATAAATGATCGCCCATACCACTCCCCAATGCCGAAACGATACTGGACTTTGGATTGTTTGCTCTTCGAGGGCATGTTTGAATATTAGCACAAAATATCGCGGATTTATTCCCTTTCTTGACGGCAGAAATAAAAAAGGGCGGAGCCTAACCAGGATCACGCCCTTCTATTTCCATCTAATTGATTGCATTCACATGGGCTTGGTCTCCAGGGTGACCTCTTCTCCCGAGATTTTCCAGGGGGAAATTTCGCCCCCCGGCACGCCGGTGTCGTAGCCGAAGAACTCTTTCACCAGGGCGTTGCCTTTCTTATACAATACCCTAAGGGGAATATCCGCGGGACAGGCTTCTTCACAGAGGCCGCAGTCAATGCAGCGCCCGGCCATGTGGATGGCCCGCACCAACTGGAAGATGGTGTCCGGGGGAATCTTCCCCGTGCTCATCAATTCGTCGTGCTCCAGGCTGCACTCCTTGCAGAAACACATGGGGCAGACGTCCCGACAGCCGTAGCATTTGATGCAGCGCCGGAAATGGCCCAGCCACTCCTGAAAAGCCTCCACCTCGGCCAGGGCTTCCACCTGGTCCACCCGTTTACTCTTGAGAACCGGCTGGCACTTCTCCCCATAATCGATGACCGAAGCCCAAGGCCCGGGACACTCGCAATAATCGGCCTGATCCTGGGGACAGGCGATGCCCACCAGCACCACTTTGTCGGGTTCCAGTTGCCCCCACTTGTAGAGCTCATTTAAGCCCCGTTCGTCGCAGCCCCGGACCTGGATAGCAAACGTCTCCTCGGGATACCTGGCCGCCAGGGATTGGAGCAGTTTATCCAGGGGATAGCGGGCACCGCCCGGCGCCACGATGGCCCGGTCCACCTCTTCTAAGCGTTCCTTGGTGAACAGGTGGGGCAGGGGATGGCCCTCTTGCATGATGTAGCCCAGATATCCGGCGACCTTCCCTTCTGCCAACAATTTCCGTACTTTGTCCCGCAATTTATCCATAAAGAACTATCCTTTAATTGGTTAATTCTAAAAAGATTTCTCCGGCCGCTCAAGCCGCTGCTTTAAGCCGCCTGGGCCTTCTTTAAGGGGGAAGGCCCCAGTTTTTTGATCTTGGCGGTAAAATCCCGGATCGTCTGCGCCAGCTTGGGTCCCTCCGCGGCGGAGATCCACTCCAGGTGGAGGCGCTCCGGAGCAAAACCGGTAAACTTCAGCAGCTCCTGGAGGAAGCGCATCCGCTTGATGGTCATGTAATTGCCTTTAAGATAATGGCAGTCGCCGATGTGGCAGCCGCCGATGAGGACGCCGTCCGCCCCTTTTTGAAAGGCCCGGAGCACGTGATGGGGCGACACCGTGCCGGAGCACATCACCCGGATGACCCGGATATTGGGGGGATACTGCAAGCGGCTCACCCCGGCCAGGTCGGCCCCGGCATAGGTGCACCAGTTACAGAAAAAGCCCAGAATTTTCGGTTCATACTCTTTTTCCGGCATATCTCCACCTTTTATGGTAATTCCCTGCTGTCTTAAGCTCCCCCGGCCGCTTCCGCCATCTCTTCCAGTTCAGCCAGGGCTTCATCCACCTGGGAGTAAATCTGCTTGTGGCTGAAGCCGAAGAGGGTGATGCATTCCGAGGGGCAGTTGGCCGCGCAGGTACCGCAGCCTTTGCACAGGGCTTGATTCACCTCACAGACGTTTTCCTGCATCTTGTAGTCGATGGCGCCGAAGGGGCACACCCCCACGCAGGCCTGGCAGCCGGAACACGCCGCCGCGTCAATCTGGGCCACCACGCCCCCGGCCCGGATGGCATCCTGGGCCAGCACCACCGCGGCCCGGGCCGCGGCGGCCTTGGCCTGGGCGATGGCCTCGTCCATGGGCTTGGGATAGTGGGCCAGACCGGCAATAAAGACGCCGTCGGTGGCAAAGTCCACCGGCCTAAGCTTCATGTGGGCCTCCAGGAAGAAGCCGTCGTTGGTCAGGGGCACCTTGAACATCTGGGCCAGTTGCTCCTGGTCTTTGATAATAATGGCGGTGGCCAGCCCCAAAACGTCGGCCTCCAGGGTCACCGGCAGGCCCAGGACATGGTCCCGCACCGTCACCGCCAGGCGGCCGTCGGGAAGCTCCTCCACTTTAGGGCCGTCCTCAAGCTCAAAGCGGATAAAGCTGACGCCCTTTTCCCGGGCTTCCTTGTAAAGGTTCTCCCGAGGACCGTAGGTGCGCAGGTCTCGATAAAGGACAAAGACGTCCATATCCGGGTTGAGCTTTTTTAAGTCCAGGGCGCTCTCTACGGAATGGGTGCAGCACACCCGGCTGCAGTAAGGCCGCTCCGGGATGCGGGAGCCGACGCACTGGATGAAGACCGCGGTCTTGGCCTTGGTCACCAGGGGATTCTTCTCCCGTAAGGCCTGGTCCATCTCCAAAGAGAGCATCACCCGGGGGTTTTTGCCGTAGAAGTATTCCTGGGGCTTGTAGGAGTGGCCCCCCATGGCGATGACTGCAACCCCGTGGGCCACTTCCGTATCCCGGCCGCCGGTGGTGATGCTGGAAGTGAAGTTGCCCACAAAGCCTTTGACGTTGGTGACTTCGCTGTTCAGGTGGACTTCAATCAGGGGGTTGCCTTGCACCCGTTTCACCAAGTCATCGAGATAGGGTTTGACCGGCTCTCCGGCCCAGGTGTGGTTGAGCTTTTGGGCATGGCCTCCCAGAAAGCCTTTCTTTTCCACCAAGTGGACCTTATAGCCCTGGCTGGCCAACCCCAGGGCCGCTTCCATGCCCGCCACTCCACCGCCGATAACCAGGCCGGCCTTGGTGATGGGCAGATCAAATTCCAGCAAAGGCGGTTGCAGGGCCGCGGTGGCCACGGCCATGCGCACCTGGTCCTTGGCCCGCTGGGTGGCTTTCTCCGGCTCATTCATATGCACCCAGGAGCCCTGGTCCCGAATGTTGGCCATCTGAAAGAGGTACTTATTTAAGCCTGCTTCCTTGATGGTCTCCTGAAAAGTGGGTTCATGGGTGCGAGGGGTGCAGGAGGCCACCACCACCCGGTTCAGATTGTGCTCCTTGATGCGCTCCTTGATGGTGCCCTGGGCATCCTGGGAACAGGTGAAGAGACTGGTTTCCACATACTCCACGTAGGGGAGGGTCTGGGCATAGTCCCGCACCGCCTCCACGTCCACCACGCTGGCGATGTTGATGCCGCAATGGCAGACAAAGACGCCGATGCGGGGCACCTCCTGGGAAACGTCGCGCTCCGGGAACACCGGCTTCTTCTTAGCCAGGGTATAACGGGCCGGGGCCAAGAGTTCGCTGCCCGCGGCCGCGGCCGCGGACGCCTCCATTACCGACTGGGGAATGTCCTTGGGGCCCTGGAAGGCGCCGCACACGAAGATGCCCGGCTGGCTGGTGGTCACCGGGGTGAAGGAGCTGGTCTGGGCGAAACGGTCCGGGCTCAGCGCGATGCCCAGAGTCTTGCCGAGCTCCATGATCTTCGGGGAGACTTCCAGACCCACCGACAACACCACCAACTCGAAATTCTCGGTGACGATCTCCCCGTCCTCTTTGGTATAGCGGATAGCCAGGTCATCGGTGCCCGGCACCGGTTCCACGGTATGCACCCGGGAACGGATGAAGCGGATGCCTTGCTCGTCCCGGGCACGCCAATAATACTTTTCGAATTCTTTGCCGTGGGTGCGCATATCCATGAAGAAAATGGCGGCATCCAGGGGCTCATGGCTGTGCTCTTTGGCAATGATGGCTTCCTTGATGGCGTACATGCAACAGACCGCCGAGCAATAACTGTTGTCGCAGTGCTGCGTGTCCCGGGAACCCACGCACTGGAGCCAGGCGATGCGGGTGGGTTCTTTATGGTCCGAAGGACGCACCATGTGGCCCTGGAAAGGCCCGGCCGCGGCCAGAATCCGCTCAAACTCCATGCTGGTGATCACATTGGGATGGGAGGCATATTGATAAGCCTCATATTTGGTGGGGTCGAAGGGCTTAAAGCCCGGGGCCAAAATTACCGCCCCCACCTTGATGTCCTTCTCTTTATCCTCTTGGGAGAAATCCACCGCGCCGGTGGGACAGAACTTCTCACAAGCCTTGCACTTCCCCCCCTTTTGAAAATAGAGACAGGCGGTCTTGTCGATGGAATACTTGGGGGGCACCGCCTGGGCGTAGGACAGGTACGCGGCCTTGCGCAGGGCCAGGGCCTCGTTGTATTCATCGGACACCTTTTTCGGGCATTTCTCAGCGCAGACCCCGCAGGCAATGCACTTTTGCATGTCGATATAGCGGGCCAACTCCCGGACCTTCACCGAGAAATTGCCGGGTTTGCCGCTGATGCCCACGACCTCTGCCGGAGCCAGAACCTCAATATTAATGTGCCGGCCGACCTCGACCAGCTTGGGTGAAATAATTCACATGGCACAGTCATTGGTGGGGAAGGTCTTGTCCAGTTGGGACATGACCCCACCAATGGCTGGTCTATTCTCCACCAGGTAAACCAGGTATCCGGCATTGGCCAGATCTAGAGAGGCCTGCATCCCGGCAATGCCGCCACCTACCACCATGATGGCGCCTACCGGCTTTTTGGGGGATTTTTTGGTTGCCATAGCTTCCTCTGTAAGAAATATTTTCTAACCTAGATTTATACCAAAAAAGCCTATCCCTGACAAGTGTATCTAGAATGTGCTTTATAGAACAAGGCTACTCTCCCGTCAAGAAAAAACAGGATTTTTCTGGCCGGTCTCGGCGGCGGTATCGGGGCTCTCGCCGTTTAAGAAAGATATTTCTATACTTAACTTAAAACTATCCCCAGGGATGGCTAACTAGGCCCCGTAATGGCTACATGGAAATCGGAGCCGGATGGACGTTATTGGGGACTAGATCCACATGGGTTTTTGCTTCTAACCTTAAATGTTGCCTGGGGACAGACCCCGCACTTCCTGCCGAAACCGGCTTGGCGTAACAAGTTTTTTTAAAAAGCCTTTCACAATTAAGTTGACTTTCAAGCGCAGGTTCTTATACTAGATTCGCGAAATGGCGGCTTTTTCTCATTTACTCCACAGGGGGGGAAAGCCGGGGATAAATCTCTAAAGAGGAGGAATGAGTATGCGGTCCAAATTGGTGGTAGGATTGATACTGGCTGTGGTGGCGGTAATGTTTATCGCCTCCGGTGCCTTGGCGCAAGCAAAGCTCCTTTGCGTCTCCAAGCAAACTCTCAAGGGGGAAGAAACGGTGGCCTCGTGCCTGGCCAAAGGCGAACGGTTCGCCATTGTGGATCAGTTCGGCATTGTTCGCATTCTGACCCCCGAAGAAGTGGAGTTGACCAAAGCCTTCAATCCCAAGGCATTTGAAATGCGGGCCTTTGGAATTAAATATCAGAAGCTGGCCCCCAAGATGGCACCTCTGCCGGTTCCCGCAGAAGTACAATAAGCCGGCCAAATTTTTCCTGGCTCAGGAATCCCCACTAGACCAGGACTCCTGACCAATTGTTCGGATGAGCCCTCAAAGCCCTCTTTGGGGGCTTTTTTTACGGTTATGTTAGTTATGTTATAAAAGAGGTAGGCTTATGCAAATGCTGGAAATTGAAGACCTTTGGGTAAGTATCGACGACCAGGAGATTTTGAAAGGCATCAATCTAAAGATTCCCCCGGGGGAGACCCACATCCTCTTCGGCAAAAACGGCTCGGGTAAATCCACCCTGCTCATGGCCATCATGGGTTTTGCCCGCTATCAGGTTAAGGCCGGGAAGATCTATTTCCAGGGGGAAGACATCACCCATCTTCCCACCCATGAGCGGGCCCGCCGGGGCCTGGGCCTGGCCTTTCAGCGCCCCCCCACCATCCGGGGGGTTAAGACCAGGGACATACTGCAAGCCTGTGCCGGAGGGCGCGTCTCCTATCAATTCCTGGCCGAGCTTTTTAATTTTACGCCCTTCCTGGAGCGGGAGATCAATTACGGCTTTTCCGGGGGAGAGATCAAGCGCTCGGAGCTCCTGCAACTTTTAGCTCAGGATCCCTTAATGGTGCTATTGGATGAGCCGGAATCCGGGGTGGACCTGGAGAATCTCCAGGTGGTGGGGGAGATTATCAGCAAGTTGCTGCAAAAAGAACGGCGCCATCAGCGCCGGGAAAAATCCGGGCTGATCATCACCCATACCGGCTTCATCATGGAGTATGTCAACGCCGACAACGGCTATATCATGCTGGACGGCACCCTGCTGTGCCAGGGCAATCCCCGGGACATCCTCCAGGATATCAAAAAATATGGCTACGAGGAGTGCAGCCGATGTCGGAGATAAAGGCTCGGGCGGAGCAGGGTCGGCAGAAAGCCGCGGCCTTGGGTTCGGACCTGGACCTGGAGGGTTTCTCCCGCCAGGGCGGCGATTGGGCTTATGATGAGAAATATCAGCAGTTCACCCCGGAGGAGCGGCGCCATCTCCTCAAGGCCGGCATCGAGCTTACCGATGCCGAACATGCCGGCACCTTTCTGCAGGCCGACCGGGCCATCGTGCATTGCCGGGTCAATCAACCCGGAGTGGAAATGCTGCCCATTACTGAGGCCCTAGGCCGGCACCATTGGCTCCCGGACCTCCTATGGCGCCTGGTGGCGGTGGACGCAGACAAATATACCGCCCAGGCGGAGTTGGCCCTGGATAACGGCTATTTCATCCGGGCCCTGGCCGGGGTGCAGGTGGAGCAGCCGGTGGAGGCCTGCCTCTATCTCAAGACCGACCGCTTCGCCCAGCACGTGCACAACGTGGTCATCGTGGAGGAAGGGGCCCGGTTGCATATCATCACCGGCTGCACCGCCCACCCCCAGGTGCGCTCCGGGCTGCATATCGGGGTCTCCGAGTTCTACGTGCGCCAGGGCGGCCAACTCACCTTTACCATGATTCACAACTGGGCCGAGGACATCCATGTGCGGCCCCGCACCGGGGTGCTGGTGGAGGCGGGGGGCACCTACATTTCCAACTACGTCATGCTGAAGCCGGTTAAAACCGTGCAGATGTATCCCACGGTGCGGCTGGCCGGACCGGAGGCGGTGGCCCGCCTCCAGTCCATCCTGGTGGCCCATCCCGATTCGGAATTGGACGTGGGCGGCCGGGTGATCCTGGAGGCCGCTGGCGCCCGGGCGGAGGTCATCGCCCGGAGTCTCACCCTGGGAGGCAAGTGCGTCAGCCGGGGCCATCTGGTGGGGCTGGTGCCGGATATCAAGGCCCACCTGGAATGCCGGGGCCTGATCCTTTCTCCCACTGGCATTATGTATGCGGTGCCGGAGTTGGAGGGCCGGGTGGCCGGGGTGGAGATGTCCCATGAGGCCGCGGTGGGGCGCATCGCCGCGGAAGAGATCGAATATCTCATGGCCCGGGGCCTGGACGAAGAAGAGGCCGTGTCCACTATCGTCCGGGGGTTTCTGAGGGTCAAGATCGAGGGCCTGCCCCCGGCCCTGGAAGAAGAGATGGACCAGGCCATTTTGGAGACGGGCCGGGGCATGTGAGGGCGGAGCGGCGCCTAATTGGACGCAAAATTCGGAGATTTGGAGAGAGTGTCGGTGGACAGTGCCCACCCTACCTTTGCTAAGAGATTCTTGCAAAAGCAGACTTACTGCCCGCCTATTTGGCCGGAGCCGGCCCTTTCTCCTGCACCGGGATGAACAGATTGTCCCAGCCCTGGCGGCGGCTCAGTCCGGCGCTATGGTTGAGGAGGCTGGTCAAAAACCACTCCTGCTGCCCCTCCGGCCGGGTCACCAGTTGGAAGCGGGCCTCAAAAACCACCTGGGCCTGGGAGGGGTCCCCGGGATTGACCAGGAGCACGTAAGCCACCCGGGTATCCGGGGGCCCCGGTTGGTGAAAGCCGTAGAATTCCACCACCTTGACGTATTTGGGGTTCCATTGCTCCAGAGTCTGGCGGGCGGCCTGGGCCGTCAACGGGGGCGCGGCGCCGGACGGGGAGAGATTGCAGCCCCAGGTCAGGCCAAGCAGGAGCAACAGCAACGCTCCGGAAAAGCGGGCGGTTAACCTCATAGAATTTACCCCCCGGACCGAGCCTGGCCGCCGCCGGCTTAAGTCCTACTGCCGGCAGGCGATACGCCCGGCCCATAAATTGGCCGAGAGCCTAAACCTTTCATAATTGCCCCAAGTGCCCTTGTCAATCTTTTTCTGGGACCTGCCCAGACCTCCCCCTGATCCTCCGGCCTCAGGGGAGATTGCCGGAAATTTCACCCTAGCGGTCCCAGGGGCAGGCTGATAAAAATTCCCCCTTTATCTAGGTTTATTAATCAAGAAGAAGTTGTGGCTAAGACCGGCCCCCGGATTATCCAGAAACCACGGCCATGTCAGGAGAAAAGCCCGGAATGCCGCCGGGTCGTCAGAAAGGCGCGGTTTTTGCAAACCTTAATTAAACAAAGGAAATCAGGCAAATTCTGCCCATTGGGACAGATACAGGTTTTAGTGAAGCAAAGGATACCTGAGACCGATGCAGACACGGCTTAAAAAGATCATAGTGCTAGCGATCCTGGCCTGGCTGCCGGGCTGTGGCAGCTGGTACACGGCTCCCTTGTCCTACCCCCAGATCAACAACAAAGAGAATATTTTCGTCCAGCCCTTCATGGCCGATTATCGAAATGCCCGGGTGGGCATGCTGATGTTGCGCTGCCAACCGGAGCTTCCCCAAATCAGCTATCCCATCACGCAAATCTTTTATCGGCAGCTTCTGGAAACCCGGCCTTTTCGGGAGGTGGTGGTCATTCCCCAGCCTTATACCTCCCTGGAGGAGGCCCTCCGCCTGACCAAGGATCACAAATTTGACCTGCTGCTGCTGGGAGAGGTGCCTTACTTTCTGGACAGCGGTTCTACGGGAAAATCCGGACTGCAAGTGGACTTGAAAGTGGTGGAGCCGAGTTCCAAGCGCGTTCTTTGGCTGCTTTCGGACGCCGTCAGCGCCGCGCCCCGGCCCATCGTTGACCTCTGGTGCACCGAGACCGATCCCCGGCCCAGCCCCAGCGTCTATACCCTGGCGGAGTCCCTGGCCTGCCGCATGGTGCATACTCTGATTGCCAAGCTCCCTGAGGAGGCGGCGATGGCGGCCAAGCCCAAGGGCGATGTCTGTCCTACCTGGCCAGCAGCCGGCTGCGCGGTCGACCGGCGTTAGCGAAGACGGGGCATTCTCTCTTTTGAGGCACTTTTCAGAATAGGGTTTTCCATCAACAATTGGAGCGCATATTTTGGCTTTTCCTTGACAATGGCCGATATTAAGATATTAAATAATTGTACCTATATGTCGAATCTGTGCTTGGAAAATTGGATTGTTCTGGATAAAAATCCAGATGGTGTTAGCCCGGCAAATCTGGTAAATATATTATCCCACGGAGAATTACCCGTTTAGGGTCAGGAATCCCAGACCCACCAAGGCTGCCATCAGGGCGGAGATATTGGTGAACCCGGGCTACCTCCTGGTTATTTTTATCGTAATATATTATAAATTGACTATATGTACAGAGCGGTTCGGAAGTTTTGTGAGGCTTCAAGTGGTTCGATTTTCGTGTTACTTGGCGGAACTCTCCCGACCTAGCCCTAGACCAGTATTCTTCATCGTTAAATAGTTGCCGCAATCGGGTAGAACTGATGCGTTGAAAGGATAAATTAGGCATGGAATCTTCCCTTGATTTAGAGATTCGCAAGCGGCTTTCCCTCTATTTGGCAGGCGAGATTTCCCTACAAAATTTCGAGGAGTGGTTTGTGCCCGCATCGTGGAATGTGCACCAGAGTGGGAATCAAGCAGCCATTAACCTGGTCTATGATATAGAACTCTGGCTTGCCGAATTTTCAGATGGAATTTGGAGTGAACAGGAGCTTAAACAATATCTTCTCTCATTGAGTGAGAATTATCATGTGGATATGGTAAAACCTGAATGGGTAGCATCAGCCTCTAATGCTAAGATAAATCGATGGAAGTTTCAATTTTCATCTTTTGATATACAATACGCAGAGGGACGCGTGTAACAACCTCTTCATTTAGAAGAATATTGAACCAATATAAACCTTCTTCTTTTACCTGAATACTCATATTAATGATAACGTTTGCTCCACTATCTTCTTCGCCCTCAAACATAACAGGAACTGAGAATTCCGGCATATCTCCTCCGGATGGCGTTCTCGGGCTGATTTTCATCGTGTATTTGCCCCTAGCTTTTCCGGCTCTGAAAGAAAAAAGACCATAAAAATTAATCGCCATCAATGGCATAATTTCTGGACCATCTTGGCCTGCTGTAATGTTCATACGGTCCACAATACGTATTGCGCTTAAAACTCCATCCTTCTCTTCAAGCACCTTCTCACAAAAAATGGCCATCTTTAAATATGGTCCACTATTTTTAATATCCATTGTTTATCTCCCAAATATTTATTTGGTGATATTTTACACTTTATTTAGTAAATAACAGCCGGCTGCGCGGTCGACCGGCGTTAGCGAATACCGCCTGAAAGTCCCGATAGAGCTTCTTGTTTTCCCGGCGGCGGTGGCATTTCTTTAAATATTTTTGGGGGTCGGGGTTCTCCGCCAGGAGGTCCAGGCCCTGCCAGCCTTCCGGCCGGGGATAAGCATAATAGGGATATTCTTTGGGAATCCCCCGGATATACACTACCTGGGGGATTACCCGTTCCTGCCGGGCCAGGTAGAGGCGGTGCATGCCGTCATTGATAATCAAGGCCAGGGTGCCGTCCCCTTCCCATGATTCTTCCACGATAGGCGGATAGACGTCATAGCTCTCTTCGCCCCCGCCTTTCCCCCGCACCGTATAGGTGATATAGCCGTCCAGGCGAAACAGGTCCACCCCCCGATCCGCCAGACTCCAGCGCAGGTCCTGGATTTTGCGTAACTCCTGAAGCCAGATATAGTTCTGGGCCGGGTGCAGGTGGTCGGTATGGATCAGCTCCAGGGTGATCAGGGCCTGCTCATAGATCAGTTTCTCCGGTTCCTGCAGCAGAGGGACGCGGCGCAAGCAGGCGATTAATTCCGGAACCGGATGTTTTTTCAGGGCAATAATGTCCATTTCTTGGAACAAAAGCGGGGAGACGTTTCAAAATCTGGTTACCGCCATTGCCAACCCGGCCGGGCGAAGAGCGGTCATTCCGGGCTCAGGGTTTAATCCCGGTTTTTTTATAAGTTCAAGCCACTTAATCGGTTCCGGATGACAATTAACCGGGGCGCCCCGGGCCGGGAAACCGCCCCTGATATTACCATTAATTCTATCGGGGCGGGGGAAAAAACTGAGGGACTTTTAAGGGGGACAGAAGAAGGAGAGTCTAACTGTGGCGGCAAGAGCCGGTGAGGGGGAAATCTGATCACTGCGGCTGCCGCCAGGTCCTGGGGGGAATTTCTACCTGGCGCTGGTTCCACTTGCCCCCACAGGGAAAAGCCCGGCAAAGATGGGGGGCGGCCCTCCTGCCGGGTTATTCTCAGAATGATAAACCCAGAGGCCTAACAGCGCCCCCGCAAGAACTGGCTGGAGGGTCCCAGGAGGAAGGGGCCGAACCAATCCTGAATGATAAACCCCCGGGAGGGTTCCCCCCCGGAGTGGTCTTCCTCCGCCGGCTCCTGAGCTTCCAGTAGGTGGATGCAACTGTTGGCCAGCACATCCTCCTGGAGAGTGCCCATCACCCATGCCGTTAAATATCCGTCGCCGCCGATGTATGCCATAGTGCTTTACCTGCACTATTTGGTTGCAATATCCGTTCCAGACCCGGCAGGAGATTTAAGCTTGGTCAGACGGCCATTTGTGCAGGGGACAGTCCTCACACCGGGGCTGAGGTCGGCAAAAATCTTTCCCCAAACGCACCAACAAGGCATGAAATTCCTGGTAAAACGCTACCTCCGGGGTCAAATGCTCCATAAAGGTCTGGCGCAATTCTTCATAAGACACACTCTCCCCCACCAGACCATGGCGGCCCAGGATGCGAAAAGTATAGGCGTCCACCACAAAGGTGGGCCGGTTCAGGGCATATAGCAGGATACTGTCAGCCGTCTCCGGTCCGATGCCGTTGACGGTCAATAACGCGGCCCGCAAGGCCTCCAGGTCCGTTTGGGCCATCAGGTCCAGAGATCCCTGAAATTGCCCGGCAAAAAAGGCCAGGAAGTTTTTCAGCCGCCGGGCCTTCACGTTGAAATAGCCCACCGGCTTAAGGCGCCGGGCCAACTCGTCTTCGGGCATCTTCAGCAAGGCCCGGGGGTTGAGAAGACCTTCGGCCTTCAACTCCCCCAGCACCCGGGCCACGTTGTGCCAGTTGGTATTCTGGGTGAGAATAGCTCCCAGGCAGACCTCAAAAGGACTATCCCCCGGCCACCAACCCTGGGGCCCGAAGGCCTCCCATAATTTCTGATACATCTCCCGCAGCAGTTTACTTAGACGCGCCAAGTGGTGGAACACCTCCGAGTTTGCTAGAAGCTATTGCAAAACCTGTCTTTCCTGTCATCCTGAACGAAGTGAATCTCAACTAATTAAAATACGAGATTCTTCGCTTCGCTCAGAATGACATTTCGGGTGACGTAGAGGTTTTGCCATAGCTTTTAGTATTTGGGGGAGGGGGCTAAGGGCCACAAGCCTTCGGGTTTCGAGTTTTGAGTTTCGAGAAAAAGCAAGAAAACCAAAGAATTCGAAACCGACGTCGCCGAAACTCCCCTCCACTATCCTACCGCTACCGTCTCAATTTACCATTTTTATTTGCCAGATTCTTGTGTTAGAATTCTCAAAATGTCAACCCGTGGCGCCGGCTGACCCAAATTCCCTAAGTCCAGGCCCATTTCCGAGACAAGCCCGTCCATGCCGAAAAACGTCACCTTCCAGCCCTACGGCCTCACCGTCGAAGTCCCGGAGGGGGAGAACCTGCTCCGAGCCGCTTTGAATGCCGGGGTGCACATCAACGCCTCTTGCGGCGGCGAAGGCGTCTGCGGCAAATGCCGCATCCTGCTGGAGTCCGGCAGCCTGGACTGCCCCCCCAGTTCCCATCTGACCGAAGCTGAATGGAACCAGGGCTACCGCCAGGCCTGCCAGTGCCGGGTGCTCTCCGATGTGGTGGTGCGTATTCCCCCGGAATCCCTGCTGGACCGCCGCACCATCACCCGGCGCCGGGCGGGCCTAGCCCTGCGCCCCCATCCCATCGACCTGGCCGCCCTCCGGAGCCAGGGCCTCTATAATCCCGCTTTTCAGAAGAAGTTTGTTGAACTTCACCCCCCCAGCCTGGCCGACAATATCTGTGATCTGGCCCGCCTGGAAGACGGCCTGGCCCGACAACACGGCCTGGATAATCTGACCCTGGACTTCTTTCTACTGCGCAAGTTGGCCCCGGTCATGCGCCAGGACAATTTCCGGGTGACCGCCACCCTGGACTTCGCCCAGCGGCGCTCCCGAAAACCCCGCCTGGTGGATATTGAACCCGGCGACACTTCGGGAAAGCACTTTGCCCTGGCCGTGGACATCGGCACCACCACCGTCTGGGTGCAGTTGCTGGACCTGGCCAACGGGGAAATCCTGGGCCACGCCGCGGACTACAACGGCCAGATGATGTACGGGGACGACGTCATTACCCGCATCGTTTACGCCCAAAAGCCCGAGGGCCTGAAAACCCTGCAACAGGCGGTGGTCACCACCATTAACAAGGTCATCAAAACCCTGCTCCGGCGCTTTAAGTTGCCGGTGGAGGAGATCTCCCACCTGACCCTGGCCGCCAACACCACCATGACCCACCTCTTTTACGGCATTGAGCCCAAATATATCCGCCTGGCCCCCTACACCCCCACCGCCTGCCACGTGCCCCCCATGCGGGCCCGGGACCTGGGGCTGGAGCTGCCGGAGCACGTCTTCATCTATGCCGTCAGCTCCGTGTCCAGCTATGTGGGGGGGGATATTGTCTCCGGGGTCCTGGCTTCCGGCATCTACAAAGAACCCAAACTGACCCTCTATATCGACATCGGCACCAACGGGGAGATCGTCATCGGCAACCAGGAGTGGCTGGCCTGCGCCGCCTGTTCCGCCGGCCCCGCTTTTGAAGGGGGGGGCATCCGCTACGGCATGCGGGCCGCCGCCGGCGCCATCGAGGAAGTGAGCCTCAACCCGGAGACCTTTGAACCCATGCTGCTCACCATCGACATGGTCAAGCCCAAAGGCATCTGCGGTTCGGGATTGATTAATCTCCTGGCGGCTATGCTTACGGAAGACCTGATCCTGCCCAACGGCAAGTTCCGGGACGATCTGCCCACCCCCCGTCTGCGCCAAAGCGACGACGGCTACGAATACGTCCTGGCCTGGGCCGGTGAAACCCAAAGCGGCCAGGACCTCACCATCAGCGAAACGGACATCGACAACCTGATGCGGGCCAAGGGGGCCATGTTCGCCGGCTACCTCACCCTCTTGGACAGCGTCGGCCTGAAACTCCAGGACATCGAACAGGTCATCCTGGCCGGGGCCTTCGGCAGCTTCATCAACCTGGAAAACGCCATCGCCATCGGCCTCATGCCCGACCTGCCCCGGGACCGCTTCCAATTTGTAGGGAACGGCTCCCTTTTGGGCGCCACCTTACTCGCCTTCTCCCGGGACCTCCTGGAAGAAGAACGCCGGGTGGCGGACATGATGACCAACTTCGAACTCTCCGAAACCCCGGGCTACATGAACCAATACATCGCCGCCCTCTTCTTCCCCCATACCCAGGCCGACTACTTCCCCCCCATCACCGAACGCCTGCGGGCGGGGAGGGGGTAGGGAGAGATGGGGGATGATTTTGGGGGAGGGGGCTAAGGGCCACAGGCCCTTA
>JBFLZI010000022.1:0-32560 GCA_040756315.1 Thermodesulfobacteriota bacterium | reverse complement strand
TCAGAGTGATCAAACGTCGCTAAAGCGTCCCGCCCCGTTGGAGCCTGAGAATCATCTCGCGGCTTAACCCAAAACCCAAGGGGGGCTTGCGCCTACTTGACAACTTTCAACCATATCAGGGTGGGCAACGCGCACCAGTTCCTGTGAGCGGCCACTGGGACATCTTTACCATGACGTTGGCGGGCGGGACGCCCGCCTACGACTGTTCATAATCTCCGGATGAGCCAAAGGCCCATGCGGACTATGAAAATCTTGGTGTGGGGCGGGCGCTGCCCGCCATTTTTTCCTCGTTCCCCGGCTGCTCCTTGGGAACGGGAGCAAAAAATCAGCAGAGTTGCAATCTAAAAATTCGGCCTAATATTTATACTAAGAGGAGGCTTTCCCCATGGAAAACAAAGAAATTTGGCGCAAGGCTCTCTGGTTCGGCTTTGGCGTCTGGGACTTTACCAAAGAGAAGGTGGAGACCCTGGTGGCGGAGATGGTTAAACGGGGAGAAATCAGCCAGCAGGAAAGCCCCGAGGCGGTGGAGGAGATCAGCGCCAAGGCCGAAGAGACGCAGCAGGCTCTATTTGCCAAGGTCAAAGAGTTGACGGCCAAGGCCCTGGCCGAGATGCGGCTGGCCCGGGCCAAGGACCTGGAGGCCCTGGAAAAGCGGGTGGCCGCCCTGGAAAAGGAACAGCTGGAACGGGAAATGGAAGGACGGCAGGGTTCCACTCTTGACTAAACCGCCTGGTCCGGCGATGTGGTTTATCAATCTGAGGAAAAGTAGCACCCAGGGTAGACGATCTGCCCCTGACTCTGCGCCGCGGCTAAGCTGCGCCCCATGGGATTAGTCAAATGTAGGGCGGGAAAGCGAAGCGCATCCCGCCTTCATTTCGCTCCCAAGCTCCTGCTTGGGAACGCCCTTGCCGGTAAAGCTCCGGCTTTGCTTTATAGCTCAAGCCCATCTATTTTCAAAATCCCTGCCTTATTTACCTAAAAGCTATTTCAAGACCGGTATTTTCTGTCACCCTGAGCGAAGCGAAGGGTCTCAACTATTTAAAAATACGAGATTCTTCGCTTTGCTCAGAATGACAATTTTGTTGGATGTGGGGTTTTGAAATAGCTTGTAGTGCCTTTGTAATCTGCACATCCCGCAGACAGTTATCAGAAAAGAAAAACCGAAAAATCTTTTTTATCAATGTAGCCGCAGGCTTTAGCCTGCGTTTCTCTCCTTTTATGGGTCTAAGGCGCAGGCTAAAGCCTGCGGCGCCAGAAAAGAATTCTATTGATACGCAACTAGTTGTCGCTAGATATAATTTCTCGCAACTGGAATTCAGCCAATCCTCACCTCTCTCCACCAGGCCGATTTTTACCGGGTTGTCATGGATCTATTGCACCTTTTGCCGGAGCATTTGCCTCTGATACCAAGATGCGCCCAATGAAGTAATAAATGTAGGGGCGTGATTCATCACGCCCCAAAGGGCGCAATAAATTGCGCCCCTACGGAAAATTATCTATCTGACCGTAGCCTGGTATGATGACAATTCGCCGGCAAACGCAATTTTTCCCCTAGGGGCGAATCTGGTATTCGCCCTAAGCTGGGGGCGAACCCAAGGTTCGCCCCTACAACTCCAGGCGGCAATAATTTAAGGAATCAATGATGATGTCAAAGTAAGGCTTCCGGGTGAAAACCGGCAGCCATTCAATGATGGTGTAGGTTAGGAAATAAGGAGGGGAATCTTCCGTTATCCGGTAGCGTGTTCGCCTGGGCGGCTAAGGCCAAGCAAGAGCTTTGCCCCCAAGTGCGTTCCCAAGCAGGAGCTTGGGAACGAGAGGAAATCGTTTTTCCTTTGTGGCACTACCTCGAGGGTTCCTCAGATGAGATAAATTCAATCATATTTGAGAAGAAATCAACAGCGGTAGTTCCTGAGCATTCTGTCACGAGCTTCGTAATCAATGTCTCGTGAAAAAGTCCGCGTCTTGGGTTGATGAGCACAATATCCAGAAGATCATATTTCTTTGAAGCAAAATCGAGACAACAATAAGTCAAAACTTGTCGAAGGTCTGTCAAACGAAATGTTCTATCTCCAGCCTTTACTTCCACTAATCTTCTGCCTTGGAGGATATCCCCTTTGCATTGATGTATAATTCCGCACCCCGGGAATTCAGGCCAAAATGTTAAAGAACCTTCGCCATTTCCTGAGAAAAAAAGAGCCAAAGAGTTTGCAATTTCCAATGCCTCTGAGAGTTCCCCTTTTGATATGGGTTCTCTGATGATAGTATCTTCACTTCTTGTAATTCTAAGTATATAAGTACGAACTACTTCCCAAATTTCCTTCACTTTTCTATTAGTAAGTTTTCTTCCCTCATGATTTTCTTTGAAAAACCTAAACCCTAACTCGTTCACCATGCTTCGTCTATCTCGGTTGACAGGCAAAGAAGATTCCATTTCTGAATCGTACCTTGAGCAGGAGCAATTCACACGACGCAAATAGGTCTCTGCGCGAGGAAGGACCTGGTTCCAAAAAGAAGTAAATGCAGAAGCAAATCGTCTCTCCGATATCATTACTTTATCCAAGAATAAGGGGGTCTTTTTTACTCTTTTTCTCCCCTGCCCATTTCATAACTAGGAGATCGAATTGCGAAAGGGAGCTGCTGATATGCGTTCTCCAATAGGACCCCTCATCTTCAAGAATATAGGAAGCTATTGTTAGCGCTCTTTTTTCCCATAGAGTGCACCCACTAAACCGCCTTATCTGGGCAGATATCCAAAAGTCCGCATTGTGTGATGCCAAGATGAGGATAATGTCGCGCTTGATAAGCATTGAAGTACTTTCATTATAAACTTTTATTAGCGTCGCGTCAGTCTCATCAGAATTATCATCAGATAGTACACGAATTGCGTATGATAGATTTATAGGTACGCTACAAATGTATGACCCAGTATTTATAAGCTCTCGTAGCTTTGAAAAGATTAATCGTTTAGCATCATTGGATAGCTCTGAAAGTATGCCACGGATGACTATCATTACGGTTGGGAAAATTGGATAAAGAACCTGCAAATTCTCTATGAGAGAAATCACAGCCCTGTCACGTGTCGACGGAGGGATATGCGCCACAGCTTGTACGAGCTTTCGGGTAAGACTTTCTGAAATCCTTGTCTTCTGCATTTCGGCTGACAGCATGCCAACAATGTCGAATTTAGTTAATTCTTTTTTTAGAGTTTCGTAATCCTCAGCGGCAGTTTCTGAGTAACGGTCATAATGTATGTGGATCTTCAGAAAGTTCCGTCTGACTACCTCTTCCTGGTCTTCCGGGGCGTTCTCTTCTGCGAAAATTGATGTTTCTAGGAATTCCGCAGCCGAAAGTATGCGTGTCTTGGTCTTCTGAAGAGTCAGCCCCTCATTTTCCAATAACATTTCACATAGGTATATTAAGTGCGAATATGCCTCTTCCTGAGTATTGGTAAATATATAGTAATCATCTACGAATCGGCAAAACAATATACCTCTTATAGCCAACAAGCGATCTATTCTATTGAGTAATAGCTCACTAAGGAGCCTTGCCGCTGGTCCCCCGACTGGTAGCCCATATGAGACACCTCCTGATAGATTAAATAATATCTTCTTGATTCTTTTTACTACTGTTGTATTTTGAGTAGCCTTTTTAAGGGCATTCTCCAGCCTATGATGGTAAACTCTTGGATAAAAATCTGAAATGTCGCAAGATAGCACGAATTTGCTTTTTTGGGATAGTTCTGCAGCTCTACGTTGAAATGCAACCCATCCCCAGTCCTTAGAAAAGATCGTGTGTTCGTTTGGATCGGGATTGAAACGGTATGAATATACAATATTCTTCGATTCAGGAAGCCGCACCTTTTCAATATCATCCCCTATTAAAATAACTAGTCCAAGAAGATAAACATTCCAGATCGGGTCAATTTGAGTTCCTTGTCTAAAACCGGTGTATCCAACTGCCTGTAGCAACTTCTCTTGCTCGATAGGCATTTCACGGATGCTTTTTTCAAAGCTTTTGTTGATGTTTTTAAGGATGACGATGATTTCATCTTTTTTGTCCTTAATGACTTGGCGCTCAATGGGGTAAGGAAAAATATCTGTATCTCCGTAACGTATAACATTCTCGATTGCAAAGGCCATGCACTGTTCGAATGTCTTGGGTTTCGAGGAAATTTTGCCTTTCCCTTTCTTATTTTTCTGCTTAGACTCATTTTTCATTGCATATCACTCTCAGTTCTAAAAATACTTTTCGAATATATTCTACTCCTATTGACTATTCCAAATAAGGTTTATTTTAAAACAGGCTAAGCCAATAATCAAAAAAATTTAAATCTTAGAAAAAATAAGATCAAATTCAGGATAGCTTCTTTTTAACTCGTTCCCAAGTTGCACTTGGGAACGAAAATGAGTGCCAAGCTAAGCTTGGCTCGTATATAAATGCGTTCCCAAGCCCAGCTTGGGAACGAGGTCTAAAAGAAACGCATCATCAACTTCATCACACCAAAGCCTTTGGCAAAGCCTGCCGGAGCCAGTTGGCCAGGTAGGTATAGCGCCGGATGGGCCGGTCGTTGCTGATGGCCATGCCCAGGGCCTTCTTGCTCCCCAGGAGCACCACCAGTTGGCGGCCCCGGGTGAGCGCGGTATAGAGCAGGTTCCGCTGCAAGAGCATGTAGTGCTGGGTGGTGAGGGTGAGGATGACCGCGGGAAATTCGCTGCCCTGGGCCTTGTGCACCGTCACCGCGTAGGCCAGGGTGATCTCTTCCTTCTCCCCGGGATCATAAGTCAGGATGCGCCCGTCAAAATTCACCTGCAATTGCTTGCTGCCCGGGTCATAGCCCCAGACCTGGCCGATGTCCCCGTTAAAGACTTCCTTATAATAATTATTCCGCAGTTGCATGACCTTATCCAAGCGGCGGAAATGCCGGTCCCCCCAGAGCCAGGCCGGGTTTTTGGGGTTGAGGTGGCGCTGCAAATCCTGATTCAGGGCCTGGACCCCCAACCGGCCCCGGTGCATGGGAGTGATGACCTGGATGTCCTTCATGGGGTCCAGGCCGTAGCGCTGAGGAAGATAACGGCTCACCAACTCCAGCAACCGCCGGTGCAGGGCCTCCGGGTCCTCGAACTCCTGGAAGACGAAGTCCTGCTCCCCGAAGCGCCGGGGCAGGGTAGGGTAGGCCCCCTGGTTGACCCGGTGGGCGTTCACCACAATGAGACTCTCCTGGGCCTGGCGGTAAATCCGGGTCAGGCGCACCACCGGCAGCACCCCGGAGTCGATGAAGTCTTTCAGCAAATTGCCGGGCCCCACCGAAGGAAGCTGATGCGCGTCCCCCACCATAATCAACCGGGCCGGGGGCGGGACGGCCCGGAGGAGGTGGTACATGAGATAAGTGTCCACCATGGACATCTCGTCCACCACCACCACTTCCGTCTTCAAGGGGTCCGCGGCATTGCGGCGGAAGCCCCCCTCTTGGGGGGAAAACTCCAGGGCCCGGTGAATGGTGCTGGCTTCGGCGCCGGTGGTTTCGCTCAGGCGCTTGGCGGCCCGGCCCGTGGGGGCCATGAGGAGCACCCGGCCTCCCACCCGGCGATACAGGTCCAGGATGCAACTGACAATAGTGGTCTTGCCGGTGCCGGGGCCCCCGGTGATGATGAGGACCTTTTCCTTGAGCGCGCCGGCCACGGCCTGAGCCTGTTCTCCGGAGAGGGTAAGACCACGCTGCTTCTGGACCCGGGCCAGCAAATCCTCCAGGTGCAGGGGCGGCGAGGGGGCCGGGGTGGTCTTTAAGCGGCCCAGGGCTTGGGCCACCCCGGTTTCGGCGATCCAGGCCGGTTTTTTGTAAACCCCGATGCCTTCCGGCAGTTCCTGGAGCACCACCCGACCTTCCTTTTCCAAGGCCGTCAAGGCCTTGGTAAGGGGAGCCGCAGGCACCCGGAGCAACTCCTGGGCCTGGCGCAGGAGAAGGCCCTCCGGCACGTAAACGTGCCCCTCCCCGGACATGGTGTCCAGGCTGTGGAGCAGCCCCGCGGCCAGGCGGGCCGGGGCCAGGGGGTCCAGGTTGAGGCGGGAGGCCAGGCGGTCCGCGGTGAGAAACCCCAGACCCTGGATGTCCAGGGCCGCCTGATAGGGGTTGGTGGTCACCACCTCCAGGGAGCGCTGGCCGTATTCCTTATAAATCTTGTTGGCATAGGTCAGGCTCAACCCCAGGCCCTGGAGGGACACCAGGTATTCCCGGGCCTCTTTCTGACTCTGCCAATCCGTGAGGATCTGTTTGAGACGCTTGGGGCCGATCCCCGGCACCTCTTTGAGCCTTTCCGGCTTATCGTCAATGATCTTCAGAGTGTCAGGGCCGAAATGCTTTACCAGGCGCTGGGCCAGTTCCGGGCCGACGCCCTTAATCAGGCCGGAGGCCAGGTATTTCTCAATGCCGGCCACGGTGGCGGGCAACACCGCGTACCACCAGACCGCCCGGAACTGCTCGCCCCAGCGGGGATGGACCTCGTAGCGGCCCTTGAGTTGGAGCTGCTCCCCCTCCTTGGCCGTGGCCAGGGAACCCACCACCGTGGTGGGCTGGCGCCGGCCCTTGACCTTCAGGCGCACCACCGCGTAGTGGCTCTCCGGGTCGGCGAAGGTGATGCGCTCCACCACGCCTTCCAGGCTGGCCAGGGGTTCGCCGGTCGCATCCGGGGGAAAAGGTGATTTAGGTGGTTCCAAAGAGGCCGCCGGTCATTAACTCTGCTGCTTATGAGGTAAATTAAGGTGGAAGAGTTTATTAAAGGGGCTGAGATTACCCGCCCTAGAAAAACCTGGGAAAATGTTACCTCAAATCCCTGCCTATTTCCATCCGGAAATCTTGGCGCCGGCGCCGCGTTAACCCTCCTGCCAGAAATAGATATGGGCAGTTTTATGTAGGGTGCGCAATGCGCCCCAATTCCTTTGAAGTGCCTCTGGTCAGCGTCGTTACGATGACGGCGGCGGGCGGGGACGCCTGTCTTACGAGTTTTCCTGGTTTGCGGGCGGGCCAGGTCCAGGCCAGACTGTCCCAAAAATACCTTTGGGCCAAGGTTCCACTACTTTTAATTAGTGAAGATAACTTGCAAATTTTTTTTGACTTTTTTATTGCCGGTTGCTATTTTGGGCTTAGTATAAAAGATCGCCATGGGGGGGGATAATGCGGGGATCTTTCTTAAGGGGGATAAGTGCGTTACTGGTGGCCGTTTTCCTCTGGATGCCGGACAGCGCCGGGGGAGAAGGCTTCGATTTTACCAAATTCAACCAGGAAGTGGGACTGCGCTTCGGCTACGGCAAGTCTCTCCGAAAAGCCTCCGTCCATCTCTACAGTTTCTTTCCCCGCTGGGGCATCTTCCTTGTCAAACCCGGAACTTTCTTACCGGGGGGATTGGGGGTCTCCGCGGTGGTGGAAGGCATCCTGAGCATCGCCGACGCGGAGCAAACCGGCTCCGAGTTCGGGTTTACCCCGATGCTGAAGCTCAGTCTGCCCGTCCATCAACGGCTGCTGTTCTTTATCGAGGGCGGCGCGGGCCTCATCGCCGAAAATTTCAACAGCCCGGCCATTGCCCACACCTTTAATTTTACCCCCCAGGTGGGGGGCGGAGTGGATATCGCCCTGAAACCCAATCTGGCCTTCACCCTGGCCTATCGCTTCCGCCATTCCTCCAATGCCGGACTCTATGACCAAAATCCGGCCTTCGATGTCCATTTTTTCCAGGGAGGGCTGACCTACTACTATTAGGAGCCGCATCCGGGGGGGACGTGACAAAAAGTTAGGTTCCCGCCCCAGGCCCCTATTTTTGCCCTTGACAAATCAGTAATGATTATTAATTAATATTCAGTGAATATGGAAAACCTGGTTAAAAAATTGCGTCAGCGGGCGATTTCGGTAACGCCCCAACGTCTGGCGGTATTGGCAGTTCTTGAGTCTCGCCGGGACCACCCCAGCGCCGAGCAGATCTTCCAGGAGGTGAAGCGCCAACTCCCGGCTATCTCCTTCAATACCATATACAAGACCCTGGAAACCCTTTGTCAAAAGGGTCTGGTAACCAAAGTCAACCCCTTGCACGAAGTGGCCCGTTATGACGGCCAAATCCATAATCATGCCCATCTCATCTGTCGCCAGTGTCATGTCATTGTGGATTTGGAGTGGACAACGGATGAGTTTTCCCTCCCCCCGGTGGCGCTGCCCCCGGGCTTCCGGGCGGAAAGCCAGAATTTGACTATCTGGGGCCTTTGCCCCCAATGCCAGGGAAAAGACTTTCCCGAGGAGGACTAGGATGTCCGCGCAAGTAGGACAGGTATATCTCTGCAAAATCTGCGGCAATAAAGTAAAAGTGGTGGAAGCCGGCGGCGGCGTTTTGGTCTGCTGCGGCGTACCCATGAAATTGGTGGAATAAATCAACAGGAGTGAGACATGGATAAGACCGACCAGAATCTGGCTGAAGCCTTTGCCGGTGAGTCCCAAGCCAATCGCCGCTACCTGGCTTTTGCCGAAAAGGCCGATAAGGAAGGCTACCCCCAGGTGGCCCGCCTCTTCCGGGCCGCGGCCGAAGCGGAAACCATCCACGCCCATAACCACCTCCGGGCCTTGAAAGCCATCAGGAGCACGGCGGAGAACCTCAAGGAAGCCATTGCCGGGGAGACCAGCGAATTCCGGGAGATGTACCCCGGGATGATCACCACCGCCCAGGCCGAGGGCCACAAAGACGCGGAACGCACATTCAGTTACGCCAATGAAGTAGAAAAGGTGCACGCCCAACTCTTTGAAAAGGCCCTTAAAACCATGGCCGAAAAGAAACTGGTGGACATCTACGTCTGCCCCACCTGCGGCTATACCGTGGAAGGGGAACCGCCGGACAACTGCCCCGTCTGCAACGCCAAAAAACAATTCTTCCGGCGAATTGACTAGGTAAGTTGTGGGGGAAGGGGCCAGGGACCTGAGGTCCCTGCCCCTCCCCCCCCGCCCCCCCTCCCCAAACAGCTTAAGAGGGGTCAGGGGTCAGGGTTCAGGGGTTAGTTATTAAAAGTCTGGAGCTTTCTGACCCCTGGCCCCTGACTCCTGATCCCTGTATATGGGATTGGGGTGGGGGTATGAGGGAAGGGGAAAGAACTAGTGGCACAGGCTTTCAGCCGGTGAAAGCCCCTTTCTTCTCCCCCAACGTTATCGAAAAAGGGAGACCTCTATGAAGCTCTATCGTTGTCGTATCTGTGGGGATCCGTATTTAGGCAGTGCTCCCCCCACTTTTTGTCCTTTCTGTGGGGCGCCGGAGAAGTATATGGTGCCGGCCGAGGAGTATCAGGACAAGAATGATGTTCCCAATCTTACGGGCCGGTCCCGGGAAAACCTGGAGAAGGCCCTGCAATTGGAGATCGCCAACGCCGGCTTCTATTTCTGCGCCTCCAACTGCAGTCCCGAACCGGTGTCCCAGGCCATGTTCAAGGCCCTGGCCAAAGCCGAATCCGAGCACGCTTCCTTGATCTGTAAGCTTCTTAAGGTGGCCAAGCCGGAAATCAAGCCGGATGAAAAGGCCTGCCGCAAAGACCCCAAGGCCAACTTTGCCGAATCCCACGGCCGGGAGACCCGGGCCGTGGCCTTTTATAAACAGGCCGCGGACGAAGCCGTGGAAGACCGGGTGAAAGAAGTCTTCACCGCGCTGAGCGAAATCGAATCCTACCACATCGCCTTATCTGAGACTAGAAAGTAGGTATTGAGGGGAGGGCCGGCTAAATCAGTAGTCAGTAATCAGTAATCAGTGATCAGCAAGTAGGAGGCAGCTTTGGTACTTTTTGCTGATTGCTGATTACTGATCACTCCTTAGCCCCCCCTTCCTCTTCCAATTCCTCTTGTAGCAATTCCAAAGCCTGGCGGGCGGCCATTTGTTCCGCCTGTTTTTTGGTAGGCCCGTGGCCCTGGGTCAGAGTGCGGGTGCCCAGGCGCAATTCCACCCTAAAATAACGGGCGTGGCCCGGGCCGCTCTCTTCCAGCAGGTGGTAGGTGGGGGAGATTTTGTCCCGGGCCTGGGTGAATTCCTGCAGCGCGGTTTTGGCGTCTTGCCAGGCCAGGTGGGCCTCGGGGTGCAGCAGGGGACCGAACCAACGTTGGGTGAGTTTTTTAGCGGCCTGCAAACCGGAGTCCAGAAAGACCGCGGCCAGGACCGCCTCCAGGGCGTTGGCCAGGAGGGAGGGTTTTTTGCCCCCGGCCTGTTGTTGCTCGCCACGCCCCAGGAGGAGATAGGAGCCGAGATCCAGTCCCCGGGCCAGGGCCGCCAGTTGCTGGGTGTTGACCATGGCGGCCCGGCGCCGGGACAGCTCACCTTCCGAACCCCGGGGAAAGAGTTTCAACAACAGGTCGCTCACCGCGAGGGCCAGCACCGCGTCTCCCAGAAATTCCAGTTGCTCGTTGCTGGGGCCTTCTTCGGGGTGCTCATGGGCATAAGAACTATGCCGCAAGGCCCGGTCCAGGAGTTTCAGGTCTTTAAAGCGGTGACCCAGGCGCTGGGCCAGGGTCTTGAGCTCCCGGCGCCGGAAGGCGGGCCTTTCTCCCAAAGGTTGATTCTTCTGGTCTTTTCTGGTCATTTCCAGGGCGCCGACAAGATCAGCAGGCTTAATTTATTGCCGAAATTCATTTACTTATGCCAGTTCTCTAACTAAAGGGAACAAGCCATACCTTTAATTAAAGAGAAGCTGTGGCAAAACCTGTGTTCTGCCCAAAATGTCATTCTGAGCGCAGCGAAGAATCTTGTATTTTTAATCGGTTGAGCTTCTTCACTCTGTTCAGGATGACAGGAATAACCGGTTTTGCCATAGCTTCGAGATTACTCAACCTTTTAAACCGAAAACCGAAAACGGTATTAATCATACCGATTTGCCCTTGACTTTGGCCAGAAATAATTTATTGTAGCAATTAAAACTCAATAAAGATAACCTCATCCATGAAATCCGAACTGGAGATTTTACAGGAGTATATCCGGGAGAAGGGTCTCCGGCGAACTGCGGAACGGGAGATGATTCTCCGGGAGATTTTTGCCAACCATGAGCATTTTGATGTGGATGAACTTTATCTCAGGCTGCGCCAGAAGGGGGTCAAGGTGTCCAAGGCCTCCATTTACCGGGCCTTGCCCCTGTTTATTGACTGCGGTCTGATCCGGGAAGTGAATTTCAGTGACGGCCATTGGCACTATGAACATATTTATGGGCATGAGCAGCACAGCCATCTGCGCTGTCTGGGCTGCGGGCAGATCCTGGAATTTGAGGAACCCGCCCTGAAAAACCTGGAGGAGCAGTTGGCCCGGGCCTACGGCTACCGCATTATCAGCCATCAATTGGAAGTCAAGGGCTATTGTCATGCCTGTCAGGCTGCGGAAATGGGTTGAAGGAGGGTTATGGCGACGGAGCGGCTAAAGCAAAGGCATGATGATTCGGAAATGGACGGCCAACCCCTGGCTTCAGTCCCCTCCGGCCGGCGGGTGCGCATCAGCGGTTACCGGGGGGGGCGCATGTTGCGTGCCCGCCTCATGGCCTTGGGCCTTAGCCTGGGCCAGGAAGTGGATATTCTGCAAAATAACCGAGGCCTGATCATTGTCGGGGTAAATGGGGGACGGGTGGCTCTGGGCCGGGGCATCAGCCAGAAGATCCTGGCCGTCTCGGTCTCGCCCTAAGTTTTAAGGGCAAGACCGGGGTGTCAACCTCACCCTGGCGGCTTACTGCCAGGGTTTTTAATTTGGGGTTTAAGGGGATAAAGGAACAGAGGAAAGACAAAAGACATGAGATCAGGTGGCAGGTTGGCCTGGGGCGGGATTATCCTCATATCGGCTGTGGTCCTGCTGTGCCAGGTACTCCCGGCTCGGGGCCAGGGTCCAACTCCGTCCACCTCCCGGCCGGTGATTCTGGAGTTCGCCCGGAAATTCTGTCCCATCTGCAAGAAGATGGAGCAGGTCTTAAAGGAGGTCCAGGCCCAATATACCGGTCAGTTTGAGGTGCGCCTGGTTTATATGGACGAAGAGGAATACCTGTTCCGACGTTATAAAATCTCCATCGTCCCCACCCAGGTATTTTTAGACGCCGCCGGCAAAGAAGTCTTCCGCCACGAGAATTTAATGTCCAAAGAGAAACTGGTGCAAAAACTGCGGCAGCTCAAATTTATTCCGGGGCCTTGAGGCAGGCCGGGGCATCGGCGCAATTCTAAACTAGGGCCAACAATGTAGTTAATAAATGGCTGACATTTCCCCGAAAACCAAAGGGGCTGGCAATTTCTCAATTGCTAGCCTTTTTTTATCCAATCGTTAGCTGGTGAAGCTGAAGGGAGTTGCACCCCTGACTTTCCCTCAACCTATCCCTGGGCAACCTGGATCTTGGGGCAAAAAGTGATGGAAGTCAGGTGGATCACTTGATATAAAAGTGAGTGAAGCGCCAGGCTTAAAGAGAATCGCCGACGGGAGTTGGAAGACTGATTGGTCAGCCCCTCTCTGAGCGCCTAATAACGGCTTATTAAAAATTTTCATGCACCCACCCCCAAACCCACAGTCCTTCGACCGGAAGGCCCTAAAGATCCTGCCCCTGGCGGCGCGCCAACATGATTTAGACCTCAGCGTCATTAGGGAGGCCGCGGCGGTTCCCCCCGGGACCATCCCCCCGGGCCTGGGGGAAGTGGCCCGGCGGGTGGTCCAGGCCCGAAAGCAGGGCCGGGCGGTCATCCTGATGATGGGCGCCCACGTGCTCCGGACCGGGGTGCAGCGCTACCTCATCGACCTGATGAGCCGGGGCTACCTCTCCTGTTTGGCCATGAACGGCGGGGCCATGATCCACGACTATGAATTCGCCCTGATCGGGGCCACCACTGAAAGCGTGGCCCGCTACATCGCCACCGGGGAGTTTGGTTTGTGGCAGGAGGCCGGGGCTATCAACGACATTATCAACGGGACCTACGGGAAAGACCCGCACCGGGGCCTGGGGGAAGCGGTGGGACAGGCCATCCTGGCCGGGGACTTTCCGCATAAAGAAATCAGCGTGTTGGCCGCGGGCGCGCGCCTGGGTTTACCCGTCACCGTGCACGTGGGCCTGGGCTATGACATCATTCACGAACATCCCAATTGCAACGGTGCCGCCACCGGCCAATTGAGTTATAATGATTTTTTGAAATTCGCCGGGGTGGTCCGGGACCTGGAAGGGGGCGTGGTGATGAACTTCGGCAGCGCGGTGATGGCCCCGGAAGTCTATCTTAAGGCCCTGGCCATGGCCCGGAACGTGGCCCACCAACAGGGTCAGGCCATTAAACAGATCTGCACCCTGGTGTGCGACCTAAGGGAACTTACGGGAGATTTGACCCAAGAACCCCCGAAAACCGCGGCGGCCTATTATTTCCGGCCCTGGAAGACCATGCTGGTCCGCACCGTTAAGGACGGCGGGAAGAGTTTTTATGTTCAGGGGGAGCACGGCGAAACTGTCCCGGCCCTGTGGACCGCCATACACGAAGCTGAGGAGAAGTTGTCGGGTTTTGGTGGGGGAGGGGGTTAAGGGATATATTGGAGCGGGCGAAAAGGCGAAAAGGGAAAAGGGCGAAAAGGGTCATGAGGTATTGTAAGGAACCTCTTTTTCACTTTTCGCCGCTTCGCCTTTTCCCCTTATTAAAACCATGGCCCCCCGCACCAACCATTCTTTTAAATTAAGGCTTTTAACCTTGAAGATCGTAGAAATTCATGAACTTGCGGCCAAACTGGCGGAATTGAAAGGGCAAGGCAAGGTCATCGTCCACTGCCACGGCTGTTTCGACCTGATGCATCCCGGCCACATCAAGCACTTGCAGGCCGCCAAAAAGATGGGGGACGTGCTCATTGTCACCCTGACGCCGGACGCCTACGTGGACAAAGGTCCGGACCGTCCGGTATTTAATCAGGACCTCAGGGCAGAGAGCCTGGCGGCCCTGGAATGCGTGGACTTCGTCGCCATCAATGCCTGGCCTACCGCGGAGGAGACCTTGCGGCTGCTCCGGCCCCATTACTATGTGAAAGGCCAGGAGTTTGGCGAACTTAAAGACAAGACCGGCAAGATTCAGCGGGAATTCCAGGTCCTGCAGGAGATCGGCGCGGAGTTGCGGGTGACCCACGAAATCGTCTTTTCCTCCACCCAGTTGTTGAATAAATACTTTCTCCCCAAAAACGGCGGAGCTTCGGAAAGCTGACTATGGCCCGGCAGGACAAGATTTACTTCCTGGACGACCTGATTAAAGTGGTCGAGGAACTGAAACAGCAGGGCCGGACGGTGGTCCAGTCCCACGGCGTTTATGACATCATCCATCCGGGCCACATTCAGCACTTGACGGAAGCCAAGGCCATGGGGCAGGTGCTCGTGGTCACGGTAATCCGGGACCAGGACGTGCGGCGGGGGCCGGGCCGGCCGGTCTTCCCGGAGCAACTCCGGGCGGAAAACGTCGCTTCCCTGGAACAGGTGGACTTTGTCGCCATCGTAGATGACGACCCGCCCTTTGCCTGCGTCAAACGCCTCAAACCCCAGATTTTCGCCAAGGGCCAGGCCCACCAGGACCGGGACCGGGAGATGCACAAAAAACTCTTTGAAGAGGAGCGGGAGCTCTATTTCGGCAAGAGCAAAATCCTGGAGACCCTGGGCTTTCCCTTCAGCGCCTCCCAGTTCATCAATAGCTTCCTGGACATCTACCCCGAGGAGACCAAGCATTTTATCCGCAAGTTCGCCCAAAAGTATTCCTTCCCTGACATCAAAGAGCGTCTCAATGCCCTGAGCCGCATGAAAGTCCTTATCCTGGGGGACGGCATCATCGACGAATATCATTACTGTTCCCCCATCGGCAAATCGGCCAAGGCCCAGTTGGTAGTAAACAAGTACCTGATGCACGAGGTCTTCAACGGCGGGGTCTTCGCCATCGCCAACCATGTGGCCGGCCTGGTGGATCAGGTCACTCTGGTGAGCCTGCTGGGCCGGGAGGAGAGCCGGGAAGATTTCATCACCCAGAACCTGAAAAACAATATCCGCCCCCGGTTTTTCTATCGGGAGGACGCGCCTACCATTGTCAAGAAGCGTTACGTGGACAGCTACACCAATCAGAAACTATTTGAAATTAACTACTTAAACGACCAGAATATCACCGGCGACCTGGAAGCCCAAGTGGTGGATTACCTGACCGAGGAACTCCCCCGATATGACCTGGTGCTGGTGTCGGACTTCGGGCACGGCCTGGTCACCGGCCGGATGATCCCGGTGTTGGAGAGATACGCCCGGTTCCTGGCGGTGAACACCCAGACCAACGCGGCCAACACCGGCTTCAATCTGATCACCAAGTATCAGAACCTGCACTTTGCCTGCCTGGCCGAAACCGAGACCCGGCTGACCATGCAGGACAGGTTCGGGGACATCGACACCGTGGCGGACAAGCTGTTCCACACCCTGGGGGTCGAAGCCCTGATCGTTACCCTGGGCAAGAAAGGCTCGGTGGGCCTCAGCAAGGAGACGGGAGTGCACCACACTCCCATCTTCTCCTCCAAGGTAGTGGATACGGTGGGGGCCGGGGACGCGGTCTTCTCTTACACCGCGCCCTGCTTTGCCGGGGGGATGCCCCTGGACCTGACCGCGTTTATCGGCAACGCCGTGGGGGCCATCGCGGTGCAGATCATTTGCAACAAAAAGTCCGTGGAAAAGTATGAATTGCTGGAATTCATAAATTCCCTCTTGAAGCAAGGCCTCTGAAGGGCTGGACCAGAGAGGCGATTGCCTGGCCACCAAAGATGCAAGAAGACGCGCGCCGCTATTACGAAGCCCTGAAGGTTCACATGGACAACCTGGCCGTGACCGACGGCCAGGGTCGCGCCTTGGATTTTCCCCAGGGGATCGAGCAGGCGGCCCTGCTGATTCGCCAGCAGACCGCCGCGGGCGGCAAGCTGTTCTTCATCGGCAACGGCGCCAGCGCCGCCATTTCCAGCCACATGGCCACGGACTTCTGGAAAAACGGCGGCATGCGGGCCTTGGCCTTCAACGACGGGGCGCTCCTGACCTGCATGGGCAACGACTACGGCTACGAGGAGGTCTTTGCCAAGCCCATCGAGAGATTCGCCGATCCGGGGGATATCCTGATGGCCATCAGCAGTTCGGGGCAGTCGAAAAACATTCTCCTGGGGGTGGACGCGGCCCGGCGGCAGGGCTGCCGGGTCCTCACCCTGTCGGGTTTTCAGGCTGACAATCCCCTGCGCCGCCGGGGGGACCTGAATTTCTACGTGCCGGCCCAACAGTACGGCCCGGTGGAGGTCCTGCACCATTCCATCTGCCACTGCCTGCTGGATACTATTGTCAAACAACGTGAAGTTGGCGGGTGACCATGGTGTCTAAGGAGTGAAATGAGTAAACCCAAACAGGTCTTCATCACCGGCGGGGCCGGTTATGTGGGCGCGGTTCTGGTTCCCAAGCTACTGGCCCGGGGGCACCGGGTCAAGGTCCTGGATCTTTACATCTATGGGGAAGACGTCCTGGATGCCGTCAAGGGCCATCCCCACCTCACCCAGATAAAAGGGGATCTCCGGGACCGGGGTTTGCTGAACCGGGAAATACGGGGATTTGATACCGTCCTGCATCTGGCCTGCATCTCCAATGACCCTAGCTTTGAGCTCAATCCGGAGTTGGGCCGGTCCATCAACTATGACGCCTTTCTGGACCTGGTGGCCACCGCGGCCCGGGCCGGAGTGAAAAATTTCCTGTACGCCTCCAGCTCCAGCGTTTACGGGATTAAAGACGAACCCGAAGTGACCGAGGATTTGCCCCTGGAGCCTTTGACCGACTATTCCAAATACAAGGCCCTCTGCGAACAGGTGCTGCTGGAGGCGGCCTCGGATAATTTTGTCGCCACCATCATCCGGCCCTCCACCGTCTGCGGCTACTCCCCCCGCCAGCGCCTGGACCTGACCATCAACATCCTCACCAACCATGCGGTCAACAAAGGGGAGATCACCGTCTTTGGAGGGGAGCAGCAGCGGCCCAATCTGCACATCGAGGACATGACCGACCTGTATGTCTATCTCCTGGACCTGCCCGACGACAAAATCCGGAATAAAATTTGGAACGTCGGTTACCAGAATCTGAAAGTCCGGGAGATTGCCGAGATTGTTCAGCGGGTGATCGACCCGAAGTTGCCCATCAAGACCGTTCCCACGGACGACATCCGCTCCTATCATGTCTCTTCCCGGCGGATTGCCGGGGACATCGGTTTTGTGGCCCGGCATACCGTGGAGGAGGCCGTCCTGGACCTGAAGCGGGCCTTCGCCCAAGGGAAGATACCCAATCCCTTGGAAGAGGTGCGCTACTACAACATTCGCATGATGCAGGCCCTGAACCTGCATTAACTAGAGAAAAAAACTCAGAAAAATAGTTCATGGGGGAGTGCCAAGAAAGATAGTTTCGAGTTTTTAGTTTCGAGTTTCGAGTTAAAAAATCTTTTTCTCAAACCTCAAAACTCGAAACTCAACGACCTTAGCGCTCTCCTTTCACCTGAATTTTACTGAGGTCTCTATAAGGGTTAAAGAACCGGCCAAGTGAAAGTCAAATATTCCTATTTGGAAGAGCAATTTCGGGATTATCCGGCCATCTTCGCCAAGATCGCCCGGGTGGTGGAGACGGGAGACTATACCCTGGGCCGGGCGGTGGCGGAATTCGAAGAGAAATTCGCCGCCCTGCTCGGGGCCAAGTACGCGGTGGGGGTCAACTCCGGCACGGACGCCCTGTTTCTGTCCTTAAAGGCCCTGGGCGTAGGGCCGGGGGACGAAGTGATTACCACCCCCAACACCTTCATCGCCACGGTGGGGGCCATTGTCGCCGCGGGCGCCAGGCCGGTCTTTGTGGACGTCACCGACGAATATGTGATGGACCCGGACCTGATCGAGGGAGCCATCACCCCCCGGACCCGGGCGCTGATGCCGGTGCACTATGCCGGCGTCCCCGGGGACCTGGACCGCATCCTGGCCCTGGCCCAGAGCCGGGGTCTGCCGGTGGTGGAAGACGCCTGCCAGGCCATCGGCGCCGCGTTTCACGGTCGCTGCGCCGGAACCTTCGGAATCACCGGGGCCTTCAGCCTCCATCCCCTGAAAAACCTAAACGTTTGGGGGGACGCCGGCATTATTGTCACCGACGACCGGGATCTCCGGGACCGGCTGGCCCTATTGCGCAACCACGGGTTGCGCAACCGGGACGAAGTGGACCTCTTCGGCTACAACAGCCGCCTGGACACGGTCCAGGCCGTGGTGGGCCTCCATCTGCTCCAGGATTTTGACCGGATCACCGCCACCCGGATCAAGTGGGCGAACCGACTGGACGAGGCCCTGTCCCGGCTCAGCCCCCGGGTCACCGTGCCCGCCAGGCGGCCCCACAAGCGCTATGTCCACCACCTTTACATGGTGCAGGCGCAGGACCGGGACCAACTGCTCACCTTCCTGCAGGCCCGGGGCATCGAAGCCAAGGTCCACTATCCCATCCCGTTGCACTTGCAACGCGCCTCCGCCCATTTGGGCTATCAAGCCGGGGACTTTCCCGTGGCCGAAACCCAGGCCCGGAGCATTATCACCCTGCCGGTGCATCAGCACCTGAGCGAAGAGCAGGTCGATTATATGATTGAGATGATCAGGGAATTCTACCGCTGACCGGGCCATGGAAGTAAAATACCTGGACCTGCCCCCACAGTTTGCCGATCCCCAGCTTCTTCAGGAGATCGCCGGACTGCTCAAGGACTGTCGGTTCATCCTGGGCCCGGCGGTGGCCCGGTTTGAGGAAAAGTTCGCCCAAATCTGCGGCGCCCGCTTTGCCGTGGGGGTTAACTCCGGCACGGACGCCCTGTTTTTAGGGCTCAAAGCCCTAAATATCGGTCCCGGCCACGAAGTCATCACCGTGGCCAACAGCTTTGTGGCCACCGCCGGAGCCATTGTCGCCGCGGGGGCGCAGCCGATGTTTGTGGATGTGGGGCCGGACTACAATATGGACCCGGACCTGATCGAGGCGGCCCTCACCCCCCGGACCCGGGCCTTGATACCGGTGCACCTCACCGGCAACCCGGCGGACATGCCCCGCCTCCTGGAGATTGCCAGAAAGCATCGGCTCTTTGTCCTGGAAGACGCGGCCCAGGCCGTGGGCGCGGCCATCGGCGGGAAGCCCGTGGGTTCTTTCGGGGAACTGGGCTGCTTCAGCCTCCATCCCCTGAAGAATCTGAACGCCGCCGGGGACGGCGGGGTAATCACCACCAATGACGAAGAGCTTTACTGGCGCTTGCAGAGACTGCACAACCACGGCTTGAAAAACCGGGACGAAATCGAGTTTTTCGGCTATAATAGCAGATTGGATTCTCTCCAGGCCTTGATCGCTGCCCACCGGCTGCAGCAACTGGACGAAGTAACCCGGAAGCGCCTGGATCACGCCCGGCGCTATGACGGACTTCTCTTGGGCCTGGCGGATGATGTGGTCCTGCCGCCCCGCCGGCCTGGGGTGCGCCAGGTCTTCCACACCTATGTGGTCCAGGTCCGGGACCGGGAAAGGCTCATGTCATTTTTGGCGGAACACGGCATTGAAACCAAGGTCCACTATCCGGTGCCCATCCATCTGCAGGAACCTTGCCGTCGCCTGGGTTGGCGGCCCGGGGACTTGCCGGAGACGGAGAGGCAGTCCCAGCGGATTCTATCACTGCCCGTCCACCAGGACCTGACGGAGGCGCAGATACTTCATGTGGCCGAAACCATCCGGCAGTTTTATCGGAGGCGGTAAAATCGGACCCCAATCCCCCTCCGGCGCCCTTTCCCCCGCGGTTCTGAAGGATCTCCTCAGCACCATGGTCTTGATCCGCCGCTTTGAGGAAAAGATCATCGAGGTTTACGGGCGCCAGGACATGAAGTCCCCGGTGCACCTGTGCATAGGCGAGGAGGCCGTCGCCGCCGGAGTCTGTGCCCATCTGCGCCGGGAAGACTATATCTTTACCAACCACCGCAGCCACGGCCACTGCCTGGCCAAGGGCATGGACCCCCGCTTCCTCTATGCCGAGTTTTACGGCCGGGTGACCGGCTGTTGCCGGGGCAAGGGCGGCTCCATGCACCCCGCCGCGCCGGAATTGGGCATCCTGGGCACTTCCGCCATCGTCGGCGGGGGCCTGGCCCTGGCCGCGGGTACTGCCCTGGCCGCGCAGCGGCAGGGAGACGGCCGGGTTTCGGTGGCCTTTTTCGGGGACGGCGGCGCGGACGAAGGCACCTTTCATGAGGCCCTGAACTTCGCCTCTTTAAAAAAGCTGCCCGTGGTCTTTGTCTGCGAAAACAATTTTTATGCCACCAATTCCCCCCTGTCCGCCCGGCAGCCCCATCCGGACATCTACAAACGGGGGGCGGGCTACGATATCCCCGCCCTCCTCCTGGACGGCAACGACGCGGTGGACATCTATCCGGCCGCGGGGGAAGCGGTGGCCCGAGCCCGGCGGGGGGAGGGGCCTACTCTCCTGGAGTGCCGGACCTACCGCTGGAAGGGGCACGTGGGGCCGGATTGCGACACGGAGAAGGGCTGCCGCCCCAAGGAGGAACTCCTGTCCTGGATGGAAAAGTGTCCCCTGGAACTGTTAAAGACCCGGCTGCTTCAGGAGGGAATTATTGACCCGGCCTGGTATGACGACCTGGTGCGGGAAACGGACCGGGAGTTGGACGCGGCCCTTAAGTTCGCCCAGGAGAGCCCTTTCCCCGACCCGGCGGAAGTGACTAAGCACGTTTATTTTGACCAGGATACCTGATGCCCTGGACCAAAGTCTTTCTAAGTGAAGAGGATCTCTCCCAATTTCCGGCCCAGGAGGGCCTTAGAAGCCTGACCTTCGTCCAGGCCCTCCGGGAGGCCCAGGAGCAACTCCTGGAGCAGGACCCCCGGGTCTTCCTCCTGGGGGAGGGCGTGGACGACCCCGGTGGCATCTTCGGCTCCACCCTGGGGTTGGCGGAGAAGTTCGGCTCCGAGCGGGTGATGGACATTCCCATCGCCGAAAACGGCCTGACCGGCGTGGCCGTGGGAGCCGCAGTGGCGGGCCTCAGGCCCATCTTCGTGCACATGCGCATGGATTTTCTGCCCATGTGCATGGACCAGATAGTCAACCACGCGGCCAAGTGGTATTATATGAGCGGCGGCGCCGTGCCCTGTCCCCTGGTCATTCGCAGCATTATCGGGCGGGGCTGGGGCTCCGCGGCCCAGCACTCCCAGGCCCTGCACGCCCTCTTTCTTCATATCCCCGGCTTAAAGCTGGCCCTGCCCAGCACCCCCTATGACGCCAAAGGCCTGCTCATGGCCGCGGTGGCGGACGGCAACCCGGTGATGTTCGTCGAACATCGCTGGATCTATGGCTCCGTGGGCTACGTGCCCACCGAGCCTTACACGGTGCCCTTCGGCCAGGGAGTGGTGCGCCGGCCCGGGAGGGACGTCACGGTGGTGGCCCTGTCCCAGATGGTCTATGAGGCCATGAAAGCGGCCCGGGAACTGGATGCCGAAGGTATCTCCGTGGAGGTCATCGACCCCAGGACGGTAAAGCCCCTGGATGAGGACCTGGTTTGTACTTCGGTCAAGAAGACGGGCCGGCTGGTGATTGCCGACGTGGCCTGCAAGACCGGGGGAGTCGGCGGGGAGATCGCCTGCCGGGTGGTGGAGCGGGACGAGGTGCTCCTCAAGGCCCCGCTGCGCCGGGTCAACTTCGCCGACGCTCCCACCCCCTGCAGCCCGGTCCTGGAAGAGGCTTACTACCCCAGCAGCGCCACTATCAAAGAGACCATTAAAGAACTATGCCGGAAAAGTTAGACGTCTCCATCATCATGCCCGCCTTGAACGAAGAGGAGCACATCGAGGCGGCCATCGGCAATTCCCTGGAGGCCCTGGACCACTTCGGCCTGGACGGCGAAATCATCGCGGTGAACGACGGCAGCACCGACCGCACCGAAGAATTGATTACCGCCGCTAGTTTGCGGGACCCCCGGGTGCGCCTCCTCCATCACGACTGGCCCCAGGGGGTGGGGGCTTCCTTTTGGGACGGAGTGGACCACGCCCGCTGCCGCTTTGTGGTCATGCTCCCCGGAGACAATGAGAACGACCCCATGGAGATTTTACGATATGTGGGGCTGTTGAACAGTGTGGATATCGTCATTCCCTTCGTCTTCAACCGGGAAGTGCGCTCCCCCTTTCGCAACGCCCTGTCCACCATCTACCGGACGATCATCAACTCCACCTTTCTGGTGAACTTCAATTACACCAACGGCACCGTGCTCTATCGCAAGGCCCTCCTGGACGAACTGGAATACCGCAGCCGGGGCTTCTTCTTCCAGACCGACATCCTGGTGCGCACCGTAAGGCGGGGCTATCTCTTTGCCGAGGTTCCCTATCGCCTGGGGATGCGGTCCCAAGGCATCTCCAAGGCGGTGTCTTTCCCCAGCCTGAAGCAGGTGATCCGGGGCTATCTGCGCCTGGTGCGGGATATCAAATTACAGGTCCCCCCAAAAGGGGCCCAGAACTTTGCCACCGGCTCCCAGACGGCCAAGCGGCGCCAGGAAGCGTAAATGGTGTCCCGGATAGACTATCTAGGTTCGCCTCCGATGGTCCGGAGTTGTTCCAGAGCAACCTTTGGCAAAGATACCGACAGAAGGCCCGACTCGTGGGTGGGCCAGCGGTAATTGGACTTTCGGCCGAGCTTACATGAAAGAACTTTTAAAGGTCCTCCAGGAAGCAGTCCTGTTCCGGTTTCGGAATAAGATTACGCACCTTATCCTGCACGTCACCACCCGGTGCAATTTTCGCTGCAGTCACTGCTTTGTGGACCCGACGCCAACTGCCCCGGAACTTACCCTGACGGAGATCGACCGGATTGCCGCGGAGTTTAACGACTTGATCTGGCTGGATATCGGCGGGGGAGAGCCTTTTCTGCGTCCGGACCTGCCGGAGATCCTCGCCAAATTTCAGGCTTGGGAATATTCCGTGCCCACCAACGGCTGGTTTACCGAGAGAATCTTCCAGACCTTAAAAGAGATTGAGGCCAGGATCGACCTGACCCGCCTGATCCTGACCATGTCCCTGGACGGTTTTCCCGCCACCCATGACGCCATCCGGAACCAACCCGGCAGTTATGCGCGAGTAAAAGAGACCTATTTTCTGCTCCGGCGGCACTTTCCCCGGTTGCGCGTCAAGTTCAATACGGTTTTGCATAATTACAACCTGGCGGAAATAATTCCCTTCATGCGCCAGGTCCAGGAAGAACTGCAGCCGGCCTTTCACTCCGTCTTATTCTTGCGGGGAACGCCCCAGGACGAGGGCTACCGGTTGCCTTCCCCCCAGGAGATTCGCGCCCTGGAGGAGCAGTTGCTGGAAATTCAAAATCGCTATCATTACCGCCAAAAAGGCTTGCTGTCGGAGACGCAAAAAAAATATCAGGCAGTCAAACGGCATCTTTGCCGGAGAATCCTTGAAGAGGAACAGATGGTTATCCCCTGTCTGGCCGGACAGGCGCATGCGGTGATTTACGCCGACGGCGGGGTGGCGCCCTGTGAGTTGCTGCCGGTGGTGGACTCCCTCCGGGCGACCCCCCTCCAGGAGATCCTGGCCGGTCCGGCCTGGCGCCGCGCGGTGGCGGCCATCAAAGCTAAAAAGTGTTATTGCACCCATGATTGCAATATGATTGAAAATATCCTGTACAATTTTAATCTTTATCCGCAATTTGTTTTCGGTTCCCGGTCGTAAAGGAGTTTAAGGCCCAAGCCAAGCACCTATGAGAATTCCCGGCGGAGTCGAGATCAGCGTCATCATCCCGGTGTACAACCCAGAGGATATTTTCTTCCGGCTCCTTGAAGAACTCGTTGCTCAGGACCTTGAGGTCCCCTATGAGATCGTCATTGTTGATGACTGCTCTCCGGGTGAGGGATTTTCTCGGATAAAGAAGCACCTAGAGGCACTTGGGCAGGCCAAGATTAAGCTTCTGCGGACCCCTAGGAATTCCGGTCCGGCCGCGGCCCGCAATCTCGGCATCCAGCGATCCCAAGGGAACGTCCTGGTTTTAATCGACGCGGATTGCCTGGTGTTGCAGAGGCGACACTTGGCCCGCCTGTATAGAGCACATTTGGAACACCCGGAGGCGATTATCGGCGGCGGCGTTGCCGGCTCCGGCAGGGGATATGCCGCGTTCGCCGACAACTATTGTCATTGGGGCACCAATATCCCCGGAACTCCGCCCCAGGCCTTGACCTCCGGGCATCTGGTCACCGCCCATATGCTGATCCCGAAGAGTATCTGGAAAAAAGTGGGACCGTTTGACCCCTCCCTGCGCACCGGCGAGGATACGGCTTTTTGCCTCAAATCCCGCCGGCAAGGCATTGAATTGCGCCTGCATGGGGATATCATTTTAGGTCATCAGGATCGGGAAACCTGGCGGGATTTCCTCAAGAGCTTTTATAAAGTGGGGAAAGACCGGGCCGCGGTGCGGCGGTCGGTCTATGGCGAAGTTCCCTGGTTCCTGGCCGGAAGCGCCTGCCGGCGTGGCTTCTTGGCTCCGGTTATTGCCGGGGGACTGGTGGCCCATCTGCTTATCAGGTGGTGGCCTTACGATAAGAGAGTTCTCCTGGCCGTGCCCGGCCTCTGGGCCGGCATGCTGGCCATGGCCCTGGGAGTGGCCAGCGGTGAAGATAAAACCCATTAGTCAACTATGCTCCTGATTAATTCCTCCCCCCAAAATGCTCTGAAAATTTTTCAGCCCTTCCTCCCCATTTTTGTGCCCATCGGGCTGGGGTACCTGGTGGCCGCCTGCCGGGAGCAGGGTGTTCCCGTGAACTTCCTGGACGAACAGGTGGAAGACCGCATTCTGGAAAAGGTGGTCCAGAGCGCCCGAAACATGAGTCCCCCCTATATCTTCGGTTTCAGCGTGCTGACCGCGGCGCTGAAACGGGCCCTGGACCTGGCCCGGGATATCAAGGCCCGGTATCCCGACTCCGTGGTGGTCTTTGGGGGGATTCACCCCACGGCCAGGCCGGACGAGGTCCTGGCCTACGATCAGGTGGATCTGGTCCTGGGGGGGGAGGCGGAGCAGACCCTGGTGGAGCTTTATCACCGGGTCAAAGGGGGGCAGGACTATACCCACATTCCCGGCTTGTCCTATAAAAAAAACGGCCGGATCAAACATAACCCCTGGGCCGGTAAGTTTATAGACCTGGACCGCCTGCCCCCTTTCCCTTACGAGCTTTTCAACCGCAAGCCTTACAATCTGGGGTTTGTCATCAGTTCCCGGGGCTGTCCCTACAACTGCATCTTCTGCAGCAACCGCATTGTCACCGGAAAGAAATACCGGTATCTGTCGGCGGAGAATATTGCCGATACCCTGGAAATGCTTTACCACCGGTACCAACAGACCTTTGTCCTCTTTTTGGACGACAATTTTCTGGTGAATAAAGAAAGGATTTACCGGCTGTTGGAGGAGATTCGCCGCCGAGGCCTGCACCAGAAGATGACCTTCAGCTTCCAGGGTCGGGGTGACAATGCGGATTACCGGCTGTTAAAAGAGATGTACGCCTGCGGCTTTAAAAGCGTCTTCTTCGGGATGGAGACGGCTTCAGAACGCCTGATGCAAATTATTAAAAAGGGTGAGACGGTGGAACAGTGCATCAGGGCGGTAAAGATGGCCAAAGACTTGAACTTTCATGTGAGCGCCACCTTTATCTTCGGGTTGCCCACCGAGAACCATGCGGACCGCCTGGACGCCATCCGTCTGGCCCGGGACCTCCGTCTGGATCAGGTCAGGTTCAATAATGCCACCCCCTACCCGGGGACGGAACTCTACCATCTGGCCTTAGATGAACAGCGTCTTAAGGTGCAAGGGTTGTATGAGAACTTCATTTCGGTGAGCACCTTTATTGAAAATCCCTTTCAGAAAACCCCCTTCAGCTATGTGCCCTCCGGCAATACGGAGAAAGACATCCGGGCCGACATTCTGTTCGGCTACCTCTATTTCTACCTGGACCTGAAAAAACTGAAGGCCATCTTTCTTAAGCCCAAGCAGGGGGTGGGGTGGTTCAGCTCCGGGGAGAAACTGGTGGAATTCCTGAAGAAGATTCCCGCCCTGGCCTTTCTTAACGCCATGCTGGCCGTGAAATTCGGCCAACTGCTGCTGGACATCCTTGGCAAAAAGACCGCCCCCTTGCCCCTGAAGGAAGTCTGGCGGGGGTTATTGGGGCGATGAGCTTGTCAACGGAACCGGATCGTCAGAGTCCCCTGGCCGCGGCCCTTTAAAAAGATGAAAAAGAACCAATCTGCCGCCGTCTTTGTCTTCATCTTTTTATTGGCCGCATTTCATTATGGCAGGCTCTTTTTTCTGCAAGATGTCTTTTGGGACGACTGCTGCTGGCTGACCAACGTCTATGCCAGCAACTCTTTAACCGACTTCCTGAATAACGGTTTCCGGCAACTCCGGCGCCTTCCCTTAGGCACCTTCCTCTACGGTATTTTCAGCCTTCATAAGATCTTTGACAATTACCAGATCACCTTCTTTATTTGGTCAATGGTCTCCCTGTTAACCCAGGGGATGTTCGCGCTCTTCCTCTACCTATTCGTTAAAGATTATTTTACTGATGCCGGCTTTCCGGCTCTGTTGGCGGCCATCTGCTTTCTATCTTTATTTATTGACACCACGGTGCCCATTTTTTGTAACTATGTTTATCGACTGGGAATATTATTGATGATCATCGCCTTTTGGCTAATCTCTAAGGGACTGTCCACTCCCACACGGGGTAATTATTTAATATTATTATCCTTAATCATTACAGGTTGCACCGCCTATGTTTTAATGGAGGGTGCCGTTGCCCTGGAACCCGCCAGATTTTTTATTATTAGTTATTATTTTTACCGGCAGAATAGCGCGATAAAGTCTTGGTTGACCAGATCAATTAGGATTTTCCTACCCTTTGGCGTGCTTTATCTGCCGTTGATTTATTACAAGTTGGCCTTTAAACCCTATGCCATGTATGGTGAAACATATAAAACCGACTTTTTCCTATTATTTGACCCTCGGGTTTACCTGGATTTTATCCTTAAACTGGTTTCCTCCAACTGGCTCCATCTGGTGAATCGCCTAGATTACACTTCCTATTGGTCCTGGGGACTGACGTTGGCTGCTATGGGCGCCACCTGGGTGTTTTTCCTCTCCCGGCAGAAAGCCCAGGCCGGCCCGGAATATTGGCCCAGCCCGGGCCGGGACCTGACTGTCCCGGAGGCCTTGTCCCGGACCTGGCGGTCTATCCGCCCCATGTTCTTTCTGGGCCTCACCGCCCTGATTCCCCCCATGTTGTTGTTTCTGATTTTCGATAAAAGAATTCCCATGTTCGGCAGCATGTCCCGGCACGGCATCATCCTGGAGATCGGCTATCCCCTGCTTTGGAGCAGCCTGTTGTGCTTGATCTTCTCGGTTTTGCCCCGGATCTATAAAAGACCGGCCACCAGTATGGTCGTCTCCCTGATTTTGGGAGGGGTGGTTTTTAAGTCAGCCCTGTTCCTAAAATATGGTCTTCCCCTGCGCCTGTTCTATTCCCTGATTGTTGCCGGCCTGGTTTACTTCATAGCGCGACTGCTTACCCGTCTCCGGGCCACCTCTATTGCCGTCCTGTTACTCTCTCTCTTGGTGGGCTGGGGCGTCTTCTTCAACAATCTGCTCATGGACTGTTACTTTACCGCGTCAGAGAATAAGATAAGATTCTGGCAGACTTTCGTGCAGCGGTTTCCCACCCTGCCGGAGAAGGCCGATTTTGTCCTGGACGGCATGCCGGAGACCCCCATCGGCATCTGTTCCTCCGCCGCCGAGTACGTCCTGGAATTTCCATTAAATTTGTTGTATGCTACTTCGCCCGACCCCCGGAAATTCCGTTCTTATCGCATCCTGACCATATATAATTTAGCGTCCATGAAAAAATTTCCGGAGGCCGGGAGCGATACCCTGTTTGGTCGGGAATGGTTTTTCGGGAAAGACGTTTACGACACCCGGAGGTTTATCCGGCTCAGTTATCATCATGGGAAACTCTTGGTTAATCAGGAGATCACCGCTCGGTATCCGGACGTTTGGTTTAATGATTGGGGAATGGTAAAATTACCGGAAGGATGGGTCCGGCTCCCTTATATTTACCGACATAAATTCAAAGGCTTTCGGGACTGACACTATCTGGTAAGATAAGCTAGGGCGCAGGAACCAACCGAGCCGGGAGGATATCCAGCGCTTTGGTCCGGCACCAGGTCGGGGGCCTGGCGGTGAAGGGCGAGGGCAGCCGAATGCTTCGGGAAGCTTGACCTACTGGCCGCTGATCCGAGCCGACAGAAACAAGACCGGGTATTGAAGCCAAAGTCTTACAGTGAAATAAATGGAGATGGAAAATTGAGAGTAGTGTTAATTCAAAAGCAACAATTTCCCTACTCCGGCGTTATGGCGCTGGCGGGCGCGGTGAAACAGGCCGGCCATCAGTTCGAGGTCCTGATCGATGCTTGCGAACCTGACCTGATCTCCTCCCTCAAGGCTCTCCGCCCCGACGTTATCGGCTTTTCCGTAATGTCCATAGAACATAAATGGCTGCGGGAGACAGTTCGGCAAATAAGGATGATTTTTCCGCCAGTGCCGATCATTGTCGGGGGTGTCCACGCCATCATGTACCCCCGGGAAATAATGGAATTGCCCGGAGTTGATTATGTTTGCTGTGGAGAAGGTGAGATAGTCTTCCCTCAGTTGCTGCAGCGCCTCGCCGCCGGCCAAACCTCGGCCGAAGGACTGGGCGGGGTTTGGTACCATGAAGGGCAAACCCCGATCGACCAGGGTGTTACGGAACTAATTAGTGACCTGGATACAATTTATGAGGATAGATCGGTTTATTACGATAAATACACACAATTAAAAAATCTCAGTCAAAAATTTTTTATGTCTTCCCGAGGCTGCCCTTTCCACTGCGCCTTTTGCTGCAATGCCTACTTGATGGACATCTTCAAAGGCAAGGGGAAGTATATCCGCCGGAAATCTGTGAAACATTTCGTGGAAGAAATAAAACGGGTGAAGGAACAGTATGGTGTCAGCTCGGCTTTCTTTTGCGACGACCTCTTTATTCTCGATCTAAAGTGGCTGGAAGAATTTAAAGATCTTTATAAATCCGAGGTGAATACCCATTTTATTTGCACCGGTCGCGCCGGGGCTATTACCGCCGAACACGCCAGGGTCTTAGCGGAGGCCGGTTGCCATACTGTGAGTATCGGACTCGAAACCGGCAACGAGTCGCTTCGGAAAAAGGTTCTGAAAAAGAACGTATCCGACAGAGATATCCGGCAATGCGCCAACAATCTTTACCAGTACGGGATAGAACTGCAAACGAACAATATGTTCGGTTTCCCTGGCGAAACCGTGGCTGATGCAGTATCAACTATAGACTTTAATCTTGAAATAAAAACAAAATATATGGCTACTTCTGTTTTTATGCCGTTTCCCAAGACGGAATTAAGTGATTATTGCATTAAGAATGGACTGTTGGATGAAAAATATTCCTTTGAAGATATGCCCCAATCGTTCATTACCACATCGGTTCTGAATATCCCTGGTAAACATTACTTTGAAAATCTTCAAAAGGTGTCACACCTTTGCCTGACTTTCCCGTTTGCCAAAAACTTACTTATAAAATTGGCGACTAATGTGGAAAATCGTCACCTTTTCTTTTTATTCTATTTACTAGGGACCTTTCTGAGATACAAAAAGGAACGCAAGCTAACCTTTTTGCAGAACCTGAAGTATCTCTGGACCTATCGTAAAGGCTATTAATCTCTCGTGTTTCCTGCTAAAAATAAAATTTGCTGTGGCTGGCATGGATAAGCTGATCCTGGACGGTCATAAACTGGCCTGGCACCGGGACCGGGTGGAGGCCTGGCTGGCGGGGGAGCGCATCGCGCCCATCACCATCGACTGTTCCCTGACCCGGCGCTGCACCTACCGTTGCGTCTATTGCTATGGGCAACTGCAGGCCAATGACGAAAAGCGCATGACCCGGGAGGTCATTTTCCGCTTCCTGGACGACGCCGCGGAGATAGGCGTTAAGGCCGTCAGCTTCGTCAGTGACGGAGAGAGCACCTGCAGCCCCCACCTCTACGACGCCATCCTCCGGGGCTGGGCCAACGGCCTGGACATGGCCCTGGGCACCAACGGCTACCTGCTTCAGGACGACCGCCTGGAGGAGATCCTCCCGGCCCTGACTTACCTCCGCTTTAACATCTCCGCGGCGGAGCCTAAGCGCTACGCCGAAATTCACGGCTGTAAAGCGGCCTGCTACGATAAAGTCCTGGAAACCGTGAAGAAGTGCGTGGCCATCAAAGCCCGAAACCGGCTGGCGGTGACCCTGGGGCTGCAGATGGTCTTACTTCCGGCCTTCCAGGACCAGATTCTGCCCCTGGCCAGGCTGGGCCGGGACCTGGGCGTGGATTATCTGGTGATCAAGCACTGCAGCGACGACGAGTTGGGCAGCCTGGGGGTGGAGTACGATAAATACTACGATCTGGTGGGCCTTCTCAAGGACGCGGAAAGACTCTCAGAAGGGCCTTACCTGGTCCGGGCCAAATGGTCCAAGATCTTGAGCCGGGGCCAACGCCACTATGAGCAGTGCTATGGCCCCCCCTTTATCATGCAGTTCTCCGGCTCCGGCCTGGTGGCCCCTTGCGGCATGCTCTTCAACCGGCGCTACCGCAAATATCACATCGGCAACCTGGCCGAGACCTCTTTTAAAGAACTCTTTCAGGGGGAGAGGTATTGGGAAGTCCTGGACCTCCTGGCCTCGAAAAATTTCAACGCCAAGACCATGTGCGGCTCCCTCTGCCTGCAACACAAAGTGAATGAGTACCTCTGGTCCCTCAAGCAGGAGCAGGGCCGGTTGGTCAGGCCAAAGGGGACTGAGCCCATCCACCTCAATTTCATTTAGGCCGGCCGGCGATGTTTGTCAATCTTTCCGGTCAGCTTCCCTAGCGGTGCCCTAAGCCATGCGCGTCTTCATCTGGAGCCTGGCCGTCACTTTTCTGGCCTTTGCCCTGCACCTGCTCATCTGGAAGATTCGCCTGCCCCACCGGCAGATGGGGGCCATTGTGCGCATCTTCCTGGGGGCGCTGGCCTTCTCTCTGGGGGGCGCCTTCCTGGCGGGCCTGGTTGTTCCCGCCTGGCAACCCTATCTGCCGGGCACGCCCTGGGAATACCTGCATATCACCCTTTTTGTGCTGGTGGTCCTGATGGCCTATCTCATCACCTACACCGCGCTGGAGGCCGACAGCCCCACGGTGGTGATGGTGGCCATGATCCGCTCCGCCGGCCCCGGGGGCCTGGAGAGAGAGAAGTTTGAGAGGGCCTTGAGCGACGACCTGCTGGTGGTGCCCCGCTGCCGGGACCTGCTCCGGGACGGGTTGGCCTGCTTGGAGGGGGACCGCTACCGCCTCACCGGCAAAGGCCGGTTCCTGGCCCGGCTTTTCAGTCATTACCGCCGGGTCCTGGACCTGGGCCTGGGAGGCTGACGCCATGCCCCCCCAACTCCTCAGCCTGTTAAGCCCCTTAGGGGGACTGGCCCTTAACCTGCTGATCCAGGTGGGCCTGCGCCGGGCCTTGGGGGTCAGGCTCATTTACTCGATTTTTCTGGGTTTCTGCGTCGGGCTGCTGGGCTGCCTGGGTCTGGAGCTGTGGAATTATGCCTTCTACTGGCCGGGAACCACCGGGGATTTTCTCTTTCAGCTCCTCACCGACCTGATGATTTACGGGTTACTGGGTTACTGCTATTTCCATTTTATCAATCTGGGGGAAACCGGCCGGCGAGTCCGCCTGGTCCGGGAACTGTATCTGGCCCCGGAGGGCCTTACCCTGGAGGAAATCCTGGAGAGATACAACGCCCGGGAAATTATCGGCAAGCGGCTGCAAAGACTGCTGGATAATCAACAGATTATCCTTAGAGAGGAACGTTACTTCATCAAACCGTCTTTAATGCTCTTTATCACCTCTGCCCTCTTAGGGGCCAAATCTTTTCTCCTCGGGGAAAAAGGGGATTAGTACCGTTTTCAGTTTTCGGTTAAAAGAAAGGGGCCGGCAATCTCCAGATTGCCGGCCCCTTTTAATTTCTAAGGGTCATCTGGTGGAGCTGAGGGGAGTTGAACCCCTGACCTCTTGAATGCCATTCAAGCGCTCTTCCATCTGAGCTACAGCCCCACGTGGGTTTAAATTAACCGAAGCGCCTTTAGCTGTCAAGTCTTGGTGGCATAAATTTCGGCCAAAGAACCGCCGGGGGCGGCTCTTTCCTACCTTGTCTTCAAGCTTAATTTGTCACTCCCTCTAATGAGGGCCGGGAAGGTGGAGCTTTCGGTCTCACCATTCTGCCTGGTGGCCCAGGCTGGAAGCCTGGGCTACCGGTTCCTGCCCTCCGGCCGGATCATATTCCAATCCACAGATGGGGTTTGGTAAGGCCGGGGCCTTGGCCCCGGCCTCACCAGAATTTTTGCACCGCATAAGGGATTGGGGGAGGGGGTTTGGGGGAGG
>JBFLZI010000021.1:0-32718 GCA_040756315.1 Thermodesulfobacteriota bacterium | reverse complement strand
GGTGCAGTTGGGACCTTAAGTCCCCAACTGCACCGGTTAATTTAAAATCTATCTGGGATTGGGGGAGAAGATTTGGAGTCAGCGACCCAGCCTTTCAGCAGGTGGGAATCCCTCCCCCTAGCGTTTTACTCCCCGTTCCGTATCGATCTTGTGTTGCACGATGTTATAGAGGGCGTCATAGACCTCCCGGCCCACGGCGTCGCCCCGCTCGGCCAGGCGGATTATCGGGTCCAGCCATTCCGGCAGGTTCATATACAAAGGAAAGGTGCGGTACAGGCCCCGGAGCTGGTCGGTGGTGATTTGGGGCAGCTCCAGGACAATGTGGCTCCGCAGATTGACCAGTTCTTCCCCCAGGGGCTGGGTCACCCAACCCTGCTGGTGGCAGTAATTACCCAGGGCCGTGCCTTTAAAAGGATAGAAATAGGTAGGTTCCGCCAGGTCCGGCTGGGCCAGGCGATTCAGGCGAATGGTCTCCCGGATGTCCTCCGGGGTTTCCTCCGGCAGGCCCAGCATATTGGAGGTGCAGACCCGGATGCCGGCCTCCTTCAGCCGGGCCACGGCCTCAATAATGGCTGCGTTGCTCACGTCTTTCTGCAACTTCAACTTGCGCAGGTCTTCCCGCCCGGTTTCCACTCCGATGGAGACGCTCTGGCAGCCGGCTTGTTTCAAGGCCTTGACCTTCTCCCGGGTAATGCTGTTGGCGTTGGCGTTGCACACAAAAGGAAGATTGACCCGGCGGGCATAAAGCTCCATGAGTTCTCCGAACTTCTCCTCGGGGCGCAATAAGGTGTCGGAATCATGCATCTTCCAAAAAGACAGGGAGTGGCGCCGGGTGTGTTCCGCCATCTCCTCAATGATCCTCTCAGGGGAGAAAAACCTGACCTTTTTCCTTTCCGTGTCCCGGTAAAAATTGAAAAAGATCTCGTTGAAGCAATAGACGCAGCGATAGGGGCAGCCCCGGGAGGTCTGGATGTCCCCCATTTTGTAAGCCTGGCCCTGGTAGGGCCGCCAATAATGATACTCTTCATACAGGGACCAATCCAGATAGGGGAGTTCATCCAAATTCATAAACATGGGGCCCAGGGGATTCTTCACATAGTCCCGCCCCTCTCTCACATAGACATTGGCAATGTGCGCGTCCCGCTCCCCCCGGAGATGGGCCAAAATTTCACTGATGGCCCGCTCTCCCTCCCCCAGGCAGATATAGTCAAAGAGGGCCTCGGCCACCACCTCGTCTTCATAGGACATGGTATGGATGCCGCCGATGGCGGTGGCGGGCCGGTGGGGCAGGGCCGCCAGGCTCTGGGCCAGTCTCCGGGTGACGGGATAGGTCATGGAGGTGCAGGAGAAGGCCACCAGATCAGGCCGGTAAGCCATGACCTCCTCCTGAAAGGCCTGGACGAAATCCTTACTGATATGTTTTTTGGCGGCCGCCGGCAGTTGGGTGGGGGGATAGAGAAGCTGCTTTTCGGCCACCGCCACGTCTTCCACCTTTCCCGCCAGGGAAATATCATACAGGGAAGAGTCGAAAAGTCGGCGGTCGTGGCCCTCCCGGGCCAACAGGGCGGACAACAGGGAGATGCCGATGGGCTTGAAGCCCCCTTTTTCAAATTCCGGATAGACAAAGAGTATTTTCATCTTGGACTAAAGTTAGTTGCTCCCCCTCCGCCTGGGACCGGCAGTCCCGGCGGCGGCAGAGAAGTTTATCTCTTTTCAATGATAAAGTCGTTTAACAGCAGCACGTCCAAACCCGAGTTCTCAAAGGTGCGCAGGGCCTCCCGGGGACCCAGGACGATGGGCTCGCCGTGCAGGTTGAAGCTGGTATTTAAGACCCCGCCCACCCCGGTGAGTCTTTCAAAATCCTTAATGATGGCATAATATTCCGGGTTGGCCGCCTCGGTGAGAATCTGGGGCCGGGCGGTGAAATCCGCGGGGTGCAGTGCGGCAATCAACTCTTTCCGGGCCAACTCGGTGGCGTCAAAGGCCAGGGTCATGAAAGGGGATTGGAGATTTTTGGGATTGATAAGATAATCCTTTTCCCGTTCCGCCAGGATGGTGGGTGTAAAAGGCATCCAGAAATCCCGCATCTTGATGGCCCGATTGAGGCGCTGGGGCATGTCCATGCGCCGGGGGTCAGCCATGATGGAGCGGTTGCCCAAGGCCCGGAGGCCGAACTCCATGCGGCCGGCGCAACGGGCGACGATTAAACCGTCCGCCAGTTTCCCGGCGATGGCCGCCGGGGTCGCCCCCCGGTTGACCCGGTATTTCCCCCGGGCCTGGCAACGGTCCAAGGCCTCCTCAATTTCCGCCTCCCCGAAGTCCGGACCCAGATAGACATGGCGCAGGGGTTTTAAGCCGCTAAGGGGAAGGTCCTGATTTTTCAGGTGCTCCCACATGGTATAATAACACCCCCCCACCGGCAAGGAGGTGTCCCCGGAAGCGGGGCAGACAAAGAAGTCCTTAAGTCCCTCCAGTTCCATGATCCTTTTGCAGGCCTTGATATTCTGGGCCACCCCCCCGGAGAAGCAGACCCGGTCCAGGCCGGTGGCCGCCATGCAATTTTCCACCCACTGGCACAGCAACGTCTCCACGAACTGCTGGAGCGCCCCGGCAATGCCGTCAAAGCGATGTCCCTCCAGAGCCCGGCGGAAGTGGAAGTAGAGGTCCGGGGGGCGCTGGTCAAAGACGATGTTTAAGCCGTCCACCTTCAGGACCCGCTCAAAGACCGGGTAGCTCTTGGCGATTTCCCGGGCGCTGGCGTAAGGGGCCAGACCCATCACCTTGTATTCATGCTGGGTGGGCTTCATCCCCAAGATCAGGGTGATGTATTTATAGATGGTGCCCACCATGTTCTCCACGGTGGCGGCCAATTCCACCCGCCCCTCTTCTTCGCTCAGGATGGAGACGGTGCCGTTGGAGTAGTCCCCTTTGCCTTCCGCGGTGAGGTTTAAGGTCTTGCCCCGCAAAGGGCCGGCAAAATAGCCGTAAAAGACGTGGCAGTCTTCGTGGTTCAGGGTCCGCACCTTCTCCGGGGGCACGCCGATGATCCGGGCCACCGTCTCTTTGCGGATGCGGGCCATCTCCTGCATGTCCTCCGGACTCATGTAGCTGTGCAGCAGGTGGTCCACGGGGTAGGTGTCTTCATAAATAAAGTCGTCCCGGTCCCTGAAGACGTCAAAATAATTGACGTTTTTCCCTTCAAAGAGCCTGGGCTTCCAGAAGTCGTGCTGTTCCTTGACCCAATCCCCCACGGAGAAATTGGCGTTGCGCCTGATCTTGATGACCGCGGGATTGAGAAGGTGGGAGGCCAGCACCACCGCGTCGATCTGCTCCGGGTGGACCTGGCCCAGCTTCAGGCAGGCATTCACCGCGTTCTTGGGATAGCCGCATTCGTGTTTCCGGCCGGTGAAGCGCTCTTCCTGCACCGCGGCCACGATCTCCCCATCCTTCATCAAGGCCGCGGCTGCGTCATGATCTTCGTATAAGCCTAAAATTACCATGTCCCTCGTGTACCGCTCCCCCTTAAGATTAGTTGTCCGGCAGACTGGCGAGGATCAACTCGATGGTCCTGACCTGGGTGCCGCTCCAGGCGTCCTGGGTGGCCCCGGCGTAATGGGGCGTGATGATGAGATTATCGTGCTGCCGGGCATAGGCCACCAACGGGGAGCGGGCCAGCCGCTCCGGAAAGTCGGGCTGAAATTCCCCGGCCAGCACGTCCAGGGCGGCTCCGGCCAGATGCCCGGACTCCAGGGCCGCCAGCAAGGCCTCCTCATCCACCACTTCCCCCCGGGCCGTATTGATGAAATAGGACCCCGGTCGCATGGCCTGGAAAAAGGCCCGGTCAATCAGACCGCCGGTCTCCGGGGTGTGGTGCACGTGCACCGAGACGATATCCGCGGCCCGGGCCAGTTCCGGGAGGGAAGAGCACCGGGTATAAGCGTCGTTCCGGGAGTTCCGGCTCCAATAATACACCGGCATGCCGAAAGCCTGGCCGTAGGAGGCCACCAGGGCGCCCAGGCGGCCCAGGCCCACCACCCCCAGACTCATGTTGGAGAGCATCCGGGGGGTTTTGCGCCCCCAGGGCCGCCCCCCCCACTGGCCCGCCAACGCCGCTTTACTGGCCCAGGGGATGTGCCGGGTCAGGGCCAGGACCAGGCCCCAGGTCAGTTCCGCGGTGGGAGTGATGGTCTTTAGAAATTCCTGTTCCCGCCCCAGGTGCACCACCCGGAGGCCCCGGGCCGCGGCATAGTCCAGGTCAATGTGGGGCACGCTCAGGGTGGAACTGGCAATGACCTTTAATTCCGGGCAGCAGTCCATCTTCTGGCGGTCCACCGGAAAACCCAGGGGAGCCATGATCACCTCGGCCCAGGCCAGCAGAGCCGCCGTATCATGGCCCGGGTCCGGCAGGGCCGCCACCTCAAAATGTTGGTGGAGTTTAGCCAGCGCCTGGTCATGATAGCGCATGATTTCATAATAAAGCAGCCGGGGTTTGCGGGTCTTAGCCATCATCCGCCTCAGTCCGGTGCCACCATCTTCCGGGCCAGCATAATTTCCGCCATTTCGATATCCTCGTAACCGTCCAGATCATAGGCATAGTTCCGGGGAATCTCAATGGGCCGGCTGGGCCGGGCAAAAAGGGTGCGCTCTTCGAAAAGCGCCCGGGTGCGGGTGACGATGAGATTGCCGTAAGTATAGAACACCGGCTTGGTCTGCTTGCTGTAGCCGATTTCCCGCTCCCGGGGAAAAGCGAAATAGATGTCGCTCCGGTCCGGGGCCATGATGCGTTGATTGTGGGCGTGGTACTGGTGGGGCACCTTGACCACCGTCTGGGAGCTGTTGGCCTCCGGGTGGTCCAAGAGGGCCTGCACCGCCGCATCGATCTGGCCGCTGGTCAAAAAAATGGAAGTGGGCTGGATGAGCACGATGATTTCGGCCACCCGGCCATGGCGCTGGGCCAGGGCCTCCACCCCCTCTAAAACCACGTCCAGGGAGGAGACCAGGTCTCCGGCCAGATGCTCGGGCCGGGGTAAAATCTCCGCGCCCAGGGCCGCGGCCACCTTGGCGATCTCTTCATGGTCCGTGGAGCAGACCACCTTCTCCAGGGTGGCGGCCCGCCGGGCCGCAGTAAGGCAATAGTGCAGCAGGGGCTTGCCGCCCACCGACACCAGGTTCTTCAACGGAATGCTTTTGGAGCCGCCCCGGGCGGTAACCAAGGCCCAGGCGGTGTTGGCCGTGATGTTCATAAGAGATGGCGTGACTTTAGCGCGGCGATCATCAAATCAATAATCCGTTTTTCGGTTTTTTCCCAGGCGTCCCGGGTGCTCCCCCCATAGTGGGGGGTGAGGAGCAGGTTGTCGTGGCTCCGGGCGTAGGTCAGCAGGGGGTGGCCGGCCAGCTTCTCGGCAAAGCCGGGCAAGTGTTCCCCGTCCAGGGTGTCCAGGGCCGCCCCGGCCAGATGGCCGCTCTCCAAAGCTTGCAGCAGGGCACTTTCGTCCACCAGGTCCCCCCGGGCCGTGTTCAGAAAAAAAGACCCCCGGGGCAGGGCCTGAAAAAACCCCCGGTCGATCATCCCCCGGGTCTCCGGGGTGGAGTGGACGTGCAGGGAGACTATATCGCTCTGGCTTGCCAGTTCCTGCAAGCTTCCACAGCGCTGATAGGCCGGGTTCTCCACATAAGGGTCGAAATACCGCACCGCGGCGCAAAAGGCCCGGCCGTAGCAGGCCACTAGCGAACCCAGGCGGCCCAGGCCCACCACCCCCAGGGACATCTGGGAAAGCATCCGGGGGGTCTTGTGGCCGAAATATTTGCCGTTCCATTGCCCGGCCAGCACCATGTCCATGGCCTGGGGGATGAACCGGGTGAGGCACAGGAGCATGCCCCAGGTCAACTCCGCGGTGGGAGTGATGCTCCGCAAAAATTCCTGCTGGTCCCGAAGGGAGCAGATGACAATGTTCCGGGCCTGGGCATAATCCGCATCAATATGGGGAATGCCGGTGGTGGGGGTGCCGATGACGCCCAGGCGGCGACAGGGACCTAAAGTCTCGGCGTCCCACCGATAGCCCATGGGCGCGAAGAGGGCGTGGGCCTCCGCCCAAATCTCGGGGGAACCCTGGGTGGGGTCGGGCAGGATACGGAGGTCAAAAAGCTGCCGTAAATACTCCAGGGAAGCGGGCTGGAAATCCTGGATGTCAAAGTAAACCACCACCGGTTTGGACATGCGAGGCTGGTCCTGGGGCGACTTCCGGGAGGGATCCGCGTTCAAGGTTGGCTTATTTCCAGGAAGCCGCCGGGCCGCCCGGCGGCGAGGTCCGCAAGCTGGGCGGCTTCCTCCCCCGGCTCCCTCCCCGCCTCCGCCCGGAGATAATCCACCCGGTGCTTCAGGCGCCACTCGCCCTGGACCTTTTCCCAGAGGTGGGGCAGCCGGTAAGCGTCGCAGACCTCCCAGAATTCCTCCTCGGTCATATCCATGTAAGCCAGGAATTCCTGAAAATAGCGGGAGGGAAACTGGTGGTCGTAGCGGTGCACCAGGGCTACGCCTTCATCCCGGGTGATATGGCCTTCCCGGATTTCGTGGGCCGCGTCCGAAGTAGCCCGGCCCAGGCCGAACTTCAGATAGCTGAACCAGTAATGGATAGGGTCGGTGAGGTCGTCCAGGCTGGCGTACTTGTTATAGGTGCCCTCGGAATGGCCCTCCGGATTGGTCTGGAAGCCGTAATTTTCCGCGGCGTAGTAAAAGTTCTCCTGGGGGACCCATTTATGGTAAAAGCCGAACCAGTGGAATTCCACCCCTAAGTCCATCAAGGGCTCCACCGGCGGCGGGGAGAAATAGCGCAGGCTCGGGTCCTGGGCCTCCTGCGGCTCCAGGTAGCCGTTCTCCACCCCGAAGCGCACCAGTTCCTCGGTTTTGGAACCTTTATGGTAGAGGTCCACCCAGTCTTCGATGGGCTGGCCGGGTTTGTCCTTGTTCTTCAGGGTGCCGCCATACTCCAACTCCCCGTTTTCCCCGAACATGACCAGGGGCACCCCGTGTTCCAGGGCCACATGAAAGACATAAGACACCTGGCCCCGGCCAAAGGCCTCGAAATGGTTGCCGATCATCACCAGGCCCAACTTGGACAGCTTGCGCTGCAACACCCGGTTGGGGGTAAAGAGTTGGTTGGCAATGCCCGAAGAGATCATGTTCTGGAGGTTTTGAAAGCCGATCTCGGTATAAAGCAGGGGCGACCAGGTGACGGTAAGGGGATTCATGCCGTATTTATACTTCAGCCGGTGGGCGATGGAGCCGGAGTCTTTGCCGCCGCTACAGGGGACCAGGACATCGTAGCGCCCGTCCCGGCGGCGGTGCCGGTCTAGTAAGTCCAGAAAGCGCTGTTCCCGTTCTTTCCAGTCCACCTTGGTTTCTTTCTCTTCGGCCCAGCGGCAGGCGCCGCAGATCCCGTCGGCGTCGAAGACGATGCGGGGCCTCTGGTTGGACACCACGCATCTCCGGCAAAACTTGACCTCCCGAGGCAGTTCGGTCAGTTGCCGGTCCAAGGTTTGCCTGGCGTGTTCGCCGTAAGGAATTTTATGAGGGTGCAGCTTGGGCAGATGGATATAATTGCCGATCCCGGACATGGGTGTCTCCCGGTGGTTAAGATGGCTTTGCGTTTAATTTAACTATTATAGACAAAATTTTTATAGATTTCCAACCCTAGATGACCGCTGCGCTCCGGGTGGAACTGGCAGCCGGCCAGATTATCTTGGGCCAGGACGGCGCAAAAGACGTTGGCGCCGTAGGAGGTGCAGGCGGCCACCGAGGCGGGATTTTCCGGCAGGCAGACAAAGGAATGGACAAAATAAAAATAGTCGCCGGGAGAAACGTTCTGCAGGAGCCTTCCCTTAAAAGGCGCGCCGTGGGGCAGCTCCACCTCCCCTTCCCCGGCTTGGGGAGGAAAGATGCGGTTCCAGCCGATGTGCGGGATGCGCAGGGGCGCACCTCCGGGGCCGGCGTCGGACAATTTCACCACTCGGCCCGGGATGAGGCCCAGCCCGTCATGGAGGCCGAATTCCTCTCCTTGCTCCAATAGGAGTTGCATCCCTAAACAGATGCCCAAGACGGGCTTCCCCTTGTTCACGTGTTCCCGGATGGCCTGGTCCAGTCCCCGCTCCCGCAAACCGGCCATGCCGTCGCCGAAGGAGCCTACCCCGGCGATGACCACCTTGTCCGCGGCGGCTACATCTTCCGGGCGGGAGGAAACCAGGACTCGGGCTCCCACACATTGCAGGGCCTTTTCCACGCTGAAGAGGTTCCCCCGACCGTAGTCGGCCACCACCACCTTGGGCGGGGCCGCGGCCGGGACCGGCCCCCCCGGAGCAGGCCCCCCCGGCGCCGCGCAGGGATAGTCCTTGCGGTAAATCACGCTGGGCACCCCGGACTCCGCCAGGTAATTCTTTAAGGCCCTGATGCCGGTGGTCTGAAACTTCTCCAGGATGGAGCGTTCCCCCCGGTGGAAGTCCTTGAGATAGTCCACGTTGCCTTCGGCCCGCTTCTGGACCCCCAGTTTCTCGATGATCTCGTAATGGAAAATGGACGCGGCTGACACCGCGTTGACGTCGCAGTGCTTGATGAGCTGGGCCACATGCTCCGGGGAGCCGGCGCCGCCGCAGGCGATCACCGGCACCTTTACCGCCCGGCAAACCTGCTCCAGCAATTGCAAATCATAACCCAGGCCGGTCCCTTCCTGGTCCACGGAGGTGACCATGATCTCCCCGGCGCCCAGATCCGCGGCCTGGCGGGCCCATTCGGCCACTTCCCTGCCGGTGGGTTCCCGGCCGTTGTCGGTGTAAGCCTGATACCTGCCGTTACCCGTCTTGATGGCTTCGATGGACACCACCATGCACTGGGAGCCGAAGAGCCTGGCCCCCTCGCTGATCAATTGGGGATTGCGGATGGCCCCGGTGTTGATGGCCACCTTGTCCGCGCCCGCCAGGAGCAGACGCCGGATATCCTGGACGTTGCGGATGCCGCCCCCCACCGTAATGGGAATATAGATGTCCCGGGCGGTCTTGCGGACGACCTCCTCCAGATTGTTGCGGCCATACAGGCTGGCGACGATATCGATGTAGAGTAGCTCATCGGCGCCGTCCAGATAATAGGACTGGGAGAAGGCTTCCGGCAGCCCCAGCACCCGGAGGCCCTCCAAATGAACCCCTTTCACCAGGTTCTGTCCCTTGACATCCAACCTGGGTATGATGCGCACCATGGACATAATTATTTCAGGGAGAGAAGATTGTGGTATTTCGGGTCCCGATAGTCGGCATAGAGCTTTTGGTCCCGATAGGCTGAGGTGATCTCGCTGACGGTGTCAGCCAGGTTGCGTTCGCTGGTAAAACCCAAGGTCTTTTTGATCTTCTCAAAACTCACCCGGTAATCCCGGGGGTCGTCCTGATTGGCTTGATATTCTATCTCAATGTCGGGGAGATGCTTTTTAACAATTTCTCCAGCCTGAGCAATAGTGTAATTCTCCCGGCTGTCTCCCAAATTGAAGATTTGATTCTGGACCTTGCTCTTCTCGGAGTGGAGCACCGCCACAATGGCATTGGCCACGTCCCGGACGGCAATGAAGGGCCGCCACTGCCTGCCCCCGAAGATTTGGATCTTCTTCTCCACCAATCCCTTGATGGTCAGCAGATTGACCACCAGATCAAAGCGCTGCCGGTGGGATTTGCCGTGGACCGTAGCTACCCGCAAGATCGTGGGACAAAAGTTGTCGTAGCGGTGGGAGAGAATGGCCCGTTCGCACTCAATCTTACAGCGGGCATAGAGAGAAACCGGCTGCAATTCCGACTCCTCGTCCATAAAACCGTCATTTATCCCGTAAACACTGCAACTGGAAGTGAAAATGAAGCGGGGCACCTGCATTTTGATGCAGGCGTGCACCAGCCGGTGGGTGGCCATGAAATTGGTGTCAATGGTGAAGTCTTCGTTGACTTTGCAGGCCGGATCGCCCACGATCTCCCCCAAATGCACCACGGCTGCCATTCCCTCCAAGGCCTTGAAAAGTATGCTCTTATTGCGGCAGTCCCCCCGGATGAATTCAAAGTTCTCGTGGCCTTTAAAGGGCTGGATACCTTCGCTGTTATAGAGGAGTAAATCCAGGACCCGCACCCGGTGGCCGATTCTCAGCAATTTGTCCACTAACATGGAGCCGATATAGCCGGCCCCCCCGATCACCAACACCGGGGCCGGGGGCAAAATCCCCTGATGGTTGGCCTGGCTGTAAGTTTTCTGTTTTACCAGTTCCAGGAAATAGAAATAATCCACTACCCGCCCGGCCCGGTCCACCACCGGCACCAGCATCTTCTCCGAGGCCAGCACCTGGGTCTTTTGGCCTTCCGGAGGGAGGTCGGCAGACACGGTGAAAGGCGAGGTGTTCATGATGGTCTTCACCGAGTTGCCGATGTCGATATTCTTCAAGATAGCGCGGCGGATATCCGGGTCCATGACGATGCCCAGGAGCTCCCGGTTCTCGTCGCAGACGAACACCCCCCTGAGGCCGTTCTTTTGGATGGCCTTCATGGCCTGACGTATCGACGCGGTTGGCCCGATAATCAGGTCCGCCAACTTTCTCCGCTTCACCATCTCCACTCCCAGGACCGGGTTACCCGGAGACGTCCGACCAACTGAGTAAGGCGTCGGCCTCCAGGTCCCGCTTCGCCTTACGGCCCAGCAATTCCTCCCACCGGTGGGGGCTGATACCGGTGCCCGGTCTTTTCAAGATCAAGTTCTCCCGGGTCAGGGTCTCCCCTTTTTTGATGGCCCGGGCCGCCACCACGCTTTTGCGGGCCACCCGGCGGATTTCCACCTCCGAGGGCATACACCTTTTCACACCGTCGCCCAGGGCTTCTCCCAAGGCCCGGATTTTTTCCACCAGCAGCCCGAATTCCCCCGGTTCCAAAGAGGCCCGATGGTCGCCGCCCTCCAGGCTCCGGTCCAGGGTCAGGTGTTTTTCGATGACCACCGCTCCCAGGGCCACCGCCACCAGAGGCAACTCTATCCCCAGGGAGTGGTCCGAAAAGCCCACGGGTAGCCGAAAGGCCGCCTTCAGCGCGGGGATGGCCCGGAGATTGGCTTCAGCCCAGGCGGCGGGATAACTGGAGACGCAATGGAGCAGTATAACATCTTTGCCCCCCTCTTTGGCAATGGTGTTCAAGGCCGCCTCGATCTCCCCCAGGCCGGACATGCCGGTGGAGAGGAGGAGGGGGCGGCCCAAGGCCGCCACGTGCTTGAGCAGGGGCAGGTTGGTGATCTCCCCGGAGGGAATCTTGAAAAAAGGCACCTCCAGCCGGTGGAGCAGGTCCGCGCTTTCGTGGTCAAAGAGGGAGGAGCAAAAAACAATCCGCCGCTCCCGGCAGCGCTCCTGAAGAAAACGATGGTCGGCTTCCGACAACATCAGGCGGCAGAGGCGTTGGTACTGGGACTCGGCGGTGCCGGTAGCCCGAACCTGATACTCCGCCTTGGGAGCCTGGGCAGTGATCATGCGCTCGGGGCGGAAAGACTGGAATTTGACGGCGTCGGCCCCGGCCTCAGCCGCGGCGTCCACCAGCCGGGCCGCCAGCTCCAGGTCCCCGTTATGATTGCAGCCCGCTTCGGCAATGATCAACACCTTATCCGGGCTGAGGTTATGAACATCCAGCATGGGCTTACCCAACCACCTCCCGGCGCACCACCCGTCCGGGCACGCCCACCACCGTAGCCTCATCCGGCACATCCTGGGTGATCACCGCGCCGGCGCCGATGACCGCTTTGCGGCCCACCTTCCGGGCAGGCAAGACCACCGCGCCGGAATAGACGTAGGCCCCCCGGCCCACCTGCACATGGCCCGCCAGGATGGCACCCGGGGCCAGGTTGACGAAATCCTCCACCACGCAGTCATGCTCGACAATGACCCCGGCGTGGACCATGACATGCTCCCCCACCACCGCCCCGGGTTGGATCACCGCTCCCGGGTTGACGATGCTTCCGGCCCCGATTTTAGCCGTGCCGGCCACCACGGCCTGGGGATGGACCGCGGTCCGGTAAGTGGGCTTTAGGGGGGTCATTTGCTCAACCAAGACTCTTTTCCCCGCATTGTCACGGCAGCAAATAATCAGGGGGGGACGCCCCACCCGTGCATAGATTCCGGCAAAGTCCGCCACCGCGCCTAAAACCGGCACCCCTTCTATCTCTCCGGGCGCTTCCTGCTCCGGCAGGGACAGGATGCCGGTAACCACCACCTGCTGGCGCCGGAAGATCTCCAGCACATATTTCGTCTGGGCGCCGAGGCCGAGGATCAGAACCTGGTCCATAATCTCAAAATAGATGGAGCACGGTGTCGATGATGTAATCCAAATCGGCCTTTTCCAGCCGGGGGTGGTTGGGCAGGCCGATGAGGTTGCCGGCCACCTGCTCGACCCCGGGCAAATGCAAGGAGGCATAAGGGGGGATCGTCTCCTGCGGCCGACAGGCAAAGGGACAGCCGCCGGGGTAAGGAGAATAGGAGCGGATTACCTCCTGCTTATATAGAGGTTCCTGGTATCGCTGCCGCACTTCAATGCCTTTGGCTTTGAGGCGGCTGACCACTTCGGCGGTAGTGAAGCCCTCTTCCCGGCGCACTATTAAGGGGCACCAGAAGAAGGTGTGTTTCACCTCCGGGTTCAGCTTCGGCACCTGATACCAGCGGTCGGTAAATTTCCCCAACTCTTCCAGGAGATAGAGGGAATGGGCGATGCGCCGCTCGTTCAGCCGGTCCAGCTTTTTCAACTGCACCAGACCCAGGGCCGCGGCGATTTCATTCATGCGGTAATTATAGCCCAAACAGACATGGTCGTCCCGGTTGATAAGGCCGTGGCTGCGAATAATCTTGGCCTGGCGCAGCCACTCCTCATTGTCCGAGGTGAGCATGCCCCCCTCCCCGGTGGTCATGTGCTTGGTGGCATAAAAGGAAAAGGCCCCCAGATGGCCGATGCTGCCCACCTTGCGGCCCTTGTATTCCGTGCCGTGAGCCTGGGCGCAGTCCTCGATGACATAAAGCCCCCGGTCCCCGGCCAGGGCCATGATGGCGTCCAGGTCCGCGGCGTTCCCCAGATAATGCACCGGGATAATGGCCCGGGTCCGCTCGGTGAGCCGCCGGGCAATATCCGCCGGAGAAATGCAGAAACTATCGGGGTCGATATCGGCAAAGACCGGGATGGCGTTCTGGTGAAACACCGCGGTAATAGTGCTCATAAAGGTGAGGGGCGGGACAATCACTTCGTCCCCCGGCCCCAGGCCCAGAACCGCCAGGGCCACGTGCAGGGCCGCGGTGCCGTTGTTCACCGCGCAGGCCCCCTTTACCCCTAAATACGCGGCAAAATCCCTTTCAAACTCCTCCACCTTTTTCCCGGATACCAGGCGACCGGAAAGGATGACCTCCCGTATCGCCTGGACTTCCTCCTCACCGGTGATGGGCTGGGAGACGTTGATCATTTTCCGGGTCGCCATGGCCTCATTAATATCATAGAACTAAAAAGGAAACCGTAAAGGAAGTGTTTTGGGCGGGAGAACCAGGCATTAGGTTAAAAACCTGTCTTTGTAAGTCTCCAGCACCCCCCGGTGGGGCAGGAGACTCTGGACCATCTCTCTGATCCCCTCCCGGTGCATCACTTTCGGGGCAGGCAGCAGGGTGGCGAAGCGGGCCGTTTCTATTTCCATCTGGTGCTCTTCGTCTTCCACCCGGGGGTTGGCAATGTGGGTGAGGTCCACCTTGAGACCGAATTCGGCCCCGGCGTCCCGGATGGCCACGGCCAGGTCCTTGATGCTGAGGACTTCCGTGGCCTGGTTGTAAACCAGAAACTCCCCGGCATTGGCGGCCTTCACCGCATTGACATTGGACTCGACGCAGTCTTCCAGAGAGATGAAGGGCTTGCGCAGTGCCCCTTTGCCGTAAACGGTGATGGGATAGCCGGCCAGGGCCATGGCGCAGAAGCGATTGAGGACGATGCCGAAATAAAAGTCAAAGTCGAAGCGGGTGGCCAGGCGGGGCTCCCGCGCGGTCTCCTGGGTCTGGGCCCCGTAAACGATGGCGGTGCGCAAGTCGGTGACGGCCAGCCGCCAGAGCCGGTTGGCCAGCCACATATTATTGGCGTCGTTGGACTTGCTCATGTGATACCAGGAACCGGCCATGCCGGCAAAGGGTATCCGGTCCCGGCGGCCCTGGTTTTCCGCGGTTACAAAGCCTTCCGGAACGACAAAAGCCGGCGCCCCGTAAACCCCCATGGTGGTGGTCTCCAGGAAGTGGCAGGCCCCTTCCAGGTTATTCTCCTTAATGGCCCACAAGAGGTTCCGGGTGGCCTGGTTATTGTTGAACTGGGTGAAGTTGGCTCGGTCGCCGTTGATGTGGGAATAGGGGGCGGACGGCTGGGCCGCCAGATGCAGGACCACCGGGAAGGCATACTGCCGGAAGAGCTGCTGGACAAAAGCATACTCCACCAGGTCGCCCGGGATAAAAGAAATGTTGGTGAAGCCCTGTTCCCGGGCCGCGGCCAACCTCTCCTCCATGGAAGCGATGGGGATGGCGGAAATGGACCCGGCCTCCTCCACCCAACGCCGCCGTCCCAGGTTGTCCACGCCGATGATCCTGGCCTGGGGAAATTCCCGGGACAAGCGCAAGGCCGTGGGCCAGCCGATATAACCGTCAATGCCGGTGAGCAGAATATTCATAGGCGTTATTTATACCCTAAAGTTATTTGAATAGACCAGCCTAATAAGTCATTTTTTTCCGGATGAGCTTGTCGTCCAGCCTCACCTGCTTCAAAATGGCCAGAATCCGGGCCGCGGCCCGGCCATCTCCATAAGGCGAGGCGCACTTTTGTACTTTAGCCCGAAATTCCGCATCGAACAAAGCCTGCTGAAGGGCCGCGCTGATTTGCGCCTGATCGTGGTCCACGTCAATGACGTTGTCCGCCCGGAGTCGCCCCTCCTGCCGGATGCCGATGTTGATAAAAGGCAGGTGAAAGGAGGGGGCCTCCATTAAGCCGGCGCTGGAGTTGCCTACAAAGGCCCGGGCCACATTAAGCAACCCCCAGAAATCCGGGAAATCCACATTCTTATGTAATTGAAAATAGTCCTTGGAGGTATATTCCTGCAATACTTTAATGATATCCTGGCAGCCCGGGTCGGAACAGGGATAAATGGCCACCGTCTGATAACCCAGAGAGTCGATGGCCTCCATAGTCTGCCGTATTTGAAATTCGGCCTGTTCCACCTGCCAGGTAACCGAGTGTTGCAATAAGACTAAAATAGGGGCGTCCAGATTTAATTTAAATCTGTCTCTAATTACTTCCGGGGGAGTGTACCTCTTCTGTTTGATCAGATCAAGAACCGGAGAGCCCACATTATGGACCCGCCACTCTTCTTCCCCCATCTTGATTATGCGGTTGGCGCTGTCATTATTGGAGGTCAAATGGAGATTAGCCATCTTGGTAATAGCATGTCGGACTACTTCATCAACGCCCCCTTGGGATACGTCTCCCCCAAAGAGATGGACCACGGGAATATTCAATTCCACGGCGCAGATCACCAGGGCCAGGACTTCCCCCCGGTCTCCCACCGCCAGAACCAGGTCGGGGGCCAGGCGTTCCAGCAGGTCGGCGATCCCCATAATGCCGATGCCGATGGATTTGGCCCGGGAGACCTTGGAGTCCCGGTCCATCAAGGTTTCCACCGTATAGACATTCTCCGCCCACCGGGAGACCTCATTAATGGTCTCCCCGAAAGCGGGGGAGAGGTGCATATCCGTGGCAATCAGGGAATAACGGCAATCCGGGTCCTGACTAATGAGTTCCAGGAGGGGCACCAGGTGGTTAAATCCTCCCCGTTTGCCGGTATAAAAGCAGATGTGCCGCTTATTCTGCATGTCCCTTAAAAGATCGGAAATTTTGTTGGGGGCAAAAGTTAAGGGTCGCAGGCCCGCCGACAAGCCTCACCCCTCTAAAATCGACCAGGCCTGGGGCGTCAGGGGAGGTCCGCCTTGGCCCAGGGACTGTCCAGGAACCAGGCGTAGGTGGCGGCCAGGCCCTCTCTTAAAGGCGTCTGCGCTCGCCACCCCAGCGCCGTGATCCGGCTCACGTCCAAGAGTTTCCGGGGGGTGCCGTCCGGGTAGGCGGGGTCAAATACCAGGTCGCCGGTAAACCCCACCACTTCGGCAATCATCTGGGCCAGATCCTGGATGGTCACTTCCTCCCCCACCCCCACATTGATAATCTCCCCGGACTCGTAATGCTCCATCAAAAACAGACAGGCGTCGGCCAGGTCGTCCACGTACAAGAATTCCCGCCGGGGCGCGCCGGTGCCCCACAGAGTAACTGCCGCCTCCCCCCTGATCTTGGCCAGATGGCATTTGCGCATCAAGGCCGGAATCACGTGGGAGTTCTTCAGGTCAAAATTATCCCCCGGCCCATAGAGGTTGGTGGGCATGGCGGAGATAAACCGGGTGCCGTACTGCCGGTTGTAGGCCTGGCACATGGTCAGACCGGCGATCTTGGCCACCGCATAGGGTTCGTTGGTGGGCTCCAGCTTGCCCGATAAGAGATGCTCCTCTTTCATGGGCTGGGGACAAAATTTGGGATAGATGCAGGAGCTTCCCAGAAATAAGAGCTTTTCCACCCCCTGGCGGTAAGCCTGATGGATGACGTTAGCCTGGATCTGCAGGTTGTCAAAGATAAACTCCGCCGGATAGGTGTTGTTGGCGTAGATCCCCCCCACTTTGGCGGCCAGCAGAAAGACGTAATCCGGCCGTTCCCGGGCAAAAAAAGCGGCAGTGGCCGCCTGGTCCCGCAAGTCCAATTCGGCCCGGGTGCGGAGGAGGAGACGGTTTAAGCCGGCGGACTGGAGACGGCGCACCATGGCTCTCCCCACCAGACCCTGGTGACCGGCCACGTAGATTTTCTTTTCTTTGTCCATCAATAACTTCCGGGAGAAGCCTAACCGGCCCGGGGCGGGAAAACCTGGTGCTCCTGGACCAGTTGCCGCATCACGTCCTTACACTGGCGCATCTCCATCAAAGCCCTCAGGTCGGCGTCCACCATCAGGCGGACCAATTGGGGGAAGTTCACCTTGGGCTGCCAGCCCAATTTTTCCCTGGCCTTGCGGGCGTCTCCCAGCAGGACCTCCACTTCGGTGGGACGGAAATAACGGGGGTCGATCTCCACATACTGGCGCCAGTCCAGGTCCAGATACGAAAAGGCCGCGTCCACGAATTCCCTGACGGAATGGGACTCCCCGGTGGCCACCACATAATCCTCGGGAGTATCCTGCTGGAGCATGAGCCACATGGCTTCGATATAATCCGGGGCATAGCCCCAATCCCGCCGGGCCTCCAGGTTCCCCAGATAGAGTTTCTCCTGCAGTCCCAATTTGATGCGGGCCACCGCCCGGGTGATCTTCCGGGTGACGAAGGTCTCCCCCCGCCGGGGGGATTCGTGATTAAACAGGATGCCGTTCACCGCGAACATGCCGTAAGCTTCCCGGTAGTTCCGCACCATCCAGTAGGCGTAGAGTTTGGCCGCGGCATAGGGGCTCCGGGGCCGCATGGGGGTCTCTTCATTCTGGGGCGGCGGCGCATCGCCATAGAGTTCGCTGGAGGAAGCCTGATAGAATTTGGTCTTGAGACCGCTGCGGCGGATGGCCTCCAAAAGCCGGGTAACCCCCAGGCCGTCCACGTCCCCGGTATATTCCGGCATGTCAAAACTTACCCGCACGTGGCTCTGGGCCGCCAGATGGTAGGTCTCCTCCGGCTGGATATTATAGATGATGTTAGTGAGTTGCCCCGCGTCGCTCAGGTCGCCGTAATGCAAGAAGAGGCGGGCGCCGGCTTCGTGGGGGTCCAGGTAGAGGTGGTCGATGCGGCCGGTATTAAAGGTGCTGGCCCGCCGGATCAGGCCGTGCACTTCGTAGCCTTTGGCCAACAGGAACTCCGCCAGGTAGCTGCCGTCTTGTCCGGTTATCCCGGTAATCAGAGCCTTTTTAATTTTGGTCTCCTTTGTCTCACAGGTCCGGAAACATTATACAACAAAGCCGGGGGCCGGAGGTAATCCTTAATTAGACCCGGGCCAAGAGCGCGGCCCTGGCCGGAAATAAATGTCGCACCGCCACGGCCGTTGGCTTTTTGAGGCGGCGAGGGCGCCGGCTCTAGATTTTCAGAACTGGAGGCGGTGCTAAGGTTTGCCGGCTGGCTGACGCTTTCCCCGGTCCGGTCCGGATAATTGAAAATATGCCGGAAATTCCGGTAATGTCAAGGAGGAGGTCGCAGCGCCGGCGCCGGAACGATGGGAAAGGCGGCTGAGGAAAAATGATCTTTAAGGGAGAGGGGATTTTGGCAGCGGCGGCTTCCAGCCGGTGCTGGCGCCGGCTAAAGCCTGCGGCTAGATTCTTTCTTTTTCAGGCTTAATGATCGCCACAAAAACCTTGCCGGTCCCTACTGCTCTTTTAAGGGGATTCATTAGGCCGGCGTAAGGTTCTCCCGGAACCAGGAAGCGCCAGATTTTATTCGGCTTGCACCCGTAAGAGGTCCAGGGCCACCTTGACCTCCGCCAGGTTCATCTGCAGGCGCCGGGCGATTTCCTCGGGGGGAAAACCCTGGCGATAGAGGCGCTCCACCTGGGCGCGCAGCGAGGCGCCGCTGTCGCCCATGGCCGCGGTGGTGGAGTGCCTCTGGGCGTTGGCCTCCATCAGGGTCAGTTGTTTTTGCAGATAAGAGGCCCTCTTGGCCAATTCGCCCATCAAGTCTTCCAAGGCCGTCCTCTGCTCCTCCAGGGTGGCCAACGCGGCCGTCAGTCTGGCCGTCTCTTCCCCCTCCTCGGACCGGCTCCCCGGAGAGGAGGCGGCCATCATCCGGCTTACCGCCCTGAGCTTAAAGAGAAAAAAGACGATGAGGAAGATCAGCAGCAGTTCCAGGCCCATTTGACCCAGGACCCAATACTCCATGTTTTTGAAGAGCACCCTTGCCTCCGAATCAGACCACGATATCAATCAGATGCTTGTCGTCAGGCTTCTTTTCTTCTGCTTCCTCCACCGGCGGCGCCGCGGGGGGCGTCTTCGGTCTGGCAAAATACTTGGGGCGGTTGGCGTGCCCCTCTTTATCTTCAATTTTTCTGGTGATCATGGTCTGGTCCCGGGGCACCAGCGGCATGATTTTCCCTTGAGGGTCGATGGTATCCATGATTTCCCTCCCGTCAGCGGAGCAAAAGGACGCTCCGGCTCATTTTGACGTCGGCCACCACGTTGCCTCGCAAAAATTTGTTGATGCTGTTCATGGTTTTGGGGAGCAACTCGTCCAAGTGGGTGTCTGAGTTGAGAAGTCCATAGATTACTGCCCTTAAGCCGGGCCCGGTGAGGTCAATTTCTTTGGGGCGATCCCGGCGATTAAGCTCCAGGGTTACCAGGCAGCGTTCCACCCAAACCCGGTTGCCTTCCTCCCGCAACAGATAAAAAGGGTCCAGAGTGACGGTTTCATGGGGCGGGGAGGGCGGACTTTGCGGGAGGTTGAGGCTGGCCAGGGCCCCCGCCCGCGGGCTTACGGCCGGCCCCGGCCCGGCGCTCAGCCCCTCGGCCCCCAAGGCCAGGAGCAGCCCGAGACCGAGCAGGACGGGCCAGAATTTCCCGGCACGATTGTCTGCTTGACTAGGAGGCCGGCGGCTAGTCATGGCCCACCTGAAAATACTCCCGCAGTTTGGCCCGGAGGCGGTACATGGCCTGGGTGTGCAACTGGGAGATGCGGGATTCGGTGTAACCCATGATCTGGCCGATCTCCTTCATGGTCAACTCTTCGTAATAATACAAGGAGACCAACAGCTTTTCCTTGTCAGGCAGACCGTCGATGGCCCGGATCATAATGTCCTGGAGTTCGGAAAAATGCAGGGCCAGAAAGGGGTCCCGCACCGTCTCGTCCTGGAGGATTTCCGGCAACTCGTTATCCGAGATGTCGGGGTTGCTGCGCACGGCCTTCCAGACCCCCTCCAGTTCCATCAAGGACACCGTCTTGGTTTCGTCCAGGAGTTGGTAGAATTCATCCAACTCCAAACCCAGGGCGGAGGACACCTCTTCGGGTTCCGCCGGCCGGCCCAGGTCCTTCTCCAAGGCGGCATAGGTATTCTCGATGAGGTGGGATTTCTTCCGCACCGAGCGGGGAATCCAGTCCAGGCTGCGGAGTTCATCCAGGATGGCCCCTTTGATGCGGAACTCGGCATAGGTCTTAAAGCTGATATTCTTGCTGGGGTCAAACTTGTGGATGGCGTCTATCAAGCCGATGATGCCGGAACTGATTAGATCATCTAGAGAGATGTGGGAGGGCAAGCGCAAGGCTAAACGGCTGGCGATGTATTTAATCAGGGGGGCGTACTGGACCACCATCTGTTCCTGCCAGGCCAAATCCACTTTTGCGGGCCAATGTTCCAGGGGCGTGGTTACCTGGAGTTGAGCCGAAGTCTGTTTTTTCATAGTCCCTGTTCCCCTAAGCCTTACACCTGATATTGCAGCAGGCGGCGCCAGAAAAATTTGATATTGCTGCTGAGGTCCATGGGGGGCGGTGATTCAAAGAGTTTCCGGCCCAGTTCGGTGAAACTCTTGCTGACCCTGGCCTTGGGATAGAGAGACAATACCGCCTGCTGTTTCAGCACTGCTTTGGGGATGGCTTCGTCGTGGGGGATGAATCCCAGGTATTCCAGGGAAACCTCCCGCCCCAGAAAGCGTTCCATCACCCGGAGCAGGGTGCGGTAAACCTTCTCCCCATCCTGGCGTTTATCCAAGCCGTTGACCACCAGCTTGAACCGTCTCTCGTTGTATTTGGTGGCCAGGATTTTGATCAAGGCATAGGCATCGGTGATGGAGGTGGGCTCATTGTTGGCCACCACAATGCGTTCCAGGGCGGCGATATTGAAAAACAGGACATTCCTGGAGATGCCGGCCCCGGTGTCGATGAGGACCACGTCCACCTTGGCGGAGTAATTGTCCAACTCATCCAACAAGAACATCTTCTGGTACTCGTCCAGGTCAGCCAGCTCCGGGATGCCCGAAGAGGCCGGCAAGACTTTGATCCCGCCGGGGCCCTCCAGGAGCACCTCGTCCATGGTCTTCCTCAGGGACAGCAAATCCTGGATGGTGAAATGGGGCGTCAGGCCCAAGAGGATATCCAGGTTGGCCAACCCCAGATCGGCGTCGATGAGGAGCACCTTGTGTCCCAGGCGGGCCAGGGACAGCCCCAGGTTAACCACGATATTGGACTTCCCTACCCCTCCCTTGCCGGAGGTCACGGCAATCACCCGGAGGGGCGTCCCGTTCTCCGGTTCCAGAGTAGGAAAACCAGGGGAAAACCGCGGCATCTCATCTAGCATAAGAGAGCTTTTCATAACCCTCCCGTTGTCTGGCGACCTTGGAATTGTTGGATTGATAACGTTTCAGGAAAAGTTCCGTCACTTTGCGACGGGTGGCCACCTCCAGGTCTTCGGGAACCCGCTGCCCCATGGTCAGACAGGAGATGGGAATCTTATGGTGGCAGAGCTGATTGAAGACCCCGGAGAAATCACTGCTTTCGTCCACCTTGGTGATGATCACGGAAGTGAGGGGCAGCGCGCTGAAACCGGAAATGGCGTCGGCCAGGTGGCATTCCTTGGTAGTGGCGCTCAAGACCAGATGATGCTCCAATTCCGGCAGGCCGCCGAATAATTGCCTCAGTTCCGTTTGCAGCCTTTTGGCATGGGGGCTGCGCCCCGGCGTATCGATCAGGATCAGGTCCAGGTCGGCCATCTCTTTTAAGGCCTCCAGCAATTCCACCCGACCGTTGGCCGTGACCAGGGGCAGACCGGCGATGCGGCCGTAGGCCGCCAGTTGATCATGGGCACCCAGCCGGACGTTGTCCAAGGAGATCAACCCCACCTGGAGTTTTTTCACCAGGGAGGACCGCACCGCCAGCTTGGCCAGGGTGGTGGTCTTGCCCACTCCGGTGGGGCCGATCAGGGTCCAGATGCGAGGAGGCTCTTTTTTGGTCTTCCAGGGATCCATCACGTTAAAAGCGTTCATCAGATGGCGGAAGGCCCCCTCCTTCAGGGTCAAGGGCTGCTCCTCTCCCTGGGCCACCATCTCCTGGACGTTTTCCAGCCAATGGAGCAGAATCTGTTCGTCCAGGCCCGCCCGGGTCAAGACCCGGTAGAGGATGGCCAATTCCTTGTGCTGCAACAGCCAGAAGGGCGGGCCGTTCTGTTGCAGCCAATGCCGGAGCAGGCCTTTCAAGTCATCCAGATCGTCCTGGATCTGTCTTAGGGGGGACCCGGGGATGGGCCAGCCGGGGAGCGCTCCCCCATTCGGCAATTCCCCGGCCCCTTTGCCCTCCGGGTCCACCGCGGCGGTGACTTCCACTCCGGACCGCCAACCCCAGGCCGTGCCCTCTTCTTTGAACTGCCGGGATTGGGTGGAGAGAATCACCGCTTCCGGCCCCAGCTCCTTCCTCACCTGGAAGAGGGCCTCCTTCAGATCTCGAGCTACAAAAGTTTTAAGTTTCATGGTGTAAGCTCACCACCCCTAAGGATTGTATCTTGGCGTCAGTCAGCAGTTCATGATGGGACAAGACCCACAAATTCGGAAGATGCCGCTCCACCAAACGCCGCAGATGACGCCGCACCGTCGGGGAACATACCACTACGGGTTGTACGTTTTGAGCCAGGGCCTTATCCACCGCCTGTTGCAGGGCCTTGATGATCTCTTCCGCGGTCTCCGGGGCCATGGCCAGATAAACGCCGTATTCCGTCTTCTGGAGACTGTCTTTCAACAGGTCTTCGATAAAGGGGTCCAGGGAATAGACCATGATCTTGTGATCCGGTCCCTCCAGGGGTTTGGTCAAGGCCCGGCCTAAACGTTGCCGCACATATTCCGTCAGGATATCCGGGTCTTTGGTATAGGGACCGTAATCCGCCAGGGTCTCCATAATGGTGAGGAGGTCCCGGATGGAGACCCGCTCCCGCACCAGGTTCTGCACCACCTTCTGGATGATTCCCAAAGACAGCAGGTTGGGCACCAACTCCTCCACCACCTTGGGGTGGGTGCGGGCCAGCCGGTCCAGGAGCTTCTGCACGTCCTGGCGGCCCAGGAGCTCGTCACAATGGGAGCGGATCACTTCCGAGAGGTGGGTGGCCACCACCGAAGCCAGGTTGACCACAGTGTACCCCAGGTGCTGGGCCTCCTCCTTCCGGGAGGCTTGGATCCACAGGGCCGGCAGGTTAAAAGTGGGTTCATGGGTGGGAATCCCCTCTATCTGCCGGAGGGACTCACCGGGATGCAGGGCCAGATGATAGCCCACCATCAAATCGCCCCGGGCCACCTCCACCCCTTTAATGAGAATGGCGTAACCGCCCGGCTTCAGTTGCAGGTTGTCCCGAATATGGATGGGGGGAATCACCACCCCCATCTCCTGGGCTATCTGGCGCCGCAAGGCCCGGACCCGCTCCAGGAGCTCCCCGTCCTGGGCTTCGTCCACCAGGGGAATGAGCCCGTAACCCACCTCCAGGTCCAGGAGGTCCAGGGAGGGCAGGCTCTCCATGGGGTCCAATTCCGCGGGGCGGACCGGGCGTTTCTTGGCTTCGGCTTCGGCTTCCGCCGCGGCGGCCTTCTCCCGAGTCCTCCAGGCAATGTAGGAGCCTCCCCCGGCCAGCACGGACAGGGCCAGAAAGGGGAGATGGGGCAGACCGGGAATCAGCCCCACCAGGAAGATGATCATGGCGGCGACGCTCATGGCCTGGGGCTTCAAGGTGAACTGCTGGGCGTATTCTTCTCCCAGGGAGGCTTCGGACGCGGCCTTGCTCACCACCAGACCTGCGGCCGTGGAGACGAAGAGGGCGGGAATCTGGCCCACCAGCCCCTCACCGATGGTCAGCAAGGTAAAGGTCTGGGCCGCCTCCCCCAGGGGCATGCCGTGCTGGACCACCCCGATGATCAGCCCCCCCACCACGTTGATCACCATGATCAGAATACCGGCCAGGGCCTCCCCCCGGACGAATTTACTGGCCCCGTCCATGGCCCCGTAAAACTCCCCCTCCCGGGAGAGAATGGCCCGGCGTTTCCGGGCTTCCATATCATCGATGTAACCGGCGTTGAGGTCGGCGTCGATGCTCATCTGCTTGCCCGGCATGGCGTCCAGGGTAAAGCGGGCCGCCACTTCGGCAATCCGGGTGGAACCCTTGATGATGACGATAAAATTGATGATGACTAAGATGATGAAGATAATGCCGCCCACCACATAATTGCCTCCCACCACGAAACTCCCGAAGGAGCGGATGACCCGGCCGGCGGCCTCCATGCCTTCCCAGCCGTGGAGCAGGATCAAGCGGGTGGAAGCCACGTTCAAAGACAGGCGGAATAAGGTGGTCACCAACAGGAGGGAAGGAAAAATAAAGAATTCGATGGGCTTGATGGTGTACAGGGACAGGAGCAGCACCATCAGGGAGAAGGTGATGTTGAAGCTCAAGAGCAGGTCCAACATCAAGGGGGGCATGGGGAAGATCATCACAAACAGGGTGATGATCACCCCCAGGGCCACAAACAATTCCCCCTTGTGGATGCCGAATCCCCCCAAAAAGGTGTCCTGGGACAGGGGCAGGGTGGAGTTCATCGTCCGGCTCCGGCAGCGGCTTTCAGGCTATAGATATAAGCCAGAACTTCCGCCACGGCCCGGTATAGGGAAGTAGGAATAGAGTCTCCCACCTCCACCAGGCGAAAGAGGGACCGGGCCAGGTCCCGATTTTCCACCAGGGGCACCCCGGCCTCCCGGGCCACGTCCATAATCTTTAGGGCCACGAAACCTCTGCCTTTGGCCACTACCTCAGGGGCCATCATGGTGGCGTTGTCATAACGCAGGGCTATGGCCAGGCGGGTGGGGTTGGTGACCACCACGTCGGCCTTGGGCACCTGGGCCATCATCCGCTTGGCGGCCATATCCCGCATGATGCTCTTGATGCGGGCCTTGACCTTGGGGTCGCCCTCGGTCTGGCGGAACTCGTCCTTGACCTCTTGTTTGGTCATCTTCAGACTCTTTTCCATGCGCCAGCGCTGATAGACATAATCCAGAGCCCCGATCGCCACCAGGGCCACGATAATCCAGATGGCCACCCGAAGACCGGTGCTGCCCAGATAGATGAGAATCTGCCCCGGATCCTGGTAGAGCAAGGGCAGCAAGGCCAGGATCTCCCCCTTCAGGATGAGATAGACCACCCAGCCGATCAAGACCACCTTGGCCAGGTTTTTCACCAACATCACCAGGGAGTTGGGGGAAAAGAGGCGCTTAAAGCCGGACAAAAACTGGAGGCGCTCCAACTTGGGGGTGATCATCTCGGTGGATAGGACCCACCCCCCCTGGGCATAATTAACCAGGACCGAGACCACCACCAATCCCAACATCACTGGGGCCAGGAAGCTGGCCAGGGTGGAACTGAAATGCCAGTAGAAGAAGGGGATGTTGGTCGTGGTGACCAGCCCCGCGCCCAGTCCCGCCAGACTCGCCCTAAACAGCTCCATACTCTTGCGGGTCAAGTTGGGGGAATACAAGGCCAGGATCACGAAACCGGTGAGGAGCACCACGGCCGCGGACAGATCCCGGCTGCGGGGAATCTGGCCCTTTTTCCTGGCCTCCGCCCGGCGTTTCGGTGTCGGCTTTTCAGTCTTATCCTGATAGTCTTCCGCCATCTTTAACCCTGCCAGGCCTGCATGACCTGATGGAGCGGCACTTTAACCTCGGTGAATTCCTGGGCCAGGAAAGGCCCCACCAAAATGAGGGTCAGGGACAAAAAGATCAAACCCAGGGCGATGGTCAAGGGAAAGCTGACGATCATCACCTGGATCTGGGGAACGGCCCGGGCCACCAAACCCAAAGCCAATTGGGTGAGAAAGAGAACCGCCAGGACCGGGGCCACCACCTTGATGGCCAACTGGAACATCAGCTTGCCCAGGGCCGGCAAAAAATTGAACAACCGCCCCGGCAGCAGCGGCAGACCGCCCACCGGCACCTCGGAGAAACTTTCGGCCAACAAGCGGAAAAGCAGATGATGAACGTCCATGGTGAGAAAGATCAAGACGGCGATCAAGAGCAGGATGTCGGCGATCACCGTGCTGTAGCTCTGGGACTGGGGATCAAACAGAGACACGGCGCTGAAGCCCATCTGGATGGCCGCCAGATCACCGGCCATCTGCACCCCGGAAAAGATAAAGCGAAAGACCAGCCCGATACTCATCCCCAGCAAGAATTCCCGCAGTAATAACTGCACCACGCCCAGCCAGTCGGTGGGCAAGGGCGGCAGGTGGGGAGAAACCACCGGGGTCAGGGCCAGGGCGATGACCAACGCGGCATAGACCTTTATCTGCACCGGCACGGCCTTATTGTCCCACACCGGCCAAAAGAACAGGAGGCACCCCACCCGGAGCGCCACCAGGAGAAAGTTTTTCCAATTAAAGATCAGGTCGGCAATCACCAATAACCCCGTCAATGGATGTAGTTGGGGATGTTGTTAAAGACCTCCAGGGTAAAGTTGACCAACTGATTCATGATCCAGGGCAACAGGAGGAGCAGGCCGATAAAGACGCTTAAAATCTTGGGAACAAAGGTCAGGGTCATCTCCTGAATCTGGGTGGCCGCCTGCAACAGACTGACGATCACCCCCACAACCAAGCCGATGCCCAAGATGGGCAGGGCCACCAGCAGAGTGACCTGGATGGCCTGACGGGCCACCCCGATTACCAAATCCTGGGTCATGCTCCGGACACCTCCTCTTTTCCCGTCAATGAAAACTTCGGACTAGAGACCCGATCACCAGGTTCCAGCCGTCCACCAACACAAAGAGCAATACCTTAAAGACAATGGAGATCATCACCGGGGGCAGCATCATCATGCCCATGGAGAGCAAGACGGAGGCCACCACCATATCGATGATGAGAAAGGGCAGATAAAGGAGAAAACCGATCTCAAACGCGGTCCGAAGCTCGCTGATCATGAAGGCCGGAATCATGGCGGCGATGGGAATATCCTGGGAATTTTTGGGCCGGGGCGTCTTCAGAATGGAGACGAACAGGGCCAGGTCTTTTTCCCGGGTCTGTTTGAACATAAAAGTCCGTAAGGGTTCCAGTCCCCGCTTGACGGCCTCCTCCCCGCTCAATCGTTGATCCACATAGGGCTTTAGGGCTTTTTCCTGCACCTCCTGCCAGACCGGGGCCATGATGAAAAAAGTGAGAAACAGGGCCAGGGCGATGAGAATCTGATTGGGGGGAATCTGCTGGGTGCCCATGGCATGGCGCAGAAAGGAGAAGACTACGGCCAGGCGGGTGAAGGAGGTGACCATGATGATCAGGGCCGGGGCCAGGGAGAGGACGGTGAGAAGCAGCAGAATCTGCAGCGAGATACTCAAGCGTTCCGGACTCAAGGCCTGATCCAGACCCCAGCCGGGCGCGGCCAGGGCCGGGGCCGCCCCCAGAGAGAGGAAAAACAGCAAAATGCCGAGCAGCAGCCTTTTCATGGGTTGCCCTCTCCCCCGCTCCCTAGAGCCTCTTTAGAGGACATGGGGGCCGCCTCCCCCGGCGCGCCGACATTATCCGGGGCCAGGGGGGTGACCAGGGTCAATTGTTCCGCGGTGCTGGCCAGCAAAAACCTTTCCTTACCCACGGCCACCATGATCAAGGCCTTCTTGGGGGCCAGATAATGGGTGGCCAGGACTTTGATAAACGGGGTGGAAACCCGGGCCGACGCGCCTACCCTTTTCCATAGATACAGAACCAGGACCAGTACCCCCAGCATACCGCTGAGGACGGCCATTACCTTGAAAAGATGCTGCCAGAAGGGAAATTCCGGGGCCGGGGTCGCCAGCGGGCTTCCGGCCAGAGGCGCTGCCGCTAACAGGACCCCCAGCCTCTCTAAGCCCGCCCATTGCCCGAAACCTAACATTCAGGCCTCAGCCCAACTGCTTGATGCGTTCCATGGGGCTGATAATGTCGGTGAGGCGGATGCCGAACTTTTCATTCACCACCACTACCTCGCCCCGGGCGATGAGTTTCTGGTTCACCAGTATTTCCAGGGGTTCCCCCGCCAGCTTGTTGAGTTCGATCACCGACCCCTGGCCCAACTGGAGGAGGTCGTGAATGATCATCCGGGTGCGCCCCAGTTCCGCGGTGATTTCCAGGGGCACATCCAGGATCAGATCCAAAGTGGGATGCTCAGAATCTTTCTCACCCTCGGCCGGGCTGACCGCCGCCGGAGCCGCGACTTTATTGTTCTTCTCGGGGGTGGGCGGGGGAGCGGACTCCTCACCCAGAGGTTGATCCCAGTTGAAGTCCACTACTTGGGAGTCGGGTCCAGTTGCCATAAGATCATGATCCTCCGGTTATCCTGCGGGATTAATGTTGGGGGTAAAGGCGCTTTTGAATTTGAAAACCCTTGGCGTTGTAAACCTGTCCGGCGAAGCCGGTAAATTTGGGGATGCCCTCCACCTTGGCCACCAAAGGATCGGTGACTTTTTTGTCGAAGAGGATGACATCTCCCACCGTCATCTTGGTGATATCCTGGGCGCTCATCACGGTTTGGCCCAGCTCCACCACCACGTTGACCTCCATCTCCTGGATCTGGCCGGCGATGCGGGCGGCCCAACGGCTGTCCAATTCCAACTGCTCGCTCTGAAATCCGGAGTAGAGCTTGCCTTTGATGGGTTCCACGGTGGCGTAAGGCATGCAGACGGTGATAAACCCCTCGGCTTGTTCCATTTCCACCTGGAATTTGCTGATGACCATGATGTCATTGGGAGTGGCGATGCCCACAAACATGGGGTTGATCTCCACCCGCACACTTTGCATCTTTACCTGGTGCACCGGCGCCCAGGCCTTTTCCAAATCCTGGAAGGCCATAAGCACCACCTTGTGGATCAGGCGTCGTTCGATGGTGGTAAAATCCCGGCCCTCAATCTTAAATCTGGTCCGGGCGCTGCCCCCTAAAAAACATTCCACCAAGGAAAAGACCAGTTTGCTGTCCACCACCATCAGGCATTGGCCCCTTAAGGGTTCCACCTTGAAGATGTTGAAACTGGCGGGCAAAGGCAGGGAGCGGAGGAACTCCCCGAACTTGAGCATCTGCACGAAGTTGGTCTGAATATCCACCGTGCGCCTGAGGATCATGGAAAGGGAGATGCGAAAAGCCCGGGCGAAATGTTCGTTGATCACTTCCAGGGTGGGCATCCGTCCCCGGATGATCCGCTCCTGGGAGGCAAAATCGTAGGTGGTGATCCCCCCCTCCGGGACCTTGTGCTCCACCTCGGTCTCAATTTCCCCTTCCACCAGCCCCTTGAGCAGGGCATCCACTTCTTCCTGGGACAGTACCTTGGTCACGCTTTAACTCCTACTGAGCCACAAATTCGGTGAAATAAGCGCCGTTGACCTTTTTCCCCCCGGGGAGGGCCGCCAGTTTCTTCATGATCTCCTCTTTCAACTTGATCTTCCCCTCCAGGGTGGAAATATCCGCATAATTCTTACTGCTCAACAGGAGAATCATGGTGTCCCGCATCCGGGGGACGGATTTCTCCAATTCTTTCAATGCCTTTTCGTTTTCTACCTCTAATTCCACCTTGACCTTCAGATAACGGCGGGTCTCCTTGTCAGCCAGATTGACCAGGAAGGCGTCCAGGGGCATGACCACTCTCTCCGCCTTGGCTTTTTCTTCCGCGGCCTTTCCCGAGGCGGCGGGGTCATCGAAAATAATCAGGTAGCCGAAAAAAGCTCCGGCGCACAATATCGTGGCACCCAGGGCCAGAAAAATGATCTTTTTTAAACTTCTTTTAGGCTTTGGGGTGGGTTCTTCGCTGGGGGGTGATTCTGGCTCTTTTTCCTTCTCCTTGGCCATAGGCACTCCTTTGGACGGTTTTCTCTTCTTGGAGCAACGATTGTGCCATCCGTCCCGGCGGCCCCAGAAATCCCAACCCCTGATGCTTAGAGGGTGATCTTCCCTCCCCGCCAAAAAGCCGCCCCCTAAACCTGTCAAAGATGTGCGTCTTCGTCAAAATATTGACGTCTGCGGGCCGGGATTTTCATTGCGAAAGAACCGGGCCCTGTGATAAAAATAAGTGCAATTAATCTGCTAAGATAGAAGGTTGCAGCCATGCCTCGCCCTGGGGTGCCGGACCTCTACCGGCGGCGGGCCCGGGCTGAAGGCTACGTCTCCCGGGCGGTCTATAAATTAAAGGCCATTGACGAGAAATATCATCTCTTCCGTCCGGGGCAACGGGTCCTGGACTTAGGTTGCAGTCCCGGCTCCTGGCTGCAATATATCGGCACGCGGGTGGGCCCCCAGGGGCTGGTGGTGGGGGTGGACGCACAAGCGCCCCGAATCGACCTGTCTCCCCCCTTATTCTTCCTTCAGGGGGACTTTTTCGATCTAGAGACGAGCGCGCTTCAGGCCGTCAGTCCCCACTTCGATGTAGTGGTCAGCGATCTGGCCCCCCAAACCACGGGGGTGCGCCAGGTGGATCAAACGCGCTCCTTAGAACTGGCCCGCCGGGCCTGGGAATTGGCCCAGGAACTTCTAAGGCCCGGCGGCCATTTCCTGGTCAAGGTCTTTGAGGGGCCCGACACCCCGGCCCTGGCGGCGCTCCTGAAGAAAACCTTTAAGCACTGCCACCGGATCAAGCCGGCCGGGTCCCGCCGGGCCAGTTTTGAGTTCTATCTCCTCGGTTGGGAGAAACTCCCCGGGCCCGCCTCGACCGGGAAATCAGCAGATCCAGGCCCAAGAACCGGCGGATAAGGGGGAAGCCAGATGTCCGGTCATTCCAAGTGGAGCACCATCAAAAGAAAAAAAGGCGCGGTGGACGCCAAGCGGGGGAGAATTTTCAGCCGCCTGACCAAGGAGATCACCGTCTCCGCCCGCCTGGGGGGGGCGGACCCGGACGGCAACCCCCGCCTGCGGGCCGCCATCCTGGCGGCCCGGGCCGAGAATATGCCCAAAGACAACATCACCCGGGCCATCCGCAAAGGCACCGGGGAAGGGGGCGGCAGCGCCCTGGAAGAAGTGATCTATGAAGGCTATGGCCCCAACGGCGTGGCCCTGATGGTGGAAAGCCTCACCGACAACAAGAAGCGCACCGTGTCGGATTTACGTCATATCTTCACCAAGTACGGCGGCAGCCTGGGAGAGCCGGGCTGCGTGGCCTGGATGTTCGACAAGAAGGGGGTCATTGTCTTCGAGAAAGAGGAGATCAAAGAAGACGACCTCCTGGAGGCGGCCCTGGAGTGCGGCGCTGAAGACCTGCAAAGCTCCGAGAGCCAATACGAAGTCTTGACCGACCCCGCCAATTTCGTGGAAGTGAAAGAGGCCCTGGAGGTCAAGGGCTTCCAACCCATCCTGGCCGAACTGCAGCTTAGGTCCAAGACCACGGTCCCCATTCAGGAGGAACAGCGGGCCCAGCAAGTCTTGAAACTGGTGGAGGGCCTGGAAGATCATGACGACGTCAACAACGTCTTTGCCAATTTTGACATCCCGGACCGCATCCTCGAGGCCTTAATGTGAGCCACACCGTCTTAGGGGTTGACCCCGGTTCCCGGCATACCGGTTTCGGAGTGATCGAAGGAGACCGGGACCGCTTTACCCATCTGGCCCACGGACACATCGCCCCCGCCGGCCGCCACCCCCTGGCCCAGCGCCTCTGTCAGATTTATGACACGCTGGCGGCCCTGATTCAGGAACACCGCCCCCAGTCTCTGGCCTTAGAAGAAATCTTCCTGGCCCACAACGTTAAAAGCGCCCTGATCCTGGGGCAGGTCCGGGGCGTGGTCCTCCTGGCCGCGGCCCAGGCCGCGGTGCCCATTCACTTCTATCCTCCCCTGGTGATCAAAAAGGCGGTGGTGGGCTACGGCCAGGCCAGCAAAGACCAGGTGAAGCTCATGGTGGAACACCTCCTGGGACTGAAAGTGGCGAACCATCACGCCTCCGACGCCCTGGCGGTGGGGGTCTGCCATCTGTTTCATACCCGCCTGCCCCAGGCCCCGCCATGATCGGCTTTTTGGAAGGCATACTCCTGGAAAAACACCCCAACCTTGCCCTGGTTAAGGTGGGGGGGGTGGGTTATCAGGTCTTTATCTCCCTGAATACTTTTTATGCCCTGCCGGAGCCCCCGGCCCCGGTGTCCCTGCAAATTCACACCCGCATTCAGGACGACGCCCTGCAGCTCTATGGCTTTCATACCGGCCAGGAAAAAGACCTCTTTCTGGAACTCATCGGCATCCCCCGCATCGGGCCCCGCATCGCCCTGAACATCCTGAGCGGCATCAGCCCGGCGGAATTTCACCAGGCCCTGGCCCTGGGGGACATTAAACGCCTGTCGGCCATCCCCGGACTGGGACGCAAATCCGCGGAACGCATCACCCTGGAACTCAAAGACCGGCTGGCCGCCGGCGACCGGGGCCGCCCCGCCCTGTCCGGGGACCGCCTCTACCAGGACGCCCTATCCGCCCTGATTAACCTGGGCTACCCGAAAAATACCGCGGAAAAGACCCTGGCCGCGGTTAAAACCCAGGGAGCCAACACCCTGGAAGACCTCCTGCGCCAGAGCCTGAAGGTGTTGGCCAGGTGAGAGGTGAGATGAGTTTGGGGGGAGGGCCAGGGACCTGATGTCCCTGCCCTCCCCCCAAGCCCCCCTCCCAACCCGCTTAGGGGGTTT
>JBFLZI010000020.1:0-32794 GCA_040756315.1 Thermodesulfobacteriota bacterium | reverse complement strand
TTGGCCCCGCCGGATACGGCCCCCTTAAGCGGGTTGGGGAGGGGGGTGTGGGGGGAGGGGTCTCAGGCCCCTGGCCCCTCCCCCCACAACAAAATAGACCCTAAGGGGTGGGGGACCGAAGGTCCCCCGCCTCTCCCTTCCTTCTCCCTCCAGGTCCTGGTCTTTGCTCTGGTGAGTGCCGCGTTTGCCATGATTTATATTACCCAGCCGGTGTTGCCGGTAATCCAGCAGGAGTTCCGGGTCAGCGCCGGGGTGGCCTCCCTCACGGTGTCCGCCGTCATCCTGGGGATGGCTTTGGCCAACTTGCCTTTCGGAGTCCTGGCGGACCGCCTGCCGGTCAGGCGGATCATCCTGGTGGGGGGCACGGTGGTGGCCCTCCTGGGTCTTTTCTGTGCCCTGACCACCGATTTGCCGCTGCTGGTGGGGGCGCGCTTTCTCCAGGGTCTGTTCATCCCTTCCTTGAGCACCTGCGTGGCCGCCTACCTGGCGGTGACCCTCCCTCTGGACCGCTTGAACGTGGTGATGGGTTCCTATGTTTCCGCCACCGTGGCCGGGGGCTTGGGAGGCCGTCTCTTGGGGGGCTGGCTGCATCCGCCCCTGCACTGGCGCTATGCCCTGGTCACCGCCTCAGTGCTGCTGTTGGCCGCCACCTGGGCCGCGGTGCGCTGGCTGCCGGAGGGAAAGGGGCAGAAAGCTGAAGGGGCAGTGGAGGGCTTTCTGGCCTTAATTTCCCGTCCGGAGCTGAGGCGCATCTATCTGGTGGCCTTCGGGGCCTTTTCCGTCTTTTCCTCCGTCTTCAATTATCTCCCCTTTTATCTCACCGGGCCGCCCTTCCATTATTCCACCCAGGTAATCACCCTACTCTATCTGACGTATATTACCGGCATCATCATCGGGCCGTTGGCGGGGAAGCTCAGCAACCGTCTGGGCAGTGGCGGGGCCATGGCCTCCGGGGCCGGGGTCTTCGCCCTGGCCCTGATGGTGACCCTGATAAAGTCCAAATGGGCTTTAGTGGCTGCGCTCATCGGCGTTTGCGCCGGTTTTTTTACCATTCACGCCGCGGCCGCGGGGGCCTTAAACCGGCGGCTCATCTCCAGCCATGGCCGGGCCAACTCTTTGTATGTGCTGTTTTATTACCTGGGGGGGGCCGCGGGGATCACCGCCGGCGGCTATGCCTATACCTGGGGCGGCTGGTGGGGGGTGATCCTCCTGGGTCTCTTGATCCTCTCCCTGCCCCTGATGATCGGCCTTAAGGAAAGGGAGCCGAGTTAACGGAAACCGGGCTTCCGGGTGCTGGGCTTAGGGATATTAAAAAAATAACCGGCTGTCCCTAAATCTCGCCGGAGATGGCCGGGTTTGGGGTTAATCCTAGTAAAACTCTTTTTTTGGGAAAGTTCTTAACATTTGATAAAGAACTGTAGTCTAATTAGCTAGCCCGGTGAGGATAGCGCATGACTGACCCTTACCTCGTGGCGCGGGCGCAGCAAGGTGACCTCCCGGCCTTCGAGGAACTGGTAAAGAAGTATCAACGGGAGATTTACGGACTGGCTTGCCGCATGGTCATGGATGGAGAGGAAGCCAAGGATCTCACGCAACAGGCTTTTCTCCAGGCCTTTGTCCATATCCGGGAGTTCCGGCAGCAGTCCCAGTTCCGTACCTGGCTCTTCCGCATCGCCATTAATCAGTGCTATAATTTTTTGAAAAGTAAGAAAAAATATGGCGAACCCATGGACTGTCAGGAAATCGACCTGGTGGGGGAAGGCTCCCCGGAAGAGGATTTGCTGGCCGAGGAGGAACATCAGATGCTGCACGCGGCCCTGGGCCGACTCCCCGGTAAACAGCGGGCGGTGATCTCCCTGAAGTTGGAGCAGGGCCTCTCTTATCAAGAAATCAGCGAGATCCTGGGAGGCACCGCCGGGGCCGCCCGGGTTAATTATTGCCAGGCGTTGAAAACCTTAAAGAAGTATCTCAGAAAAGAGGAAGAGCATGAAGTGGCGGTGCGGCCTTATCCAGCGGTGGCTGCCAGAATATCTCGACGGTGAGTTGCGTCCCTTTTGGCACCGGCGAGTTGAGACGCACCTTAAGGTGTGCGCCCACTGCTGTCAGGAACTGGAGGAGATCCGGGAGGCGGTGGCCGTCTTCCGGGGAAGCCCGACCCCCGACCCCGGCCCGGCTTTTTGGCAGGAATTTGACCGGGAGTTGCACTTCAAGCTGGCTCAGGTCAACCAGGCTCCCGCACCCCGGCGTTTCAAGCTGCCCTATTATCTGGTGGGGGCGCTGTCAGCCCCGGCCTTGGCGGTATTGATCTTGCTGGCGGCCCATTACCTGGAGCAGCCCCATCGGCCGGTCCTGACCCAACTGGCCGCGCCGGAACAGTTGGTCTATGCCGGCCGGGACGACGGCTTATGGCAGGAAGAGGAGTTCCCCAGTTGGGATGTCAACGCCGTGCTGGTGGACCTGCCCAGCCAGGAACGGAAAATTTTGTGGGAAAAAGTAAAGTATTAGGAGAAGGGTAATCATGCGGCGCCTGGTGCTGCCCTTATTTTTGGGTCTGGTGCTGGTGGGGCTGATGGGTCCGGCTCGGGCCGGGGAGCATCCCAACTCCCTGGACCATTATAAAGAGGACCTCAAACGTAGCCAGCTAGGTCCGGCCATCGGGGTGGACCAACGCACGGTGGATATATTGCTGGAAATCGACCGGCGTTACCAGCCTTTAAAGCAACGGTTGAACCAAGAGATGCGGTCGGAGTTCGACCGCCTCCAACAACTTCTCAGCCAGCCGGTCCCGGCGGAGCCGGAAGTCCAGGCCATCCTCCAATCCATGATCAAAAAACGCCAGGAGAAGCTCGATCTGGAACAGAAACAATTGGACGAGGAGATGGCGGTTCTGACCCCGGTGCAACAGGGGCGTTATCTCCTGTTTCTCATGGGTTTGCGGAAAAAGATGGTCAAGGAAGCCTACAATCTGCGGAGCCTGCCGGCTTCCCCCCGGCCTCCGGCTGCCGCCTCCCGGCCCCCGGCCGCCGCCTTCCGGCCTCCGGCTGCCGCTTTCCAGCCTCCCGCCTCCACTCTCCGGGAAATTCCCGTGGTCCAGCCTTCCCCTTGAGTTTAGGCGTTAAGAGATTTTGTCTTAACCTTATCCCTCCCAGATTTGTCTTAATAAACAACTGCGCAGGAAGTAAATCAAGGCATTAGCAACGCAGCCGGACGGAGAGACTCCGGCTTCCCTTAACCTCCAGGCTCCGGGGGAAATCTTTGGCTTTTATCTGCCGAACAAGTTGCCAGGTTGGCGCGCCCAATTTGTTTTGGCAGTAAAGGCCTGAATGCCGGTTAAAAGGTCAGAGGCAGATTAGCTTCGGACCCTGGTTATCCTTTAGGCGTAAATCCAATAAAATCAATAGACTGAGGAGGAAATGATCTGTGAAGATATGCCATAAAATCATGGCGGCAGGGATCATGTGGGGCGGTTTGGTTTGGAGCGGACTGCCCGCTCTGGCTGCTCCCCCCTTTGATTTTTATCCGGAAAATATCGATGCCCGGGAAGAACGCCAACAGGAGCGTATTTTCCGAGGGGTGCAATCCGGGGAAATTACTCCCCGGGAATACCGTCGTTTGGAAAAGGAACAGGCTCGCATCCAGGCCGCGGAGAATCGCATGCGGCCCGATGGCCGGCTCTCCCCCTGGGAACGTGCCCGGCTCAATGCCATGTTGGACCGGAGCAGCCGGCACATCAATCAGGCCCGCTTCTCACACAATTATCACGGGGCCAGACACCGCCCCCATGGCCCTGGACATCCGCATTATCAGCGGCCCGGTGTCAATGCCCGGGAAGCCCGCCAGCGGGCCCGGATCTATCAGGGAGTACGATCTGGACAGATTGCTCCCGGCGAGTTTCGCAGACTGGGTAGGGAACAGGCCCGGATCAGAGCCGCTGAGGCCCGGATGCGGGCCGACGGCCGCTTTACCCAGGGAGAGCGAGCCAGGCTGCAGCAAAGGCTGAACCGGAGCAGCGCCCACATCTCTCAGGCCAGACATAAATACCGGACGATGCGCTAACTTCGTCCCAACCACGGGAACGAGTATCAACCACCGGAGGGGGAGGGTTAAAAATTAACCTTCCCCCACTCTTTTTTCCCATTTCTTCCCTGGCCGGGGAGTCCCTTTAAATCTCCCTCGGGTTTTTCATTCGGCCTCTTGCCAAACAGAGTTTAAGCAGGCTAAAATAGCTGCAAATGCCGGAGTGGTGGAATTGGTAGACGCAGGGGACTCAAAATCCCCCGGGCCTCGCGCCTGTGCGAGTTCGAGTCTCGCCTCCGGCACCAGTAATTTCCTAGCGATTCGCCGGCAACGGCAAATATTTTTCGGGGCGAACCTGGTATCCGCCTAAATTAGTGGGCGAGCCCCAGGTTCGCCCCTACTATTTATACCGAGTTGCATTCAAATAGGGATTCTCGATTATGTCCTTTGCACCGCAAAGGACATAATCGAAGAATAGCGGGGGAGGGGGCTAAGAACCTTAGGCCCACTTAAAATTATTCTCTTTGCGGAGCAAAGGGAATAATGGGTTAGAGATTTATGTAAGGGGGGACCTGCGCGTCCACCTTCGAAGGCTCTATTCCCCCCCGGCCCGGGCGAAGGTGTCTTTGACGATCTCCTGGGCTTCGGCAATGATCTGCTGCAAGTGTTCCGGTCCCTTAAAACTCTCGGCGTAAATCTTATAAATCTCCTCCGTGCCCGAAGGCCGGGCGGCAAACCAACCGCTGGCCGCGGTGACTTTTAAGCCGCCGATGGCTTTTTGGTCCCCCGGGGCCGCGGTGAGCATGCCGGTGATCTTCTCCCCGGCCACGGTGGTGGCGGCCACATCTTTAGGGGACAGCCGGGCCAGGATCTCTTTCTGGGTCGCAGTGGCGGGCGCGTCAAGGCGTTGATAGACCGGCTCCCCGTACAGAGCGGTGATCTGCTCATAAATCTCCCCTGGGTCCTGGCCCAGCCTGGCCGTCATTTCCGCGGCCAGCAGGGCCGCCACCAGGCCGTCTTTGTCCGTGGTCCAGACCGTGCCGTCCCGGCGCAGAAAAGAGGCTCCGGCGCTCTCCTCCCCGGCAAATCCCAAAGCGCCGCTGAGCAGACCCTTCACAAAATACTTGAAGCCCACGGGCACCTCATAGAGTCGGCGCCCGGCCCCCTGGGCCACCCGGTCGATGATGCTGCTGCTCACCACCGTCTTGCCCACGGCCACCTCCGGGCCCCATTGGGGGCGGTGTTGAAACAGGTAATACACCATGGCGGCCAGGTAGTGGTTGGAAGGCAACAGCCCGGCAGTGCGGGCGACGATGCCGTGGCGGTCGTGATCGGTGTCGCAGGCAAAGGCGATGTCGAACCGGTCTTTCAGCCGGATGAGGCGCTGCATGGCATAGATGGAGGAGGGGTCCATGCGGATCTTGCCGTCCCAATCCAACGTCATGAACCGGAAGGTGGGGTCCACCTCTTCGCTGACCACGGTGAGGTCCAGCCGGTATTTATCCCGGACCCGCCCCCAATAGTGGACGCCGGCCCCCCCCAGGGGATCCACTCCCAGCTTCAGGCCGGCCTGCCGCACCGCCTCCAGGTCCAGGATATTTGCCAGATCGTCCACGTAAGGCTGGATATAGTCATACGCCTGGGTGGTGGCGGCCTTCACCGCCTTGTCGTAGAGTTGGCGTTTCACCCCGGTAAGGTTATTTTCCAGGTAGGCGTTGGCCCGCTCTTGAATCCAGCCGGTGACTTCCGTCTCCGCCGGACCGCCGTGGGGGGGATTGTATTTGTAGCCGCCGTCCGTTGGGGGGTTATGGGAGGGGGTGACCACAATGCCGTCGGCCAGGCCCCGGTTCCGGCCGCGATTATAGGTGAGGATGGCGTGGGAGATCACCGGCGTGGGGGTGTAACCCCGGTCGGCGTCGATCCTGACGTTGACCCCGTTGGCGGCCAGGACTTCCAGGGAGCTGGCCCAGGCGGGTTCCGCCAGGGCGTGGGTATCGATCCCCAGAAACAGAGGGCCGTTGATCTCTTGGGCGGCCCGATAATCACAGATGGCCTGGCAGATGGCTAGGATGTGCCATTCATTGAACGCGGTGTCCAGGGAGCTGCCCCGATGTCCGGAGGTGCCGAAGGCCACCCGTTGTTCCGGCACGCCGGGGTCGGGGCGGTGGGCATAGTAGGCGGTGACTAAACGGGGGATGTCCGTCAACATCCAGGGTTCGGCCGGTTTGCCGGCATAAGGGGAAATACTCATCAGGTCTCTCCCGGGTAAATTAGTAATGCCATAAAATCAGGGGCAGTTCCAGGGCGCGGCGACACCGGGATAGCTCGGGCAAGAGGAGTCTCAACCCGGCTCCCGGAGAGGGGCAGTCCCAGGATGGAGGTGAGCTTCTTTTTTTACCTATACGGGTTGAGCGCTCCTTTCAGCAACTGCAGGAAGCCGGCGTGCCGCGGGCTTTTCATTTCCAGGTGTCGCAGGACCGCCAACTTGGCCAGGTCTTCCAGGAAAATCCAGGTGAGGCAGTAGGCCCAGATGATCCCCACCGCTTCCCAGGAGATGGGCGTAATGAGACCAAAGGGATATACCACAAACAAAGTGGCCAGGACCTTGGTGACGACGGCCGACCAGATAAGAACCGGCGCGGGATAAGGCTTCTGCAAAAACATCCGGGGAGTGCGGGCCACGAAAAGGGTGAGGTGTCCGGCCACCGCTAATTTGAGGAAGATAAAGGTCTGGATTCTCCCCAGGTCAAACATGAGCCAATTCTTGGCAATGATCAAGAGCAGGAAAGTTTCCGCCACCCCGATAAGCCCCAATACCGTGGAAATCGTCAGGACCCGGCGCATGTTCCACTTTACCGGGTTCGGGTCCACCAGGGTGCGGTCAAAGGCAATGGCCATGATGGGCACGTCATTAAACAGGGCCAACAAGATAATCATGATGGCCGTGATGGGATAAAAGTTGAAGAAGATCATGGCCAAAACTACGAAAAACATGATGCGGATGGTCTCCACAATGCGGTAGATGGCGTAACTGTTCATCCGCTCGAAAATCTTGCGGGCTTCCTCCACCGCCCGGACAATCACCGACAGGCCGGGCGCGGTGAGAACCAGGTCGGCCGCGGCCCGGGCCGCATCCGTGGCCCCGCTCACGGCGATCCCCACATCGGCTTGTTTGATGGCCGGAGAGTCGTTGACGCCGTCCCCGGTCATGCCGACAATGTGCCCGGTGGACTGCAAGGCCTGGACTATGCCGTACTTGTGTTCCGGGAAGACTTCCGCATAGCCGTCCGCGGTTTCGATGGCCATCGTCTCTTCCGGGTTTAAGTGGCAGATATCTTTACAATCTTTAAGGAGTTGAGAAGCGGATTTAATGTCGGTGCCCAAGCCCAGGTGTTGGGAGATTTCCCGGGCGATGGCCACATTGTCTCCGGTCACCATCTTGACCTGAATGCCATGCTGCCGGGCCTCGGCGATAGTCTGGGCGGAATCTTCCCGGGGAGGATCAAACAGCGGCAAAATCCCCAAAAACTCCCAGGGACCGCTAGTGGCGGCGCGGGCCACTCCCAGGGTGCGATACCCCTTGGCGGCCAATTCATCCACCACCTGCTGGGCCTGGCCGGAAGTTTCCGGTTCCAGTTGGCACAGGGCCATAATGACCTGGGGCGCGCCTTTGGTTACCTTAAAAGTCTGATTCTGGGCATCCTCAATGGTGCTTTCCGTCCTTTTACCCACCGGATCAAAGGGCATAAAATTAGTTTGGCGGTATCCGGCCAGAGCTTGCTTATCCGTAAGCCCGGCGATCACCGCCAGATCGATGGGGTCCCGGTTCTCTTCTTTGGAAGCCAGTGCCCCCCACAGGATTAATTCCTGTTGGTTGGGAGCCGCAAAGGTCACCGGGTCTCCCAGGATCAGCCGGTTGAGGGTAAGAGTGCCGGTCTTATCGGAACAGAGGATGTCGATGCCCGCCATTTCCTCGATGGATTCCAGCCGGGTGACGATGGCCTTCATCCTGGACAGGGCCAGCGCGCCCACCGCCATGGTCACCGACAGCACCGCGGGCAAGGCCACGGGAATGGAAGCCACCGTGAGAATGAGGGCGAATTGGACCAGGGTCAGGATATGGTCGCCCCGTTCTAGCTGCACCAGGATGAGCATCGTTACCAAGGCGAGGCTCAGGTAGATCAGGTAATCGCCGATGCGCAACACGGCCTTCTGGAAATGGGAGACCGCGCCCGCGGTCTGGACCAGTTTGGCGGTGCGGCCGAAATAAGTGTGGCTGCCGGTGCTGGTCACCAGGGCCACCATCTCCCCCTGTTTGGCCACCGAGCCGGAATAGGCGATGTCCCCCGCTTTCCTGCTGACGGGCAGGGATTCCCCGGTCAGCGCCGACTGGTCAATGCTGAGAAAATCCCCCTCCAGAAGTTTGACGTCTCCGGGGATGATGTCCCCCAGGCGGAGACGGATAATGTCCCCGGGGACCAGTCGGCTGGCCGGGATTTCCTGCCACCGGCCGTCTCGGAGCGTCCGGGCCATTAGCGCCAATTGCTTTTTCAAGGCCTCCAGGGCATTGGCGGCCTTGTGTTCCTGCCAGAAACCCACCAGCGCGTTGAAGATCAGCAGGATCAGAATAATGGCCAAATCGTCCCAGTGCCGGACCATGGCCGAGAGGATGGCGGCGATTTCGATCATCCAGGGGATGGGTCCCCAAAAGTAACCCAGGAATTTTAAGATGGGGTTGACCTTTTTTTCTTCCAGGGCATTGGGGCCGAATTGGGCCAGGCGGCTTTCGGCCTCCTCGCTGGTGAGCCCCTGGAGTGAAGCGGCCAGCGCGGTCAGGAGTTCTTCAGCGCTCTGCTGCTCAGCCACGTCACTGGTGATCTGCTCAACGGTCATGGACACAGTCCTCTTGGTTCAGCCAGGCGCCGGTTCCTCCCGGGAAACCCGATAAGGTTTTCAGTCGGCGGCGTAAAGAAAAGTTTGTCATCCATTAAAGACAGGAATGCTCTGAAATATCAAGTTCTCCCAGGGAGATAATAAGTTTGTCTAGGACCAAGGCCGGCTTATCGACGCCCCTAGGCCCACCTTAATAATTAATGACCGTTAATGCAAGCCGGACGGCGGTTAAAAGGTGCCGGGAGTAACCAATTTTCCCAAAAAGATAAAGATGTTAACCCGGAAGCCGGGAGGAAGATTTTCTTGGGTTCCCCCGGGGATATGAGGAATTTCTTAAGATTATCGGTTTATTCAGCTTAGTTCTGTATTGTCCAATTTACGACCCTAAAAAATTTTTTTAAAAGACATTTTCCATTGACAAAATGATTGATTTTCAACTATGGTGTCTGAAATTCACCTAGCTAATTCCGTTGCCCGTTGCTAACCCTTTAGATCCAGGCCTGAACCGTGTAAGACCATTCCCCTTATCCTGAACAAGGCAGACGAGTCACTTTTCGCTCCGGTACTTAAAACCGAGTGAGGGCTGATGCTTCCCCAAAAAGAAGAGTTTCTCCTGCGGGTTTTCGACAGCATCACCGACAGTCTTCTGGTCATTGACCCCCGAAACTGTTCCATTATTTTGGCTAATGATCCCTTCTGGGCCCGGCTGAGCTTGAGTGCGCCCGAGGTCATGGGAAAACCTTGCTATGAAGTGATGCATGGCCGGCTAGGGCCATGCCAAGAGGACGGCTTATATTGTCCCATCCAAGAGACCGCCCGGCTGAGGCGGTCGGTGGTGAGTGACAAAAATTACCTGGATGACCAGGGTCAGGAACATGTCCTTCAGGTCACCACCTATCCCCATTTTGACGCTCAGGGAGAGGTGGATCTGGTGATTCGCCTGGAGCGGGATGTCACCGAACGGCGCAAAATGGAGGAATCTCTGGCCTTCCGGTCCCGGGAATTGCAGAAGACCCAGTTTCAGTTGGAGAAGCTCTTTGAAATTGCCCGGGAGCGCACCAGCAAGCGCTCAGTCCCGGAACTGGTGCATTTTCTTTACGGCATCATCCGGGCAACCTTCCCGGATGCCGAACCCTTGTTCTTCCTCCTGAACGGCGACAACAATCAGTTTCTGCCCCTGGAAGAATCCCCGGGCCAGGCCGCCGAACCCATGCGGCGCTTTCTCCGGAGGTTGGAGCAGACGGGTCTGGTGGCTGATTTTGTCCGCTATTTGGGAGAAGCTCCGGATACCCAGACCATTACTTTTGCGGATCGGGACCACCTGCCGCCTTTTTTTAAGATCGTTTCGGAGATCTATCCCAGTTGGCTGGGCCTCCCCATCTTTGCCAAGCAGCATTGCCTGGGATTTTTTATCCTGGGGTCCCACCAGCACCAGGGCTACTCCCGAGAGGACCTTCACTTTCTCCATGCTTTATTCGGGGAGGTGTCGTGTTATCTGCGGTTTTTAATCCGCCGGGAGTTGGAGACCAACTACCAAAGCGCGCCGCTCCCGGAGAAGACGGCCTATGGCGAGCTCATCGGCCAGAGCAAGAAGATGCAGGAGGTTTACGGCCTCATCGATCTGGTGGCCGGGACTGACGCCACCGGGCTGATCACCGGTGAAAACGGCACCGGCAAAGAACTGGTGGCCCGGATTATCCATCGCCAGAGCAAGCGGGGGCGGGGGCCTTTTGTGGTGGCCAATTGTTCCGCTTATTCCCCCACCTTGCTGGAAAGCGAACTTTTCGGGCACGAGAAGGGGGCTTTCACCGGGGCCATCCGCCGGAAAAAGGGCCGGTTCGAACTGGCCCAGGGGGGCACCCTGTTTCTGGATGAAATCGGCGATATTCCCCCGGCCACCCAGGTGCTGCTGCTGCGCTTTCTCCAGGATCACTGTTTTGAGCGGGTGGGAGGGGAAGCCACCATCGAGGCGGACGTCCGGGTGCTGGCCGCCACCAATAAGGACCTGTACGGGGAAGTGCAGGCGGGACGGTTCCGGGATGACCTCTATTACCGGCTGAATGTCATCACCTTGCACCTGCCGTCTTTACGGGAGCGCAAAGAAGATATCGCCTTGCTCTGTCAGCATTTCCTGAGCCGATACAACCTCAAAGAGGGGAAAAATATCAGACGGTTCTCCACGGACGCCCTGGAGGCCCTGATGGACTATGACTGGCCCGGGAATGTGCGCCAGTTGGAAAACGCCGTCAGTCACGCGGTTATCCTGGCCCAGGGAGAGGTGATCCGCCGCCGCCACCTGCCCCGCTTTCTCAAAGAAACCACGGAAGGAGCCGCGCCCATGACTCTGGCGGAGACCGAGCGCCGTTTGATCTGGCGGGTGCTCCAGGAGGCCAGTTGGAACAAACATGAGGCGGCCCGGCGCCTGCGGGTCAGCCGCAGCACTTTGTACAGCAAAATCCGCCGCTATGGCTTGGCTAGAGGAATGCAAGCAGACTGACTTTAGAGAGGGAGTCTGATTTCGAACAGAGTGAACTCATTAAATTTTATGAACTAAATTAAAATCGATAAATTTGACAGTATCGATTTTAAACATAGGGCAAATTTTTCTATGACCCTGATCTTAAAAATTTTTTCTCCAAGTATAAAAAATTTATTTGAAAATCCCTGGGAAAGCTGCTATGGTTCGCCTTACCTCTTTCTGGCAGGGATTTTGTAACAGCATAGTCTTGTGTTTACGGGTCTAAGCGCCGGTTTCATGCCCCCGGTGCCCGGGCCTCTGCAGGAACGGGAACAAGTTTCCTCAGTCTCTTGGAAACCCTAACCAACTATATCGGAAAGGAGGTGAGATATCGACGGATGACTGCCTTCCCGGAAAAAGATAGTGCTTTTCAGGAAATAAACCAAGGGGAAGGGTCATCTGGCATGGATGCCGCTCAATGTTCAGTTCAGTGCAGGCCTCAGGTCAGGAGTGGCGTTTGGAGCCACCCTGATCCCTGAGCGGTAGGATCACCGTGGAAGGACATTTGATGAACCACCTTGCTGAATGGGAGGCCTAGAAATGGCAGAAAAAAAGGAAGTTATTATTAACAGCCGGGCTGATACCCTTGAGTTGATGTCGGAAAAAGTCAGGCCCTGGCCGGTAACTCCGCCACCGGACCCTGAGTGGGTCATGGCCAACGTTTACGCCAAACGCAAGGCGGAAGACTTCGGCAAATGGTGCGAGGACAACCTGCGATACGAGTACTCCTTCGGCAAACCTGAAGCCCTCCAGGGTTTCAAGTTTTTATGTGTCGGCCTGTGGCGGTTGGGCAACAAGTTCTGCGCCGCCCTCCTGTGCGAAGCCGGGGCCGAGGTCATCAACATCGAGCCCCCCGGAGGCGACCCCCTGCGCCAGTTGACCCCCTTCGGCCGCGAAGAATACATGTTTACCTCTGAGATTACCGGCGAAAAATGCGGCCTGGACTTCCTCCACGAGATGCGGGGACAGAAATCCGTCACCCTGAACCTGGAGACCGATGAAGGCCGGGCCATTTACAAGACCCTGGCCGGCCAGGTGGACGGCATCATCGACGAGATGCCTCCCGGCTACATGGACAGCCTGGGGCTGGGCTACCGGCAATTGGCCAAGATGTTCCCCCGCCTGGTTTACTGCAATATGGCGGTGCGGGGCACCTGGGGTCCCTTTAAAGACAAGCTGTCCAAGTACGGGCAGTGGACCCTGGAACCCTTCGGCGGCTGCGCCAACTCCTTTGTCCACAACACCGGCTTCCCCCAGGACCAGTGCCCCCGGGGCAAGGGCGGCGACCCCTGCCGTTCCGGCGTCTGGTTCGCGGACTATGCCGCCGGGGAGCAGGCCGCCAACACCTTGCTGGCGGCCCTGTACTGGCGGGATGAGTTCAGCGGCGAGGGCCAGTTCTGCGAGGTCACCGGGGCCGAGGCCCAGATGGACATCCTGGACTTCGACATCTCCTGGTACGGCTTCAACGCCTCCATCAAGGCCCGCACCGGCGCCTGGGACCCCAACCTCAACCAGTACGAGTGGAACCCCTGCCGGGACGGCTACATGATGATCGGCGGCCAGACCGACCGCCTCTGGTACCGCATCGGCATGTGCATTGAGCGGGACTTCCCCCAGTTCGGGCGGCTGATTCATGAAGACCCCATCTTGAAAGAGATGGGAGCCAGAAACGCCCTGGCCATGTTGATCAAGACCTATACCTTGACCACCCGCTGGCTCCGGGACATCAACCGCATCGAAGCCGAGCAGAAGCTCCTGCAGTATGAGATCGCCGCGGGGCCCATTCTGTTCATTGACGAAGTGGCGGAGTTCCCCCACTTCAAATACCGCCCCTGGGTGTCCACCATTGATACCGACCACTACGGCACCGTGATGTTCTCCGCGTCCCCCAATTCGTTCCAGATGCGGACGCCGCACCGGGTCAAGGTCCTGGGTCGCCCCTTAGGGTTTGACACCTACGAGATCATGCAGAAGTGGTGCGGTATCGGCCAGACCAAGGTCAACGAGCTCAAGGAGAAGGGGGTAATCTAACTATGAAGGAATGGCGAAAGAAATACAGCAACCTCATCGAGGCGCCCCTGGAGGAGCAGCACGGCCCCAAAAGTAGGGAAGAGCTCAATGAGATGAAGATGCCCTATGAGGATTACTGCCGGGCCGCGTTCGCGCCGGGCCATGAGATGGGCAAACCCGAGGCCCTGAAAGGCATCCGGTGGATGAGCACCACCATGTACATCTTCACTCCCCACTCCGTGGCCAACCTGGCGGAACTGGGAGCCGAGGTTTACAAGTTCGAGATGCCCCGCATGGGCGACCCCATGAAGCACACCTCGCCCTTCAACGAGGCCTATCTCTATCCCCTGCATGACACCCGGCCCATGACCGGGACCGGCTACGGCTTCATGCATGCCAACACCAATGAGTATTACGTCAGCATCGACTACCACATCGATGAGATGAAGGAGGCCTTCTACCGCATCGTCAAGATGTCCGACGGCCTCACCGAGTGCTACCGGCCCGGCACCTTCGACCGCTGGAAGCAGAGCTACCGCTATCTCATCGAGATGAACCCCCGGTTCATCTATGTCTGGGGCGGCGGTTTCGGCTACGGCCCCAAGGTCTTCGGGGGCTCTTACGACATCCTGGGTCAGGCCCACGCCGGGCTGGCCTCGGTCACCGGCCACCACGACTTCATGGGGGGCCACTGCACCAAGCATTCCAACTGGTGCATTGACTGGTATTCCGGCACCCAGATCACCTTCGGCATCCTGGCGGCCATCCACTGGCGCCGCAAGACCGGGCTGGGCACCATGATCGAGTTCTCCCAGGTGCAGGCCGCGACCCGCTGCCTGAGCCATACCGCGCCCCTGTACGGCCGCTTCGGCATCGTGCGCCAGCGCTGGGGCAACTGGGACACCCAGCTCTGCGTCCACGGCATCATCCTCTGCGGCAAGTCCGCTTATCCTGACGCCATCAATCCCCAGGACCGGCTGGAGGCCCGCTACGTCATGGTCTCCGCCTTCCAGGACGCGGACTTCAAGGCCCTGTGCGACATCATCAAGAAGCCCGACCTGTACAGCAAGTACGCCAAGTTCAAGGATCGGGTGGCGGCCGAGGCTCAGGTGGAGATTTACGAAGTACTGGAAGACTGGGCCAAGGACAAGAGCCGCACCGAGGTGGTGAGGATCCTGCAAGCCGAAGGTCTCCTGGCGGAGCCGGTGATGAACGACCGGGAAGTCTATGAGTCCGAGCATTTTCGGCAACGGGGTACGGTGCGCTGGATTGACGACCCGTTGTTCGGCGATGTGTTGCATCAAGGCTGCTACTCTGCCGGCCTGCTGTCCAAGACCCCCCGGAGAGCTTACTGGATCTGGCGGCCGGTGGGCGGCGACAACGTCAGGTTCTACCACGAGCTCCTGGGCTACCCCATCTCCAAGGTCAAAGAGTGGTACGACAAGGCCTGGATCTAAAAGGAGGAGAGCACTGTGTGTGATATCATCTGGTGCAAAAAAGACGTAGACGGCAAGCCGTGCAACACGGTGAATTACCTGGATCCCTACTGCTTCTGGAACTGGAAGGGCACGGTGAATTGCGCCCACTGCGGCACGGTGTACGCCATCCACATGATCCAGGGGCACATGTATAAAGGCCCCGATGAACAGCCGGCGGGAACCAAGCCGGACACCATGCCTCTCTATGCCGACCGGCCGTTGGAGGGCTACACCAACTACCCCATGGGCACCGAGGGCCGCACCCGGCCCTTTGAATGCCTGCCCCGGCACATCTACCTGGGCGTGCCCGACATGGTGAAGTTCAGCATCCGGGGCCGGCCCGTCAGGGGCTGGCGGCCCCAGCCGCCCTCCGCCGGCATCGCCGGAACATTCCAATTTAACTGGGATATCAAAAAATTGTCTCCGGAGGTCTGGGCCGAGTATCAGGAAAAGCTCCACAAGGGCGAAGTGACCGACTGGTAACCGGGACCCGGTGAATAAAGAAAAGGAGTCGCACATGATAGAAGCGAAAGGGCTAACCCCGCGGCAATTCCTGGACAAGGTCCTGGAGCCGGAGAAGGAGAGTGACCATATCTGCTGGCAGTGTGAATTTCTGAAACCGGTGATCAAAGGCTCCAGTTTCCCGCCGGCGGACATCATCGGCTGGTGCATGAAGATTCACTGGCCCTATTACTGGTGCGTGGCGGACTTCAACGTGGTGAAAAAGTGCTACGCCTTTAAGCAGAAAGCCTAGCATGGAAGACAACGTCCGTCAGGAACTCGACACCCTGGAGCAGATGGTGCTCAACTGGAAGGCCAACTATCTGGGGTTTGCCACGCCGGAGGGGAACAATGACTTCCTGGTGGAAGAGTTTCAGGAAGAGATTACGACCTATATGTCCCCTTACCTGCGACGGTTGTTTCAGTGCGAGTACCTCACGGCCCAGGAGGCGGAACAGTTCCTGAACCAGTGCTATGATCAAGTAGATGATCTGCGCCGCTTGATTCAGGAACTGGAGCCACCCCCTGAGAAGCAAGGGTTTTGGCGGAAGTTAATCGGCAAAACCAAAGGGGTTTGACGAGAATAAGGGCAATTTCCACCTGGGTCAGCCCCCGTTGAGCCAAAGCCAGGGGTGGCTCAGGTGGAAATCCAGCCAAGCTGCGATTTCATCAAAAAGGAGAGTGAGCATGCCAGCAAAAGCCCGCGTAGGTGTCTGCGGATTCGACCCCATGCTCGTCAAGGGTTATTGCAAAACAGGTTTCCGTGCCTTGTGGTGGCATATACCCGATGAGTTATATGAAGAATTCGAGGTTAAGCCGGGTGATAAAATCTCCGGCAAACTGCTGAAAGTCTGGAAGGGAACCGTTAAGGATGAACCCGCCCCACTGACTCATGAACCTAATGAAGGCTTCCATTGGAATTTTTCCAAGGAATCGGGGTTGGCGGTCCTGTTGCCCGCGGAAACCATCGTCAAGTATGAACTTACAGAGTTCCATTTCATCGAGGTGCTTATTGAAACCATCAACGAAAAGCCGGTCGCGCCCGGCAAAGAGGTGGAGAGCACCAAGATGTGGCCCATGGACCGGATGAAGAAGATGCCCTTTGTGCTGGACTTCATCGCTCCTTAAGGGTCTTCGGCTCTTGACCTGGGAGCACCGGGGGCTGATATCGGCCAGGGCCGGTCCCAGGTCTAACTGTAGGTGAAGTTTCCTCCCCCTCCTGTGGAAGACCTCCATGGGAGGGGGATTTTCTATGCCCCGGCGATTCGCCTTTCCGGGAGGAAATTCCCCAAGACAGTACTTGGTTGCCAAAATTCGCGCTACGCCAACTGGGACGGAGAATTCCCCCCTTTTCTAAAGGGGGGTCAGGGGGGTTTTTTTAATCTAACCTCCTAAAAATCCCCCTTTACGAAAGGGGGACTTTAGGTTTCCTTTGCATGGAACGCTTCAGCTTTAAAATGGCGGTGACTTTCACAGCTAAATACTAAAAGCTATTGCAAAACCTCTACGCCACCCGAAATGTCATTCTGAGCGAAGCGAAGAATCTCGTTTTTTCAAAAAGTTGAGATCCTTCACTTCGTTCAGGATGACAGGAAAAATAGGTTTTGCAATAGCTTCCAGTCCTGGATTGAAAATCGCGGTAAATTAGGCTAAATTTAATAAATAATTCAAAAGACAGGTAAAGTAAGCCGATATGACCGAAATCGATAAAGACAAAGACAGGCAGGAGTCCACCGGAGAGCGCCAGTCAGCGCCAGAGCTACAGGAGTCTTCCTTTTTGGAGCCGCTGCATCCGGGCTGGCAGAACCTGGGCCAGGTCCTCAAACCGAACGACCCTTTTTTCGAAAAAATTTTCTTCATGCTGGGCTATGAATATTCCTCGAACATCTACCTGATCAAGGGCGACCGAGACCTGAGTATTGTGGACCCGGGTAATGATTACACCTGTTTCCTGGATCTCTTTGAACAGGGGTGGTGCCAACCTCAGGACATCAAAAAAATTGCCCTGACTCATGGGCACCGGGATCACTGCTCCGGGACCTTCGAGCTGCTACGCGGCTATCCCTCCATTATCGAAAGCGGCGGTTTTGAGCTGATCCTGTATAAAGAGAGCCCGGCGGAGCTCAAGAAAGTGGTGGAAAAATTCAACTGTCGGGTTACCGAGGTGGAAGGCGGGGAAACTATCGAGCTCGGCGGCCTGCCCTGGGAAGTGATTTATACTCCCGGGCATACCATCGATGGCCTGTCTTTCTATCATGCCCCCAGCAAAACCGCGTTCACCGGCGACACAGTGATGCCCCACGGTATGGGCGAGGTTGACGACAAAGCCGGCGGTCGGATGGACCATTATTTATTTGGAGTAAGATCTTTGTTAAAAAGAGATATTGACAATATCCTGCCCGGCCATGGGTTTCCCATCGCGGCCCTGGGGAAAACCGTTATTGAACAGACTTATGAGGGCCTGATGATGAAAATCATCGGGACTGAGGGCAAAATTCCCTGGGTGTCGGGAGCAACCGCTCTGGCGCAGCAAGGACTGCTGGAAGAGGCGGTCTTTTGTTGTGATAAGGCGCTGGCTGCCAAACCTGAGAATTTGCGGGCCCTGCAGATAAAAGCCATGTGCCTGACGGACTTGGGGAGAGGCGAGGAGGCCATCGAGGTTATCGATAAGATCTTGGCTCAAGAAAAGAATAATCCCTATGCTATAACCGCCAAGGGCCACGCTTTGCTGGGTCTGGGGAAATACGCTGACAGCCTGGAATATTTTGATAAAGCCTTGGAGATCAATCCCGGCCTCCCGGAAGCCCAGGTCTATAAGGGTATGGCCTTGTATCTGGCCGGGCGTTATGACGAAGCCATGGATATTGAGGCCTTCCGCACCGAATTTGCCGACAAGTTCAAAGCCGAATTGGAGAAGATGGAAAAGCCTCAGGAATAATCCTCTGTCGCCGTTGTCCGCCCCACCTTGCCCCTTCTCACCGGAAGACCTCTGCTCAGGCACTTCCAGGGATTTTTCCGGGGCCTTCATCACCCGGATAGTGTTTAATACCAATTCGCACTCAAATAGGTATTAAAATGTAGGGGCGAACCTTGGGTTCGCCCACTGATTTAGGGCGAATACAAGATTCGCCCCTACGAAAAAAATTGTCGTTTGATGGCGAATTGGTATAAGTAATGACTTTGGCTAACCGGGGCCAGGGGCAGGCCTGGCCCCTGAGGCCCAGGCGGGTCTTCCCTGAAGCTTTGGTAGGGGGATGGTTTTGATGTAAAGAAGGGGAAAGTGATTACTTCCCGGGAATAGGGATAAAGCGGTCAATTACCGGACCTCACCCTCCGATCTTTTAACCGGCAGGTCGCCAGGTCGGATTTTAAACAGAAATCTTATCTCCCCGAATTAAATTTACCCTGCCCCCTTCTCCCTCTGACGCTAATAATCTTTACAGAAATCTTGGCTCATAAATTGCAAGATAAATATTATCCGTTTGCCTTGATTTGCCGGGGTCTTTCTTTCCCTCCCTTCCGGTAGAGCGAAACTGACTAAAAAAATAATAGCCTGAGATTATGCCTCCTAAGAAGAAAGATACTGTTTATTTATTATTAGTGGTCAATGATCAAATACGTAATAATCTTTTAAAATTATTACAAGAAAATAACTATTCACCGATTGCCGTAACTGAGCCGAACGAAATATTGAGAATCTTGAAAGGACATCAATGTGCCACAGTGTTTTTGGATTGCGGCGCGGTATCTAATTACGGGACGGGAATCTGTTCCAAGTTAAAAGTAGCCTGCCTGGACTGTCGAGTTGTTCTTCTTTGTGATAAAAGTCAGGAATCGCACCGGGATATTGCCCGGGAAGTCATGGATATCGGCATCTATGCCTGCCTCTGGGTACCTTACGAGGGCTGGGAAGTCCTGACTCTGGTGCGACACACGCCGGGGAAGAAACAGCCTAAGAAAAAAACCCCTAAGAAGATGTTGGCTAATTAAATCTAAACGGGCATATTATTATATCTGCGCCTGGTTTTACAAAGGCCGACTACCTTATTATCTCCCTTCCCACCCCGCCCCTCTCACCACCAATCCTTTAAGCAGGCTCGTAGGGAATCGGGTCGGTGAGACCCGCCGCGGCAAAGCCCTTGAGGCGCAGGCGGCAGGAAGAGCACCGGCCGCAAGCCCGGATGTCGTTAAGATAACAGGACCAGGTAAGCTCCAGAGGCGCTCCCAACTCCAGACCCAGACGGATGATTCCCCCTTTGTCCAGGTGGATCAGGGGGGTGTGGATGCAGATGTGGGTCTCCGGGCGGGTGCCCAACTCAATGAGGCGGTCGGCTGCGGCAAAGTATTCGGGGCGGCAGTCGGGATAGCCCGGGTTGTCCAGGACGTTGGCCCCGATGAAAATCGCCGGCGCGCCCAGAACTTCAGCCCAGGCGGTGGCCGCGGCCAGAAAGAGGGAATTGCGGAAAGGCACGTAGGTGGAGGGGATACCGGGTGGCTCTGCCGCTTCGGTGGGCACCGGCTGCCGGTCGTCAGTGAGGCTGGAGCCGCCCAGCTTTCCCAGGAAAGAGAGATCAACCTCCAGGTTATGGTCAACCCCAAAGAAAGCAGCCTGGGCCCGGAACGCGGCCAGTTCCCGGTTCAGGGTGCGCTGGCCGTAGTTGGCATGCAACAGGGCCAGTTCATAATGCTGGCGGGCCACACAGGCGGCCACGCAACTGTCCAGGCCGCCGCTCAAGAGGACCACGGCCAGGGGTTTGACTCTCATACGCCTTGCGCCTCCGGGCCCCAGATATATTTATGGAGCTGCAAATTCAGGCGCAGGGGCAGGCCGCTGGCCAGAATCCAGGCCGCCGCCGCGGGGGGTGGGACTTCTCCGAATACCGGGGAGATGAGCACCGGCACCCGGTCCACCAGGCGGTATTTGCGGATGACCTCCAAGGCCCAGGTGAAATCCTCCTGGTCCGAAATGACGAATTTAACTTCATCCCCGGCGCGCAACTCCTCCAGGTTCCGCCAGTGGTTCTGCCCGGCCATGCCGCTGCCCGGGCACTTCACGTCCAGGATCAGATGCACCCGGTCCGCCATCCCCTGGATGGGCCGGGAGCCGTTGGTTTCCAGAAGCACGGTAAAACCGGCCTCAAGCAAGGCGGCCAGCAGGTCCGGAGTATCAGTCTGAAGCAAAGGTTCCCCTCCGGTAACCAGGACCAGGTTAGGGGGGTGGGACCGGGCGGCTTGGACTAACGCCGCCACCGACGTCTCCCGCCCCCCCTCATAGGCGTAAGGGGTGTCGCAATAGCGGCAGCGCAGGTTGCAGCCCGCCAGGCGGATGAAAAAGGCGGGGAGGCCGGCCCGGGTGGATTCCCCCAACAGGCTGAAGAAGGTTTCCCAGACTTTAAGCGGCATAATGGCGGAGTGGTCCAGACCCAGGGTTTTTCATCGGGCTTCCCCCGGCTCGGCCAGGATGAGTTGAATGGACTCTACGCCCTGGCCTCCGGAGATTTTCGCCCAGCCGCCGCAGCGCGGGCAAGGCTCTCCGGGCAAGGGATCGTGGGCGTGCCAGTGATCCAGCGGGTAAGTTTCCGCATAACCGCAAGCCGGACACTCTAAACTCGGCGGGATAATGATCAGCTTAAGCCGGGAGTTCTCCAGGGAGGTCCCCTGCACCAGGATTTCAAAGGCCTGGCGGGCCGCGGCCTCCGAGTGTATCGACAGCAACCCCACCTCCAGGATCACCTCCGCCACTGCCAGGGGTGGCTCCTCCTGGGAAGTTCTGGCCAGGATGGAGTTGATAATCCCCTGCATCAGCGTGTATTCGTGCATATCCCTACCTGCACCCGATTCACCTGAAAGTGGCTCCCGGTCCGGTAACCGAAAACAGCCCGGCTTCTTCTCTTCCAGATCTTAAGCCCTTTTAAATCTTTCCAAAATATATCCCCTGAGGAGAATTATAAGTCTCTCTGGCGGGAAAGGCATCCTCAAAATCGGGTTTCCGAAAAGAAAGGGACTCTGGCAGGTTCTCTTCTAGACAGCCAAAAGTCCGGGAACTGCGCTATTTTTCACATGATTTTTTCGTTGCTTTATCCGCCTCCCTCCCCTAGAATACTAATCTTATTGGAGTGAGGGATGAGCAAACCAGGGCCAGCTCTGCCGGTGAAACCGGTAGTGAGCCTGATCCTGGCCCGGAAAGATCTGGACCAGGCTGTTATCCAGCGGCTGTCCGCCTATTTTGGCCCTCCTGACCTGGTAAGTCCCTGGTGGCCTTTTACTGCCACGACTTATTATTCTCCCGAGATGGGTGATGATCTGGGGCGGCGCTTCGTGGCTTTCCTGCACCTGGCCTCCCCGGCGCTTCTGCCCGACTGGAAGGTCTTGACCAATGGCCTGGAAGCGCAGTTTTCTTTGGGGGGGCGGCGTTTGGTAAATCTGGACCCGGGTTACGTGGCCCGGGAGAGGCTGGTGCTGGCCACCGGGAAGAATTACAGCCACCGCCTCTACCTGGATCAGGGGATCTATGGGGATCTGGCCTTAATCTATGCCAAAGGGGAATTTCAGCCCCTCCCCTGGAGCTATCCGGATTATGCGGCGGGGCCGTTGCTGGACCTGGTGGACCTGGTGCGGCGGAAATATCTTTGGCAGCTCAAGGCGCAGTCCGGGCCATGATCAAGAGCATGACCGGTTATGGCCGGGGGGAAGTGGAGGTCCCGGGCCAAAAGTGGCTGGTGGAATTGCGTTCTCTTAACCACCGCTTTCTGGAGCTCTCCCTGAATCTCCCCAAGCACCTCTGGGCCTTGGAAGACCGTTTCCGCCAGCTCTTGAAAAGCCGTCTGGCCCGGGGTCGGGTGGAAGTGCAGCTTTCCTGGGAGAGGGACACCGAGCGGGCCTTTACCCTGCGCTTGGACCCGGGGATGGTGGCGGAGACCAAGGAGATTTTAGAGCAGTTGCGCCGGGACACCGATAAGCGGGAGGCTTTGCGTTTAGAGCATTTCCTGCATTTCTCGGAGGTCCTGGTTACCCGGGAGCGGGCCGCGCCGGAGATCGAGGAGACCTGGGAGTTGTTGTCCCAGGCCCTGACTCAGGCCCTGGCGTCCTTGGAGGAGATGCGCCTTAGGGAAGGGGCGGCTTTGGAGGGGGAAATGCTCTCCCACCTGGAGGGCCTGCGCCGGCAGTCTCACCGCATTTCCGAGCAGGCGGCCCTCCTCCCTCAACTCTGGCAGAAAAAGTTAGCGGAGCGCTTAGAAGAGTTGCTGAAGCCAGGCGGTCCGGTGGATGAGACCCGCCTGGCCCAAGAGGTGGCCTTACTGGCGGAGAGGCGGGACATTGCCGAGGAAGTGGCCCGCCTGGAGAGCCACCTGTCCCAGTTTCACCAGACCCTGGCTGGGCAGGAGCCGGCGGGGCGCAAACTGGAGTTTCTCCTCCAGGAGATGCTCCGGGAGGTCAACACCATCGGCGCCAAGGCCGGAGACCTGGAAATCACCCAGGCGGTATTAGAGATTAAGGGTATTTTGGAGCGTCTCCGGGAGCAGGTCCAGAATGTAGAGTGACAGAATAAAGGGGGAACAATGGAAAGCCGCCTGATTAATATCGGCTTCGGCAATACCGTGGTCTCCAACCGGGTGGTGGCCGTGATCATGCCCAACTCGGCTCCCAGCAAGCGTCTCCGGGAGGAGGCCCGCACCAGCCAGCGCCTCATTGACGCCACCCATGGCCGGAAGACCAGGTCCATTATTGTCACCGACAGCAATCATTTGATTCTCTCGGCGGTGCACGGGGAGACCTTGTCCTTGCGGTTGAGCGGCAATCACAGCCCCCCCAAGCCGGAGTTGGTGGCCAAAGAGGTCTAAGTGCCGGGAGAAATCTTTGTCGTTACCGCCCCTTCCGGGACCGGCAAGACCACCTTACTTAGGGAACTGCTCTTAAGCGACCCCCGGCTGCGCTTCTCCATCTCCTATACCACCCGGCCTCCCCGGGCCGGGGAGATTCCGGGCCAGGACTATTTTTTCGTTACTCCGGAGGAGTTTCATCGCCTCAAAGACTGGGGGGCCTTGGTGGAGTGGGTGGAGCAGTTCGGCTATTGCTACGGCACCTCCCGGGAGTGGGTCCTGCAGACCTTAAATGAGGGTTATGACCTGGTTTTTGACCTGGACAGCCGGGGGGCCCAGGCCGTGAAGCACAACTTCCCCCAAGCCGTGTTCATCTTCATCCTGCCGCCCAGCTTGGAGGCTCTGGAGGAGCGACTGGCGACCCGGGGGGACCTGGCCCCGGCGGAACTGGCCCGCCGCCTGGAGCAGGGCCGGGGCGAACTCCGGGAAGTCCCGGGGTATGATTATCTGGTAGTGAATGACGAGATCCCCCAGGCCCTGGAGCAACTCCGAGCCATTGTCAGCGCCACCCGCTGCCGCACCGCCAAGCTCTGGCCGGAGCTGGCCCCCCGCTTCCCTCTCTGATCCCCGACGATCTTCCTTTATTTGTTTCTAGCAATTCTGATAAAATTTACCCGGAAGTTTTCAGACCAATTCGCCGGCAAACGCAAGATTTTTTCGTAGGGGCGAATCTTGGATTCGCCCAAATTGGCGGGCGAACACCAGGTTCGCCCCTACGGTTTAATACCTTTTGAATACGACTTGGTGATAGGATAAGGTATGGGTAGGTATGGTTAGAATTTAAGAGTGTGCCGTTATGATTAAAGACTTCAAAGCCTATTTTGAGGAAATTAAAAAACTAGACCCCCAAGAGGCCACCGAGCACACCCTGCGCCCAGCCCTGGACCAACTTCTCACCGCCCTGGCCGGAAAGAAAATCAGAGTCATTCACGAACCCAAGCGGGACGAAACCGGCAAAGGCGCTCCGGATTTCAAATTCAAGACCCACGACGAGCGCATCCTCGGCTATCTGGAAAGCAAGAAGATCGGGGAAAATCTGGACCAGGTTCTCAAGTCCGAGCAAATCGCCAAATATAACCGCTTGTCCGGCAATCTGATCCTGACCAATTACCTGGAATGGCTCTGGTTGAAGGACGGCGAGATCGCCAAGCGGGAAACCCTGGGCTATCCCAGCGATGTGGGCCATCCCAAGGCCCGCCTGGACCATGAGAAGGTGAGAAAGGTTGAGGCGTTAATCGCCGCCTTTTTTTCCACTCCCCCCCAGGGCCTGGGCCGGGCCAAGGATTTGGCCCTGGCCCTGGCGCTTCGCGGCCATGAACTGCGGGAATTTCTCACGGAAGAATTAATCCGGCAGGAGCAGGAGCATCAGCAGGGAAAACTCTTCGGCCTGTTTGAAGTTTTTCAGAGAGACGTCTTTCACGAACTGGACATCCCGGGCTTTGCCGACGCCTTCGCCCAGATGCTGGCTTACGGTCTGTTTCTGGCCCGCTTGAACAACGGCGACCGCGCCACCCTCAGCCTTAACAACGCCAAGCAGTTTATCCCCACGAATTTTGAACTCATTCGGGAACTGGTGGATTTTCTGGACGAACTGGACCAGGAGGAATACCGCCAGATCAAGTGGCTGGTGGAAGAAATCCTCAGCATCATGAATAACCTCGATTTGGCCGCGCTCCAGGAGGATTTGGCCTTCAGCCAACGCCAGGGTCGCCTGTTTGCCCGGACCGAAGAAGAACGGCTGCTGTTTGCCAAAGACCCATACGTTTATTTCTACGAAGGGTTTTTGAAGGCTTACGACAAGCACATGCGGAAAAGCCGGGGCGTTTACTACACCCCGCCCCCGGTGGTGAATTTTATCGTGCGCGGCGTGAACCACATCCTGAAAACCACCTTCGGCATCAAGGAGGGTTTTGCCGACCGCAAGCGGGTCACGGTCCTGGACTTCGCCACGGGCACCGGCACCTTTCTCTTGGAGGTGTTGCAGCAAATCCTGGAGGTGGTGCCGGAAGGCTTGCGGGATCAACTGATTTCCGAGCATGCCCTGAAGAATCTGTACGGCTTTGAATATCTCATCGCGCCTTACACCATTGCCCATCTGAAGCTGTCCCAGTATCTGCTCGATCAGGGCTTTCGGATGAAGCCCCAGGAGCGCCTGCAAATCTATCTGACCAACACCCTGGAGCCTATTGAGCCGCAGCAAAACTGGCTGTTGCCGGCCCTGTCCAAAGAGGTGGAGCAGGCGCAAAACGTCAAGGAAAAGCCCATCCTGGTAATTACCGGCAATCCGCCGTATTCGGGACATTCGCTGAACAAGGGCGAATGGATCACCGGTTTGATCGAATCTTATAAAAGGGTGGACGGCCAGCCCTTGGGCGAGAAAAATCCCAAATGGCTCCAGGACGATTACGTCAAATTCATCCGCTTTGCCCAATGGAAGATGGACCAGGTGGAGGAAGGCGTGGTGGGTATTATCACCAACCATTCCTTCCTGGACAATCCCACCTTCCGGGGCATGCGCCAGAGCCTGATGCAGACCTTCAATCAGATTTTTGTTCTTGATCTGCATGGCAGCGCCAAGAAAAAGGAGAAAACCCCGGAAGGCGGCAAGGACGAAAATGTCTTCGACATTGAGCAGGGCGTGTGCATTTCTATAATGGTGCGAAGACCGGGGTTGGAACGGAAGATTTTCCATGCCGATCTTTGGGGCAAACGTAAGGATAAATATCGGGCCTGTATGGAGCTGGTTTTTGAGGAAACTCCCTGGGTGGCAGTTAATCCAAAGACTCCTTTTTACCTGTTTGTTCCTCAGGATGAATCATTGCGCGCTGAATATGAGAAGGGCTGTAAAATTACAGATATTTTTCCTATTAATTCTGTGGGTATGGTTACCGCGCGGGACGATTTGACCATTAAATTCACCCCCAAGGAGGTACGAAAGATTATTAATGACTTTTCGGCGCTGCCCACAGAGGAAGCCCGCAGAAAATATAAACTGGGGCAAGACGCCAGAGACTGGAAGGTTCATCTGGCGCAGGAGGATTTGAAAAATAGCGGTCTTAAAGAAGGCAATATCGTTGCTATAACTTACCGTCCATTTGATGTTCGCTATACTTACTACACGGGAAATTCCCGAGGATTTCATTGTATGCCGCGCGGCGAAGTGATGCGGCATATGCTATTTGAAAAAGGCAATATTGCAGTAATGACAACTAGATTAACTAAGGATGAATGGTCTGTCTTGGCAACCGACCATATTATTGCTCACAAAGCAGTTTCCCGTTACGACATTGGCTATCTCTTCCCCCTCTACCTTTACAATTACAATTCCACCGGAAAAACAAATCCTAAAGGAAACCCGAATAATCATCTTTTCGTCCAGGAACCTCAGGATCAGTATAACGCGCTCCGGGAAAACCTGGCTCCCAAGTTCCGCGCCTTTCTGGACCAGAAATACGGCCACCATTATAAACTGGAGGAAATTCTCGGCTATATTTATGCCGTGCTGCACAGTCCCACTTATCGCCGCAAATTTGCCGAGTTTCTGAAAATCGACTTTCCGCGCATTCCCTTCGTGGATGACCGCCAGACCTTTGAAAAACTTGCCGCGTTGGGCTGGCAACTGGTGCAGGCGCATTTGCTGAAAGATATTCCCGAGACTCTTAAGGTGGAGATTACCAAAGGCGGCGATAAGGTGGAAAAGCCGGTTTATGATGCCAACAAGCAGAGGCTTTATATCAATACCGAACAGTATTTCGCGCCGGTGCCGGAAGACGTCTGGAATTTTCACATCGGCGGCTATCAGGTGCTGGACAAATACCTGAAATCCCGGAAAGGCCGCGAACTTTCCCTTGATGAGAAAGAAAACATTATAAATGTGGTCAAAGTGTTGCGTTTCACCATCCACCGGATGCAGGAAATTGATGAAATTTGGAGACCGTAAGCGGGGTATCTAGAAAAAGATCTTTAAAAGAGCCTTTTTTGTCATCCTGAGCGAATTTTTCTGACCCTTAGGTAACAATGAACCATGAAAATGTGGAACCGCCGCCCTCGGCGGTTACTGCGCCGCCGGGGGCGGCGGCGCTACATTCTCATATAAAGCGAAGGCTCTCGTATTTATGAGATTCTTCGGTCGCTTCGCTCCCTCAGAATGACGATAGGGGCCACTTTTGCAGAGGTTTTATAAAGGGAAGAAGAAGGGGCAAGGGATATACCCCTGGTGAAATGCCCCCGACTCAGCTACCCGCCCAACCACGGGGAGGCGTCGGCATGGCCAAACAGATGTTCCAGAGACCTCGGGAACCCATTGATCAGGGCCAGGCCCGGGAAAGAAAGCATCGCCTGGAGCTGGGCCTGTTTAATGAAATCGCCACCATCACCGCCCACACCCTGGACCTCCAGGAGATCGTCAACCTGGTCCTGGACTCCGTCATGGACTTCTTCCAGAGTGAGGGGGGCTTGCTGCTCCTGTGGGACCCGGGGCGGCGGCGCCTGAGTTCCGCGGCCGCCCGGGGTTTTCCGGAAGATTATCTGAAAAAGATCTCCGCCGGGCAGTTGGAGAATATCATCGGCCCTTACCTGTCCGTAGCGACCCAACCCTTGATTATTCAGGATATTTACTCGGATGCCCGTCTGGCTACGTCCAGTTTCTCAGAAATTATTCGGGACAACCAGAAGTTTAAGACGGTTCTGAGCATCCCCCTAAAGTACCGGGAACAGATCATCGGCTTCCTCAACCTGGCCGCCACCGACCCGGAGGCCTTTCCCCCTGCCGGCCAATACTTTTATGCCATTCTGGGGAACCAGATCGGCCTGGCCATCGCCAACGCCCGCCTCTATGATGACCTCCGGCGCTCCGAGGGCCGTTACCGCCGGATTTTCGAAGGCTCCAAAGATATGATCTTCGTTACCGATGCTGATGGGCGGCTCCTGGACCTGAACCCCGCCGGTGTGGAATTGCTGCGATTCTCGTCCAAAACCGAGGCCCTGGCCTTGCCTTATTTCCGGGAGGTCTTCCAGGATCCCTACGATTGGGAGCACTTCCAGATGGAGGCGGAGGTCCGTGGTTATGTCCGGGACCTGGAGCTGACCCTGAAACAACCGGGGGGCGGTCAAGTGCCGGTCTTGCTCACCGGCATTGTGCGCCGCACCCGGGAGGGCCGGGTCACCGGTTACGAAGGGATCGTCAAGGATATTACCGAACGCAAGCTCAGCGAACTGGAAATCTTGCGGGAGAAGAAGACTACGGAAGAGATTTTGGAAGGGCTGCCGGTTCCCACCTTTGTCATCGATCAGCATCAGAAAATCATCTATTGGAACCGGGCCTGTGAAGAGTTGACCGGCTATTCCCGCCAGGAGATGGTGGGAACTTACAGTTATTGGCTGCCCTTTTATTCCCATGAGCGGCCCAGCATGGCCTCTTTAGTGGTGGAGCAGCATGTCGCCGTTTGGGATAAGTTTTCCGGGGACAAGAACCTGAAGCGGTCCTCCACCCTGCCCGGCGCGTTTGAGGCCTATGAGTATTTCCCCAATTTCCGGGGGCGGGAGCGCTATTTCTATCACACCGCCTCTCCCATCGCCGATGAATCCGGGCAGATTCTGGGAGCGGTGCAGGCCATTGTGGATGTGACGGAACGGGAACAATTGGCCCGGGAACTAAAAGACTCCGAGGAGAAATTCCGCCGCCTGGTGGAGAATTCCCTGGACGGCATTGTGTTACATAAAGACTTACAATTGCTCTACACCAACCGGGCCAGCCTGGAGATGTTCGGCTATCAGAACCCCGGGGAAATGCTGGGCCGGGATTTGCTGGAGTTTATTAAGTTCCCTTATTCCCATGGCGCCCCCCGCCGGTTGGCCCGATTGCTCAAGGGAGATACCCGCCCCCGTATCTTTGAAATGAAGGGGGTGAAACAGGACGGCAGCCAATTTGACATTGAAGTGGTGTCATTTCCCACGGCTTACGAAGGCCAGCCGGCCTCTCAGACCCACATCCGCAACATCACCCATAAAAAGCACCTGGAGGAACATCTGGCCCGCACCGAGAAGATGGCGGCCCTGGGGAAACTGGCCGCCGGGGTGGCCCATGAGATCAACAATCCCCTGGGGAGCATCCTGGTGAACAGCTATCTGTTGTTGGAAGACCTGGAGCGGGAGAAGCCGGAATGGCTCCAGGTGGAGAAGATCGTCCGGGAGGCCACCCGCTGCAAGACCATCGTCCAGGACTTGCTGGAGTTCTCCCGCTATATGCCTGCCAAGATGGCGCCCCTGGACATCAATACCTTACTGGAGGAGGCCCTCTCCCTGGTGGGGGACCATCTCCTGTTCCAGTACATTCAGGTGGATAAGAATCTCCAGCCGGATTTGCCCTTAATCCGGGGCGACCGGAGCAAATTGGAACAGGTCTTCATCAACCTGCTGATGAACAGCGGGGAGGCAATGGAAGGGGACGGGCGGCTGACCATCACCACCTCTTTGTCGGCGGAGGGAGACCAGGTGCGCCTCAGCTTTACCGATACCGGGCCCGGCATCAATGCCAAGGACCTGAGCCGCATCTTCGACCCTTTTTTCTCCACCAAGGAAGTGGGGCGGGGCGCGGGTTTGGGACTGTCCATCAGCTACGGCATTATCCAGAAGCACCTGGGCCGCATCTTTGTCAAAGAGACGGGACCGGCAGGCACCACCTTTGTCATTGAACTGCCGGTCCAGCGGGAAAGCCAGGGGAATTGAGGGGGTGCGGGGAAAATGAATAAATGCACAAATGTTAAGCTCGCCATTCAGGACCGATGGGCGCCGCCTTTCCCCGGCTTGTGTCTATCGTCCTTAAACTATTAAATAATTCCAGCCGGTATTTTTCTTCCCAGCTTTTTGGCGAAAATGATTGACTTGATTCTAGTGGTGTGATAGAGAGGCACATGTGAAAAGAATCATTTAGTCCCTTGGGACGGAGGAGAGAAGAACCGGGATTGAAGGAAGAGACCAAACAGTTTTTAAAGGAACTGATGAAGGGAGGCTACCGGGCTTCGGCGGTGGGCCTCTCCCTGGTCTTGGCCATCGTAATCGGTGGGGCGCTGGGCTATTGGCTCGCCAAGACCTTCGATTCCATGTTCTTCTTTTATCTCGGCCTGATATTGGGGATTATCGCCGGCTTTCGCAACCTCTACGTCATGAGTAAGCGGTTTAAATCTTGAAGCGGTCATGGAACTCTTGACCCCCAGACGCCTGAAGTTGGCCAATTGGCTGGTCCTGGCCCTGCTGCTGCTGGGCAGCCTGCTCTGGCAGGGGCGGGAATTCGCCCTGGGGGTATTGGTGGGGGGACTGGTGGTGGTCCTCAACTTCCACTGGCTCCATCGCAACTTAAAAGGCACCATGGAGCAGGCCCCCAATCTGCCGCAGGAAAGTCGCGGCCGGGCCAAGGCCTTTTTTGGCGCCCGGCAAATGGTGCGCTTCTTTGTATTGTTGGCCATCATTTATCTGTTAGTCCGTCACGGTTGGGTGAATGTCATCGGGCTGCTGGTGGGACTGTCCACGGTGGTGCTGACCTTGATCCTGGCCGCGATCCTTGAAGTGATCAAGCTTAAGAAAAAGGAGGCAAACCTGTCTCATGGAACATCCCATCCTGTTTCTTGATCTGATCTTGTCATCTCTTAAGGTCCATATCCCCCCGCATGTCACCTATACCTGGCTGATCATGCTGCTTTTGGTGGGGTTGGGAGTGCTGGCCAGCCGCCGGGTCGCCCTGGTGCCGGCCGGGGCCCAGAACGTCATGGAATTGATCGTCAACGGCCTGGAAGAGTTCATGGTGGAAATCACCGGGGAAGAGGGCCGCAGCTTTTTCCCGTATATCGGCACCCTCTTTCTCTTCATCCTGACCTGTAACCTGATGGGTCTGATTCCGGGATTCTACTCCCCCACGGCCAACATCAACACGCCCCTGTCCATGGCCCTCTGCACCTTTATCTTCACGCACTATCTGGGGATCAAGTTCCACGGCGTCAAATATATCAAGCATTTTCTGGGTCCCATCCCCTGGCTGGCGCCCCTGTTCTTCCCCATTGAAATTATCGGCCACAGCGCCCGGGTGCTCTCCCTGACTCTGCGTCTCTTCGGCAATATCATGGGGGAGGACCTGGTGTTGATCATCCTCTTGTTCCTGGCCGGCAAGTTCTTAGCACCCCTGCCCATGATGTTTCTGGCGGTGTTCACCAGTGCGGTGCAGGCCTTTATCTTTACCCTGCTCTCCATGATGTATTTTGCCGGGTCCATGGAGCACGCCCACTAAATTTCGGAAGAAGGCCAATCTACATATACTAAAGGAGGTAGTGGAACATGGCATTAAGAAAAGGGCTGGTATTTTCGCTGAGCATGCTGATTTCGCTGCTCTGGGCTTCCCTGGCGTTGGCCGCCGAACCGACCGGCGCCGCCGGTCTGGGCAGCTTTTTTAGCTATGCGGTCATCGCCGCCGGCATCGGCATCGGCATCGCCGCCTTCGGCACCGGCATCGGCCAGGGCCTGGCCATCAAGAGTTCGGTGGAAGGCATTGCCCGTAATCCCGAGGCTTCCGGTAAGATCACCGTCACCATGCTCATCGGTCTGGCCATGATCGAGTCCCTTTGTATTTACGCCCTGGTTGTGGCGCTGATCATCCTCTATGCTTACCCCATGACCAAACCCATCGCCGCGGCCTTGGGATTCAAGATCTAAATAAGGCTCATCTCGGGGGGGGGATATCCCCCCCCATTTTTCCAATTAACCTTTGTGCAAATAACCACTTAACCTCAACTCCTTTTGAAGGCTAAGTAATGCGTTCGCCAATGAAATTTTCCAAGATTCCCACAGCCACTATCACTCGCTTGTCCATATATTCCCGCTACCTGGAAGCCATGGCCCAGGAGGGGGTGAAGATCATCGCCTCCGATAAACTGGCCCAGAAGTGTGGCATTAATCCCGCTCAGATACGTAAGGATTTGGCCTACTTCGGCGAATTCGGCATCCGGGGCGTGGGTTATTTCGTCAAGGAACTCCTCTTTGAGATCAAACGCATCCTGGGTCTGAACAAGACCTGGAAGATGGCCCTGGTGGGCATCGGCAACCTGGGTTCGGCGCTGCTGGCCCATCAGAATTTCGTGCGCCAGGGTTATGAGTTCGTGGCGGTCTTCGATGTGGATCCCGCCAAGGTAGGACGCCGCCTCCCCAGCGGCCAGGTCATTCATCACCTGGATGACCTGGAATCGGTGGTCAAAGAGTCCGGCGCGGAACTGGGAGTCATCGCCACCCCGGCCAGCAAGGCGCAGCAGGTGGCCCAACGCCTGATCCAGGCCGGGGTCAAGGCCATCCTCAATTTCGCCCCCATCCAACTGCAAGTGCCGGAAGGCATGGCCGTGGAGAACGTGGACTTCACCGTCAAACTGGACAACCTGGCCTACCACCTCACCATGGGTGAGGGCTGAGATCTAGTGGGGGGAGGGCCGGGGGAGCAGTGGCTCCCCCGCTCTCCCCCC